>NZ_JAUOSO010000017.1:0-108784 GCF_030548905.1 Shewanella sp. 2_MG-2023
CCACCTAAGTGACAATTTCGATTAACTCAACACCTGTGAGTGTCCACACAGATTACTTGATAAATTGTTAAAGAGCGTGGTATCAATTTTTCAGACACCGCCGTTAGACGCTAGGTCATTGGCTTAGGGATGCGTATTTTACGCAATTCCCGTTTCGCGTCAAGTCATTTTTAAACTAATTTAAAAACTATTTTCAGCGTCACTTTACAGTGAACTGATTTGGCGTGTAACCCATGCTAGTGCGTGGTTTGCCGTGTCAGTGGATGCGCATTATAGGCAGATTCTGAAACACCGCAAGGGCTTTTTTGAATTAATTTCAATTATTTTAAATCTTTTGATTTAGCCACAAGCTAACCACTTATAATCCACAACGTTATCCACAAAACCAAAGATAATGATTATTTAATGGTCTGATTTATAGGTATAAAAAAAGCAGCTGTTAATAGCTGCTTTTTAAAATACTCTTAAGAAAACCTTATTTAGGTTAACTTACCGTGGCATTGCTTGTACTTTTTACCTGAACCACATGGGCAAGGGTCGTTTCGACCGACTTTTTCCCCATCACGAATAACCGTTCTTGGAATTGCCGCTTCAGCTTCTGTGTTATCCGTTAAAGCTTCTGATGCTGCATGTTGATAGTCACGTTGGATCTTAGCTTCTTCATCACGACGACGCTGTTCCATTTCATCAACATCTGATTGAGCTTGTACTTGTACTTTAGACAGTACGCTAATGACATCAAGCTTCAGTGATTCCAACATTTGCTGGAATAACTCGAATGATTCACGCTTATACTCTTGCTTAGGATTCTTTTGCGCATATCCACGTAAATGAATACCCTGACGTAAATGATCCATTGCTGCGAGATGCTCTTTCCACAAACCATCTAAGGTTTGAAGCATAACCGCTTTTTCAAACTGACGTAGTACTTGTGCACCGACCATTTCTTCTTTAGCTTTGTATGCATCACTCCAACTCGTTACGATTCTTTCACGTAACGTTTCTTCGTGTAAGTCATCTTCTGTATCCAACCACTGTTGAATAGTCAGTTTCAAACCATACTCTTGCTCAAGACGTTGCTCTAAACCTGGTACATCCCATAACTCTTCAACTGATTGTTGTGGGATATATTGGTCAATGACAGTACTAACTACATCTTGTTCGATGTTTGAGATTGTGTCTTCAATACTTTCCGCATCCATCAACTCATTACGTTGTGAGTAAACAACCTGGCGTTGGTCATTAGCTACATCATCATATTCAAGTAATTGCTTACGGATATCGAAGTTACGTGCTTCAACTTTACGTTGTGCATTTTCAATAGCACGAGATACCCAAGGATGTTCGATGGCTTCGCCCTCTTCCATACCCAGTTTTTTCATCATGCCAGTGACTTTATCAGATGCGAAGATGCGCATTAAGCTATCTTCCATTGATAAATAGAAACGTGAAGAACCTGCATCACCTTGTCGACCAGAGCGACCACGTAATTGGTTATCAATACGGCGCGACTCATGGCGCTCTGTACCCAGAATATGTAAACCGCCAGCTGCAATTACTGCGTCATGACGTACTTGCCATTCAGCTTTAATTTTAGCGACTTGATCTTCTGTTGGGTTTTTAAGCGCTTCTACTTCAACTTTCCAGTTACCACCTAACACGATATCGGTACCACGACCGGCCATGTTAGTTGCGATGGTCACTGTGCCTGAGCTACCTGCATCAGCAACAATTTGTGCTTCTTTTTCGTGAAATTTCGCGTTCAATACTGAATGTGGGATCTTAGCTTGCTTTAATAAAGTCGCTAATAATTCAGACTGTTCAATCGATACCGTACCAACAAGTACTGGCTGGCCACGTTCACGACAACCTTTAATATCGGTAATAATCGCGTTGTATTTTTCAGTTGCAGTCAAATACACCAAATCAGCCATGTCATTACGAACCATTGGCTTATTCGTCGGTACTACGACAGTATCAAGTCCATAGATATGCTGGAATTCAAATGCTTCAGTATCTGCTGTACCTGTCATACCTGCTAACTTCTCGTATTGACGGAAGTAGTTCTGGAATGTGATAGACGCTAATGTTTGGTTTTCATTTTGAATATTTACACCTTCTTTAGCTTCTACAGCTTGATGTAAACCTTCAGACCAACGACGACCTGGCATTGTACGGCCAGTATGTTCATCAACAATGATGACTTCGCCATCTTGAACAATATAATCTACATCGCGTTCAAATAATGTATGCGCACGCAGTGCTGCATTCACATGGTGCAATAAAGAGATATTTGCTGCGGAATAAAGTGAGTCGCCTTCATTTAGCACGCCAAGTTCAATAAGCAGTTGTTCTACTTTTTCTTGACCACGTTCAGTGAAGTGAACTTGTTTCGCTTTCTCATCAATACTAAAGTCACCTTCGCCAATCTCATCTTCAGTATCTTCTTTCTCTTGAACGATAAGGTTAGGGATCAGTGTGTTTACTTTAATATATAGTTCTGAACTGTTTTCAGCTGCACCAGAAATAATCAATGGTGTACGTGCTTCATCAATCAAGATTGAATCGACTTCATCGATCAATGCGTAATGAAGAGGACGTTGAACACGTTCTTGAGGAGAAAACGCCATGTTGTCACGAAGGTAATCAAAACCAAACTCGTTGTTAGTACCGTAGGTAATATCAGAGTTATACGCTTCTTTCTTCTCAACTTGACCTAAACCCGCAACGTTAATGCCGACTGTTAAGCCTAGGAATTCAAAAAGAGGACGGTTATTCTCAGCATCACGACCTGCAAGGTAATCATTCACGGTAATAACGTGAACACCTTTGCCAGTTAAACCGTTTAAGTATGCTGGGAGTGTTGCGGTAAGTGTTTTACCTTCACCCGTTCTCATTTCAGCGATACGATTACTATCTAGTACCATACCACCCAATAATTGGACATCGAAATGGCGCATTTCAAAAACACGCTTTGATGCTTCGCGAACTGTAGCAAATGCTTCAGCCATAATCGCTTCTAATGTTTCACCATTTTCAATACGCTGACGAAACTCTTCTGTTTTTACTTTTAGTTCTTCATCAGTCAGCTTTTCATATTCAGCTTCTAACGCATTTATCTTAGTTACAACTTTACCAAGGCCTTTCAAGGTGCGGTCGTTACGACTGCCGAATACTTTTGTCAGTAATTTGCCTAACATCTTAATCACTTATCTCTTGTAGGTTGAGCTCAATTGAGCGACTTAACCGAAAATGTTATTAACTAGCCTTGCGATAGACGAACTTTCGTGGATCGATTTGTTGTCCATTTCGCAATACTTCGTAGTGCACGTGGGGACCGGTGGACCGGCCTGTGCTACCCATACTGGCAATTTTATCGCCTTTGGCAACGACGTCACCTAGGTTTACTGACATAGATTTATTGTGTCCATAACGAGTGCGGTAACCATTTCCATGATCAATTTCCACAAGCCCGCCATAACCAAGCATATTTCCGGACCATGTAACCACTCCTGCAGCAGTTGCAATTACATCGCCGCCTTCCTTACCCGCAAAATCAATGCCTTTGTGCAATGTTCTACGACCATTAAAAGGGTCATTTCGTAAACCGTAGGGCGAAGATAACCAACCTTTAACGATTGGTCGCCCTGATATATAACGTTCTTTATCTATATGGAGATTAGTTGCCACGGTTTCAAGTAGTGACAGCTGAACATTATTATTATCAATTCTGGAGGCCAACTGCGACATGTCATCTAACAGTTGGTTGAGCTCTACACCTGCACCGATTTCACTTAGACCACCGACACCCACTTCGGTAGAAAAATCAAATTGATCTTCAAGTAAATTATTTTCGGCAACTTGCTGGCCTAACGCCTCTAAACGAGTAACGTTAGCTTGCATTCTCGCGACGTGGGCAACTAAGGTGCTTAATTGTGTTTCTGTCGCTTTTTTGAGATTCATGACTTGTTGTTTTTGCTGTTCACGCAACTTTTGATTTTCATCAACTTTAGTTTGTTGCGCAGCAAAACGATCGGCGCTCTGCTGGTAAAGACCAGTTCCTGCCGCCACTAAAAGGATAGGTAGAAGTAACCATCGTTTGCTAGGATGCCAACGTGTTACTCCATTTCGACCTTGAATAAAAACTGTTACACTCATAGCCTAACTCAGCCATCTTATTATCATATGAAAAAGCCCCCTCAAGATCTCAGTAGATTGCTACATCAATCGGGAACATTACCGGAACTCGCTGAGAAAGCAGAATTATTAAATCAACTGAATACTTACGTAAAACAGTGCTTAAATGGTCCTGTTAGTGAACAGCTAAAAGTCGCTAATCTTCGTCAGGGTGTTCTTGTTATTGAAACTACTTCGGCTGCATGGGCTGCTAGAATAAATTTCCAAAAGACCAAACTACTGCAACAACTTCAGGAAGAAACGCTTCCAATGCTTACCGCTATAGAGGTTAAAGTCAACCCAGGGATAGCAATTACGCCAAGTAAAGCACCAAGTAACTATGCAAAAATCAGCCCTGTAGCTGCAGAACACCTGCAGTCATTGGCTGATCACGTAGAAGGTTCACTTGGTGAAAAACTAAAACGGCTGGCTGCATTAGCCAGCCGTAATAGGCAATCTTAATTTTTACGCTAAAGATGTAGCGCCTGGCACCATAAAGCTCAGTGGTACATCAACTTCGTTTTCAAAGCTGACTAACTCCCAAGCTTCTTGTTGTGCAAGTAATGCCCTAACCAATTGGTTATTTAAAGCATGACCTGTTTTATATGCACAGAATTCACCAACAATCGCGTGACCTGCTACATATAAATCACCAAACGCATCAAGAATCTTATGCTTTACAAATTCGTCCTCATATCGCAGACCGTCAGGGTTAAGGACACGATATTCATCAAGCACAACAGCATTTTCCATGCTGCCACCTAGTGCTAAATTATTAGCACGTAAGTATTCGATATCTTGCATGAAGCCGAAAGTTCTAGCTCGGCTAATATCTTTAACAAAAGCAGATGTTGAAAAATCCATCACCATATGTTGTTGGCTGCGAGAAATCTCTGGATGATTAAAGTCAATTTTGAAATCAACTCTAAAACCTTTATAAGGCTTTAACTCAGCCCACTTATCACCGTCTTCAACACGAATGGTTTGATTGATTTTGATATATTTTTTCGCTACCGATTGTTCTTTAATACCTGCGCTTTGCAGTAAGAAAACAAACGGACTTGCACTGCCATCCATAATCGGGATTTCAGGAGCATCAACTTCGATAACAGCGTTATCTATGCCAAGGCCTGCAAGTGCTGCAAATAAATGTTCGATAGTTGAAATGCGAACACCTTCATCATTTACTAATGCCGTACACATAGTTGTTTCACGAACTAGATTCGCTTTTGCAGGAATTTCCACTGCAGGCGTTAAATCTGTACGTCTAAGTACGATACCAGAATTGACAGGTGCGGGCATAATGCACAGAGTTACCTTGTTGCCGGAATGCAATCCGACACCAGTACTCTTCACCATTTTTTGAACAGTTCTTTGAAAAATCATTCAGTTACCCGTTTTAATCACTTTAAAATAAACATTCTTGAGCTATATATACTGAGTTAACCCAGTAAGCTGAGGCGGTATACTAACATAAAATTGTCTTTTCACAAAAAAGTACCCTTTAGAGTCTTTTTATACGCCTCTACTTACATAAGTAACATTCTATCAACATCTTAGCTTTTACAGATTTTCATTTTTACTTTCAGCGACTAATCAGCTTGCTTACGTAAAAATGCTGGGATATCTAAGTAATCACCATCAACACGTGCAGCAGGTTGAGCTGCTGGCTGAGGAGCTGGAACAGCATTTCCTGTCGGTGCTACATAGTTAGTCGTGATAGCTGGTTCTTCAGCTGGCTCAACTTTTGGTTCAATAACTGCAGCAGGTTCAGGGCGTGAAACAGGCTTAGTCACTAATTGGATATCAGGCTTCTTCTCTGCGCCAATACCAGTAGCAACAACCGTTACACGTAGCTCTTCACTCATTTCTGGGTCAATAACTGCGCCAACAACCACGGTAGCATTATCAGATGCGTATGCTTTAACGTGGTTACCCACTGTTTCTAGCTCTTCAATACTGATATCCATACCTGCTGTAATGTTAACTAATACGCCGCGCGCACCAGCTAGATCAATATCTTCAAGTAATGGACTTGCCACTGCAGCTTCTGCCGCTTCTTCTGCGCGATCATCACCCGTTGCAACACCTGTGCCCATCATGGCATTACCCATTTCTGACATAACTGTTTTAACATCGGCGAAATCCACGTTAATTAAACCTGGACGAGTAATTAACTCAGCAATACCCTGCACTGCGCCTAATAACACATTATTAGCAGCAGCAAATGCATCCAACAATGATGTACCACGACCCAATACTTTTAATAGCTTTTCATTTGGGATAGTAATCAATGAGTCAACATGCTTTGCAAGCTCAGCAATACCTTGATCAGCAAAAGTCATACGCTTTTTGCCTTCGAAAGGAAACGGCTTAGTGACGACAGCAACAGTCAAAATACCTTCTTCGCGAGCAATTTCAGCTACAACTGGTGCGGCGCCAGTACCTGTACCGCCACCCATTCCAGCAGCAATAAAGATCATGTCTGACCCTTTGATTGCAGCGCGAATGTTTTCTTTATCTTCTTCAGCAGCTTGGCGACCCACATCAGGGTTTGCTCCAGCACCTAGACCTTTAGTGACATCACGTCCTAATTGAATAGTTGAGCCTGCACCTGATTTGCGTAATGCCTGAGCATCCGTATTCGTTACGATAAACTCAACACCTTCGATGCTGTGTTTAACCATATGTTCGACAGCGTTACCGCCACCACCACCGACGCCGATGACCTTGATCACCGCTTCGTCATTATGTGTGTCCATGATCTCAAACATTGTCTGATCTCCGTTAGTCTGCGTTATTAAAATTCACCCTTAAACCAGCTTTTGACCCGATTCAAAAGACTGGTAACCCCTTGACGTTCAGGGCGTTCGAACTGACGTTCGATTACGCGTCTGGCGCCATAATGAAGCAACCCTATTCCAGTAGAATAAACAGGTTGATCCACGTATTCATTTAACCCTTTTACTGGTAGCGGCGACGCTACCCTAACTGGCATGCCGAAAGTCGCTTCAGCAATATCAACAGCGCCAGTAATTGACGCTGTTCCACCGGTTAATACTATACCTGCGGCTATTTGATCTTCTAAGCCACAGTCAGTTAATTCTTTTAATACCAGTTCAAATAACTCCTGATATCTTGGTTCTACTACTTCCGCCAATGTATGACGTGACATGCTGCGTGAAGGGCGGCCACCGACTGATGGTACTTCGATGCTGTCTTCGCGGCTGACCATTGAACTTCTTGCACTAGCAAATTGCACTTTGATTTGCTCAGCATGTGTCAATGGTGTTCTAAAAATTTTAGCGATATCACTGGTTACCTGATTACCTGCTACTGATATCACAGCACAATGCCTCAGTGCGCCGTTGGTATAAACAGCAATATCTGTTGTGCCGCCACCAATATCAACAATACAAACACCTAAATCTTTTTCATCATTCGTTAACACAGAATCTGCTGACGCAATGCCTGAAAAAACTAAGTCATCAACTGTTAAGCCGCAACGTTCGACGCTTTTGGTGATATTTTTTGCCATGTCGTTGGCGCAGGTCACGATATGTGCTTTCGCTTCCATTCGCATACCCGACATACCGATAGGACTCTTAATACCATCTTGAACGTCAATTGAATATTCTTGCGGTAACACATGAAGGATCCGTCTTTCAGTTGGGATCTTCACTGAGCGCGCTGTATGAATAACGTTATCAACGTCTTCTTGCGTCACTTCTTCATCGTTAATTGACACCATGCCATTTTCGTTCTGACATGCGATGTGCTTACCTGAAATACTTAAATACACAGAAGATACTTGGCAATCAGCCATTAACTCTGCTTGATCAAGTGCGCGCTGCACACTTTTTACGATAGAATCCAAATCATTCACGCCACCTTTATCCATTCCGCGCGAAGGATGATTGCCTAAACCGACCACGCTTATCTCACCGTCAGGTAGCACTTCACCAATGATCACTGCGACCTTGGATGTGCCTATATCTAGGCCTACGATAAGATTTCTTTCCTGATTTTTGGTCATTTAGTGTCGACTCTCTGTTTTAGTATCGTCCCAGCCAACGGCGACTCCGGTGTCATAGCGTAAATCGATCGTTGCTATTGGCTTTTGATTTCGTGTTATTTCAGGGTAAACATTAATAAATCTTTGTATTCTCGACATCTTATCTTCTCGTCCTAATTCGAGAAGAATGCCGTTATCTAATCTTGCATGCCATGCATGTCGTGGACTTAAACTTAAACTTGCCAGCTTAAAACCATTAATACTCAATAAATCAGACAATTGCTGATAACTAGTTAACACTTCAGAAGACATTTCTTCTGGGCCTGAAAGTACCGGCAATGTATTAATACTCGAATGTGATTCAGCTGCAAACACTTCGCCATTCACATTTAGCCAGTCATCTCCATTCCAATGTGCAACAACATGTTGCTCTTGCAAGGTCACTTTTAATTTTGCAGGCCACTCTCGCCTTACAGACGCATGGTAGACCCAAGGTAATGCTTCTAAAGCTTGCTGTACTTCACCAACGTCGGCGCTAAAAAAACTGCGTTCCATTAACGCTTGTAGCGCAGCCTGAATTTCAGCATCCGAGGTATAAATTCGCTCGCCTTTTATCGCGACGGCATCTATCGGTAATGCATCAGCATCATTCAGTAATACATTAAGCTTAAGGCCAGCCCAAACAATGGTGAGTAATACCGTCAGTAAAAACAGTAACCCGGTGTATAAGTACCAATTGACTTCACTCAAATGGCCTTTTAACTGGCGAGCTTTATCACTCCACGCCACAGCTACTGTAACTCCAAACTGTACACTGTCACTTTCATTGGGCAATTCACCATTATATCTAGCATGCTGACTGTATTAAAGTTTATATTTACAAGCAGTTATAGTATAAAAATCAATCAAAACTCACCATTTCCCTGCGACTGACTCAAGCTACTTTTCAAAAACTATTTTTAAAACCTACTTTCTAAAACCAAGATTACTTGATGCCAGCGACTTTGACAGAGCGCCAATATTACCAGCCCCTTGAGTCAGCAATAAATCGCCTTCTTGCAATACATCAGGTAATACATCAGCTAACAACTCTGGTGATGCAACAAAAATAGGGTCCACTTGGCCGCGCAATCTTATGGAGCGGCACAATGAGCGACCATCTGCACCAGGTATCACGCTTTCACCAGCGGCATAAACATCTAACAACAATAAACCGTCTACTTGCGATAAGACTTCAACAAAGTCTTCATACAAATCACGGGTTCTACTATAGCGATGTGGTTGATACGCCATCACTAATCGTTTATCTGGCCAACCCGCTCTTGCAGCTTTAATCGTTGCAAGTACTTCACTTGGATGATGACCATAATCATCAACCAACATCACCTTGCCATTAGCAGTATCAAATTCACCAAGGTGCTGAAAACGTCTACCAATACCTTCAAATTCTGCTAATGCGGCGACAATAGCCTCATCATCAATATCATCCTCACTAGCTACTGCTATCGCAGCTAACGCATTTAGCACGTTATGCTCACCAGGTAGATTTAATACAATATCTAAATCATCACGGTTTTTACGACGAACACTAAACTGGCTCTGGTGTCCGACTTGCTTAAAGTTAAGTGCTTGCACATCAGCAATGTCACTAAAGCCGTAAGTGACCACTTGTCTGCCCACTCTTGGCATAATTTCTTGTATCACTTCATCATCGATACACATTACCGCAACGCCATAAAAAGGCAGGTTATGTAAAAAATCGACGAAGGTGGTCTTCAACTTTTCAAAATCACCACCATAAGTGTCCATGTGGTCAGCTTCGATATTGGTGATCACACTGACCATAGGTTGTAAATGTAAAAAGCTCGCATCACTTTCATCTGCTTCTGCAATCAAATAGCGACTTGTCCCAAGACGAGCATTCGTGCCTGCACTATTAAGTAAACCACCAATAACAAATGTTGGGTCTCGCTCTGCTTGGCCATAAACGCTAGCAATTAAGCTTGTCGTTGTGGTTTTACCATGAGTGCCCGCAATCGCGACCCCATGTCGGTAACGCATAAGCTCTGCTAGCATTTCTGCACGGCGTACAATCGGAATTCGACGCTCTTTTGCAGCTATGATTTCAGGGTTTTCTTGCTCAATTGCTGTCGATACCACCACAACATCTACATCAGCCACGCTTTCAGCCTGATGGCCAATAATAATCTTCGCGCCTAAGCTCGCGAGCCTTTCTGTCACGCTATTAACAGCAATATCTGAACCACTAATTTGATAACCTTCATTTACTAATACTTCGGCTATCCCGCCCATTCCAGCACCACCTATACCGACAAAATGGATTTTCTTAATCCGTCTCATCTCAGGGATCATGCTACGTAATTGGGCGTACTTCTCTGTTTTAGTCATTTCAATCCTTTCGTGCTAATTCAGCACAAATACTCGCTACACGTTGGGTTGCATCTAACACTGCAACACTTCTGGCTTGTTGTGCCATCTCTGAAACAACGTGTCTTTGTTCAGCAAAGAGGGTTAATTTCTCAGCTAAATTATCTGCGTTTAATATGGTCTGCGGTAATAAAAATGCCGCACCGGCTTCTACTAATACTGAAGCATTCTTTGTTTGATGATCGTCAACTGCATGGGGATAAGGCACTAAAATACTGGCTCTTCCCACCGCGGCTAATTCAGAAACCGTTAATGCTCCCGAACGACAAACAACAACATCAGCCCAGCGATAAGCGGCTTCCATGTCATCTATAAATTCTGCCACATTGACACTGGCCGCTTGACCCTTGTCTTGGTAATGGCTTTTTACGGCAGGCTGATTTCCTTTGCCTACCTGATGCCATACAGTAATTGAGTGTTGTTGGCTTAATTGCCCCACAACATCTGGCATAACATCATTAAAAATTTTGGCGCCTAAGCTGCCACCCACCACTAATACTTTAAGTGCTGAGTCATCACACACTTTCGTCGTTTGTCCTAATTCGATTAACTCTTGTCGAATTGGGTTACCGACTACCTCTGCATTCGTTGCAGGTAAAAATGTATTTGGAAATGCACACAACACTTTAGTAGCTATGCGCGATAACAACTTATTGGTCATTCCAGGTATTGCATTTTGCTCATGCAGCACTAACGGTATGCCCGACAACTTTGCCGCTACCCCGCCAGGCCCACTGGCAAATCCACCCATACCAATAATCACATCAGGTTTAAATTCATTAATGAAAGCTTTTGCTTGCATAATTGAACGCAAAATCTTAAAAGGCGCAGCAAGCTTTCTAATAATGCCATTGCCACGAACGCCTTTGATGTCTATAAACTCAATATCAAATCCATGTTGAGGCACTAAGCGTGCTTCCATACGGTCAGCGGTCCCTAACCAACGAACTTGCCAACCTTTTTTAGCCAATGCTTTTGCCACTGCTAACGCCGGGAATACATGTCCACCCGTGCCGCCAGCCATCACCAATAACTTGGGTGCATCTGTTATATTAGGGCTCATTTCTTTATTCTCCCTTGCACCGCCTGCGTCAAACTTAGCCGCCTTTCATAATCTATGCGTATCAATAACATGACTGCAGCCGTCATGACCCACAAACTACTGCCACCATAGCTAATAAAGGGTAATGTCAGACCTTTTGTCGGTAACATACCAATACTCGCGCCTACGTTGACAACGGTTTGGAAGCAAATCCAAATGCCGATGCCGTAAGCTAAGTAACTTTCAAATGGGCGTTGAATACTCAAACACAAGTTGCCCAATCTAATTGCTCTAAAAGACACAAAAAATAATACGGTTAGCACACAAACGATGCCTACAAAACCTAACTCTTCGCCGATCACAGCAAAAATAAAATCAGTGTGAGCCTCAGGCAGGTATGACAGCTTTTGAATACTGTTACCTAAACCTTGGCCAAATATATCACCGCGTCCGTATGCCATTAATGACTGAGTTAATTGATAACCACTACCAAATGGGTCTTCCCATGGGTCTAAAAATGACGTTACACGCCGCATCCGATATGGCTCAAACACCACTAAAAATACAAACATTGCGATACCAAAAAATATCAGTACCAAAAAGTCCATAATTCGCGCACCCGCCAAAAACAATAGGCTTACGGTACATACGAAAAGTACCACCACAGTACCTAAATCCGGTTGGGCAAGAATCAAAAATGCAAACAGTAAAAACACAAAAATTGGCTTATAAAACCCTTTACTGTTCTCTCTCAACTCACCATGTCGGCGCACCAAATATCCCGACATATAAATAATAAAAACAAATTTGGCTATCTCAGCGACTTGGATCCTTACGGGCCCTATCGCCAGCCATCGTGTTGCGCCATTCACCGTGGTGCCTACAACCAGAACTGCCACCAACATCAACAACACTAGAAGTACTAAATAAGCGCTATAGCGCTCCCATAACTTCAATTCTATGTTCAGTACCGCATAAGCGATAACACCACAGCCCATCAAATATGCAACGTGGCGATATATGAAATGAAACGGGTTATCTGTTAGCTTCTGCGCTTCCGGCATAGAGGCTGACATCACCATGACAAAGCCAAATGTAATTAGCCCTAAAACGGCGACAAATAAACTTCTATCATACAGCTGATCACCTGGCGACGTTTCAGACAGAATGTCCGGCCAAGACCTTTTCAGGACTTGTTGGAATAAGCTAAGCTGTTGCTCACCCCTCGCCATCTTCAATCTGCTCCACTAATTGCTTAAAGTGATGACCTCTTTCCATGAAGTTCTTATACATATCGGTGCTAGCACAAGCTGGAGACAATAAAACGATATCCCCTGAAAAAGTGATTTCAACCGCTTTAGCAACCGCTTCTTCTAGGTTTTTAACGATAATACTGTCAGTTTTTAGTGCCGCAATTTTAGATCCGTCTTTACCGAAGGTGATCACTTGGGTCACATTACTCAGTGAAGCTTCAAGTTCTTTAAAATCTGCGCCTTTGCCTTCGCCACCTGCAATCAAAATCAAGTCACCTAAGTGATCACTCAATCCATTTAATGCCGCAACGGTAGCCCCTACATTGGTCGCCTTCGAATCATTGATATAAGTGACACCTTGCTTTAGGCCAACCATTTCACAACGATGCTCTAAACCAGCAAAGTTGGATGCAATCTCAACCATGGTATTCTTATCAATGCCACACGCATCTGTTAATGCCATTGCAGCTAATAAGTTAGCCTGATTATGACTACCGATTAAGCTGACTTCATGCAGGTTCATTATTTCACTTTCGCCGTGCAATATTTTACCATCGGCAATACCCCACTCATCTCCTTCTGGTACCCCTAAACCAAAGGTATTTTGATTTGTTGGCTCGTCAGGAAAAGTCAGTGCATCGTCACGATTGAACATCACAAAACGGCTCTGCTGATATAAACGTAACTTAGCTGCGCGGTACGAATGAATATCGTGATATCTATCCATATGATCTTCACTGATGTTCAAACACGTCGCCGCGATGCAATTTAAGCTGTGAGTTGTTTCTAATTGAAAACTCGACAGTTCTAATACGAAATACTCAGCATCTGTTGCTAATAAATCCAACACTGGAATACCAATATTGCCACCTACCGCAACCTTTTTACCGGCGGCTTTAAGCATGTCGTACACTAATGTCGTTACCGTTGTTTTACCGTTTGAGCCCGTAATAGCAACAACACATGGGCCTCTATCAGCAACGGCTTGAGCAAACAGCTCAACATCGCCAATCACTTCAATGCCCATATCAATTGCAGCGCGAACCTCTGGCGTATCAACCGCAATGCCAGGGCTGACAATAATGTGTTTTGCTTGTACCAAATAACGACATACAAACCCACCTCTCAGTAGCTCAACATCAGGAAATTCCTGCGCTAACGTCTCTCGGCCAGGTGGCGTTCGTCTGCTATCCATCACCAATGGTGTAATACCTTGGGACATCAGATAACGCACAACAGATAAACCTGTTGCACCTAAGCCCAAAACAATATGCGAATAGCTTGATTGCATTACTAACTACCTTAACTTAAGCGTTGCCAGTCCTAGCATCACTAGGAACAACGAAATAATCCAAAAGCGAACAATCACTCTTGGTTCTGGCCAACCTTTCAATTCGTAATGATGGTGAATTGGTGCCATTCTAAAAATACGCTGGCCGCGTAATTTGTATGAACCCACTTGTAAAATCACCGATACGGTTTCCATAACGAAAACGCCGCCCATAATCACTAATAACACTTCTTGGCGCACTAATACTGCAATGGCACCGAGTCCAGCTCCAAGAGCTAACGATCCCACATCGCCCATAAATACTTGCGCAGGGTAAGTGTTAAACCACAAAAAGCCTAAACCCGCACCGACTATTGCAGTACATACAATCACTAGTTCACCTGCATCAGGTAAATGCGGAATATGTAAGTAACTGGCAAACTGTGCATGCCCTGATAAATAGGCAATCAGTGCAAATGCCGCTGCAACCATGACTGTAGGCATGATTGCTAAACCATCAAGACCGTCGGTTAGATTTACCGCATTACTCGCACCCACTATGGTGAAATAAGCCAGTACGATATAAAGCAAACCTAATTGCGGCATGACATCTTTGAAAAACGGCACAACTAACTGTGTCTCACCAGGTAATGTCGCTGAACTGTACAAGTAAAATGCCACAGCCAAAGCGGCAATGGATTGCGATGCATATTTCCAACGCGCAATCAGACCTTTTGAATCTTTCTTAACCACTTTAAGGTAGTCATCAAGAAAACCAATACCGCCAAAGGTACCTAATACAAACAGCATCACAATGACATATCGATTGGATAAATCACCCCACAATAAAACACTGACAAAAATCCCTGCGAGTATCAGCAAACCGCCCATTGTAGGGGTACCGCGTTTACTAAAATGCGATTCTGGTCCATCATTTCTGACGACTTGTCCTATTTGCAATAACTGCAATCGCTCAATCAGTTTTGGACCAAACCATAAACTAAAAATAAGACCTGTCATAAGCCCTAAAATGGCTCTTAAGGTCAGATAAGAAAATACATTAAACCCACTGTAAAACTGGGTTAAATACTCAGCTAAATAAGCCAGCATCTAAACAAACTCCCCGCGCCTATTGGCATTTAATAACTCTTCGACCACAGTTTCCATCGCTGCGCTTCGAGAACCTTTTACTAAAATAGTTACTTGATCCGGCAACTGATTTATCTTTTCCTTTAATGCTTGAGCAAGGGAATCCGAGTCACTAAAGTGCTCAGAACCAAATGCTTTACTTGTCGATTCAGTCAGTTGACCACAACAGAACAGATCGTCAATCCCAGCAAGTTTGGCTTGTTCGCCAACCTCAAAATGCAAAAGGGCGCTATTGTCACCTAATTCGCCCAAATCTCCCAGCACTAAACACTTAAAACCTCGAGTTTGTTTTAACCAGCTAATCGCGGCATCAACAGACGTCGGGTTTGCGTTATAACTATCATCAACCAATAAAATACGACCCATTTTATGCGGCACCATACGACCTTTAACAGGTGTTAACGCACTTAACCCCGTCACAATGTCTGCGACAGGGATATTGAGTGCGATACAAATGGCGCTAGCGGCTAGTGCATTACTTACTTGATGCAAGCCAGCTAATGGAAGTTGTACTGGGTAAGATTGACCTAAAACAACTAATGAAAACTGATAACAGCCGCTATCGTCAGCAACAATATCAACCGCTTTAATATCAGCATTGACGTTTTCAGAAACTGAGAAGCTAAGTTGCTTAAATGCTGCCGCTTTAGTTGCCATAAAATCTGCAAAATCATCGTCAGCATTAATAATGGCTGTACCGTCTGGACTTAGGTGATTAAATATTTCTGATTTAGCTTGGGCTACACCTTCAATTGAACCAAAACCTTCAAGGTGAGCGCGGCCAACATTATTCACTAATGCCACCTGAGGCGTCACTAAAGATGAAGTATAATTAATTTCGCCCTGATGGTTAGCACCCAACTCAAACACACCAAATTCATGCTCTTGCGCTAATCTTAATAAGGTTAACGGCACCCCGATTTCATTATTAAAATTACCAGCAGTAAACAGCACTTTGTGATGCTGAGACAAAATTGTTGCGACGATTTCTTTCACGGTAGTTTTACCGTTAGAACCTGTTAGTGCTATCGAATATGGGTTCACTTGTTGGCGCACATATGCACCGATAGCCCCCATCGCCTTTTGGCTGTTTTTGACAATTAGTTGAGGAATGTCGACATCCAGCTTATGTTCAACCAGTAATGCTTTAGCACCGTTTTCAATCGCTGTTGCAGCAAAACTATGGCCATCAAAGCGTAAACCTTTTAACGCAACAAAAAGGCTATTAGTGTGCATTTTTCGGCTGTCACTGGTGACGTCGTCAATAATAAGGTCAGTACCCACAAGTTGAGCATCAAGCTCATCAGCTAAGGTTGATAATCTAATATCAATCATCAAAGGCCTCCAGTGCTAACAAGAGGTTCATCTGAGGCTTCATTGCCACCTGTTAATTGCATCGCTAAAGCGCGTTCATCGTAATCAATTCTGCTACCAGCAACTTCTTGATATGTTTCATGACCTTTACCCGCTAATAAGACAATGTCGCCAGCTTTAGCTAATTGCGCCACGGATTTAATCGCATTAATTCTATCGACTTCAGTCAATGCTTGCTCTGGATGCGTTAATCCTGCAACCACATCATTGATAATACTCATCGGCTCTTCACTGCGGGCATTATCACTCGTCACCATCACTTTATCAGCAAATTGTTCAGCAGCTTGAGCCATCAAGGGGCGTTTGCCCGTATCGCGATCGCCACCACAACCAAACACGCACCATAAGGTGCCTTGGCAATGGATGCGCAGCGCTTTCAAAGCATGCTCGATGGCATCAGGAGTATGAGCATAGTCAACCACTAAGGTTGGGCCATTAGCTTGATTAAATCGCTCCATGCGTCCAGCTACAGGCGTTAAATGCGGTACTAATGAGAGTAACTCGGCCATCAAACCATCTTGGGTAGCTAAAATGTTGTCAGTACCTTGCAAATACAGTGCGCCCAGCGAAGCAACAAGATTTGATAGATTAAAGTCACCTAAAAGAGGCGAAGACAACTGATCTTTCAACATTGCTGAGCTACTGTCGTGGATATCTGCAGGATAATAAAAATCGCAGGTCACACCCGCATCATTGAAATGCATATTGTCAGTATAAAAACGCGCTAAAGGATGCTTTTTAAGGCTAAAGCCGAATATGTTGGTCGATTGCAGCGCTGTAAACCATTGTTCACCAACGGCATCATCAAGGTTCAGTAACCCATTTTTGATACATGGGAAATTAAACAAGCGTTTTTTAGCAGCGCCATAAGCGTCCATGTCACCATGATAATCAAGGTGATCGCGGCTTAAATTAGTAAATACTGCCGTGTTAAAAGGTACAGCTTCTACACGACCTTGCACTAAACCATGACTAGACACTTCTATCGCGCAGGTGTTGACGGTTTGCTGCTGAAACTCGTGTAGTTGACGCACCAAGGTAATGGCATCTGCTGTAGTATTGCCACTATCAATCAAGCTTCCCCAAACACCATTGCCTAATGTGCCCATAACAGCCGCTTTTTGCTGTTTTAAGGTAACCAATTGCGCAATAAGCTGACTCACTGAAGTCTTACCGTTAGTGCCAGTGACGCCAATAATGGCCATTTCAGCGTTTTGTAACGGATATAGCTGTGCTGCCACTGCAGACAATTGACGGCTCAGTTGAAAAAAGGACACCAATACCGCGCCCGACTCATGGTAATTAACCTGACCATGCTCATCAGGATTGTCAGTATGAATTAATGCACCTAAAGCACCTTGCGCAATTGCTTTATTAATGAACTGGCGACCATCAACTTGATGACCTGGCAATGCCACAAATAAACAACCTTCACTGACGTCTCGGCTATCTAGAGTCATCGTTGAGACCGACTCACGGCCAGCATAATGAAACCAAGGAGCTAATAAATCACTAAGTAGCATTATTCTGCCCTCCTAGCGATTGCAGCCAGTTCAACTTTTTCTTTCTCATTTAATGGCTCAACATTGAGCATTTGTAATGCTCCAGACATAATTTTTGCAAACGCAGGACCAGCAACATCGCCACCATGATAACGATCGCCTTTTGGCTCGTTCACCACAATTGAAATCGCTAAACGCGGGTTATGTACCGGTGCTACACCCGCAAACAATGAAACATAATCATCGCCATAACCACCGGCGATAGACTTACGGCTTGTACCTGTTTTACCTGCTATAGGGTAACCATCGATATGAGCTTGAGTGGCTGTGCCACCTCTTTCGGTGACGCCTAACATCATTTCCATGACATCTTTCGCCGTCTGCTCTGAAATCACTTGTTCACCACGAGGCGCTTGCTTTAGTTTTAAAATCGATACTGGGTACAGAACCCCACCACTGCCTAAGGTTGCATACATTCTTGCTAACTGTAGTGGCGTTGCCGTAAGGCCATAACCATAAGATAAGGTTGCGCGTTCAAAATCAGACCAACGGCGGCGATCATGTATAAGACCAGCACTTTCACCAGCAAGGTTAATACCTGAGTAATTACCTAAGCCCATTGATTGGTAAGTGCCCAATAATTCTTGTACTGGCATTGATAACGAGACTTTACTGATGCCAACGTTACTGGATTTCACGAGGATCTTATCCAGAGTCATATTGCCGTAATTGATCGTATCGCGGACCTGTCGTCCACCTACACGCATCCAACCAGGAGAGGTATTAATTAATTCATCACGTTCAACCGTGCCCGCTTCTAATGCAGCTGCAACCACAAATGGCTTCACAGTCGAACCCGGCTCAAACGTATCGGTTAATGCACGATTACGCATACGATATGACTGTAAATTTTCACGTGAATTAGGGTTGTAAGATGGTGTATTGACCATCGCAAGCACTTCACCAGTAAGCACATCAAGTACCACCACTGAACCAGAGGTGGCTTGGTTAATTTCTGTTGTACGTTTAAGTTCACGATAGGCTAACTGTTGAATACGCTGATCAATGCTGAGCACTAAATCATTTGAACTTTCGCCTTCTTCAACAATATCTAGTCGTTGAACCACTTTACCATCGCGAGATTTACGCACCTTCTGCTTTGACGGTGTGCCTGTTAACCAGCTGTCATACGCATTTTCAATGCCTTCTATTCCCACGTCATCAATGTTAGTCAGGCCGACAAGCTGAGCAGCAGTTTCACCTGCAGGGTAATAACGGCGCGATTCAGACTTTAAATAAATACCGGAAATTTTTAATTGCTTAATGTATTCAGCAACTGCTGGAGTGACCTGGCGCTTCAAGTAGATAAAACGACGCTTGGGATCGCGCTGTACCTTACTCACAATTTTATCGACGGGTTCATGCAACACGTCAGCCAGTGCTTGCCAGCGGCGCATGTCTTTGAACGCATCTTTATCATGGGAGATTTTAGGATCAGCCCAAACGGCACGAACTGGCACGCTTACCGCTAACATTTCGCCATTACGATCAGTAATTAAGCCACGTTGAACCTGGTTACTACTGGTTCTTAAGGTACGCATATCACTTTCGTGACGTAATTTATCAGGTTCAATAATTTGAATATAAGCCGCTCGAGCAATCAACGCCGTAAATAGAAGCAACACAAAGCCAACCACAACGAATAATCGCCATGGAATTAGCTCTGGGTTTAACTTACGTTTGGCTTGTCTGCTCATAGTTATATTCGAGTCACTTACCCAACAATCCTTATTTAATGAAGTCTCTCACTCAATTTACTGCAACCGAATAACCACTTCTTCTTTTGGTAACGGTCGCACCATTTTTAAATCTTTAGTGGCAATCCTCGTCACACGGCTATGTTCTGACTTAGATTGCTCTTCTAACAACAAGTTACGCCATTCAATATCTAACCTATCGCGCTCTTGTAATAGATGGTCCATTTGTGAGGTTAATTTGCGTGTAGCATGGCTGGTATACACCACCCCAACTGCATTACTCAGCACAACTATCGACATTAATAAAATCCACTTATGTCGCCAGATATCGGCAAGCACAATACGTGATAATTTTATCGATGATTGCCCCAAGTTAACCCCATTTTGTTCTTTATATGGCCGAGTTAAACACCGTAAAATAGTGCTTAATGTTCAATTTTAATATTAGTAATCAAGACGCTGCGCAACACGTAACACCGAACTACGTGAACGTGGATTTTGCTCAATTTCAATATCCGAAGGCTTCATGGCCTTACCGATTGCTTTCAGTTTTCTTGATTTATTGATTTCAGCTTCAGTGATAGGCAGGCCATGTGGCACGCTCTCACCTTGGCTATTCTTACGAATGAAACGTTTCACCATTCTGTCTTCTAACGAATGGAAGCTGATCACTGATAAACGTCCTTCTGGCGCTAATACAGAAACAGCACCTTCTAGTGCTTGTTCAATCTGCTCCAGCTCGCTATTGATATAAATACGAATAGCTTGGAACACTCGCGTAGCAGGATGTTTATTACGCTCTTTATTTTTAGTAATTCGCGCAATTAAATCGGCTAAATCTTTAGTTCTTAAAAACGGTGTTTCATCACGATCTGCAGCAATACAACGGGCAATATGGCGAGAGTTTTTCTCTTCACCATAGGTTCTAAAGACCCATGCCATATCTTCAATTTCTGCTTTGGCAATCCACTGCGCTGCCGTTTGACCTTGGCTATTATCCATACGCATATCTAATGGGCCATCACGCAGGAAACTAAAGCCACGCTCAGCATCATCTAATTGAGGTGATGACACACCTAAATCAAGTAACACACCATCAATTTTGCCTTTAAGGCCAAGCTCAGTAACGTAATCCGCTAACTGGCCAAATCCACCATGAACAATTTGAAAACGTGGATCGTCAGCAAACTGTTTCGCAGCTTCAATCGCTTGCGGATCGCGATCAATTGCTATTAAACGACCGTTTTCACCGAGTTGACTCAGCACATGCCTAGAATGACCACCACGTCCAAAAGTGCCATCGATATAGATGCCATCTTCATGGATATTCAAACCATCAACGGTTTCTTTGAGTAGTACAGATAAATGGGCAAATTCTTGGCTCATCAGACTCTTCTTAATTGGTTATTTATAATGAAAAATTCGCTAATCTTTCATGGCTAGCGAGATCTTCAGCTTGGATCAACTCATGGCTTTCATCCATTTGTACCTGCCAAGCTGCTTCATCCCACAATTCAAACTTATTCAATAAGCCCACCAGCATGGTTTTCTTTTGTAACCCTGCATACTGTCTTAAAGCTGGAGGAACGAGCGCACGTCCATTGCCATCTAACTCACATTCATGAGCGTGGCCTAGTAATCTTCGTTTCATGGAACGTTCAACTTTGTCGGTGTCAGATAGTTGCAGTAACTTCGCCTCTATCAACTCCCACTCGTGGATCGGATAGATCAATAAACAATGTGATTGGATATCTACCGTGATAACAACAATGCCTTCGTGCTCGGCGCGCAAGGATTCTCGGTATCGCATTGGAATAGCGATCCGACCTTTTGCATCCATATTTATCGCACTAGCACCCCGAAACACTGCCATCGATTCCTATTAATTGTTATTAAAATTCCCACAAATATCCACAATTCCCCACAACCCTTAAGTTTAGGGATACAACACAAGTATTGTCAAGGGATGAGAACATTAATTAAATCCAGTTCTGAAGCGGGTTAGCAGCAAATTATAATTAGGTTGTTTCAGGTGGAGAAAAGTGGCTTTTAGGCGGGTAAATGAACGAAACCATAGACATAACAGCATTCATATCAGTAATAAATGTGGGGAATATGATCTAAATTGTGACTATTTTCATATAAAAATAACAATAGGGATCGATCTCAGCAGATTTATTTATTAATAAATATCCATCCAATGTGTGATAGGTCACTTTTAACGTATAAATTGTGCCAGTCATTTAAGGTTGATTGCCAAATTGTTATTAACAACTAGACTGTGGCTTTTGTCGGGCTGTTACTAAGCGTACTATACTAAAATAGATTAAATAATAATCAGCAATGGCCGATATAAAGTTAACAGCCAGTCCGTGTCAGTAAAACAACTATCGCAATAAGGAGGTCAACATGAGTTTAGATAGCATATATGCCATTGTCGCTAGGCCACCTAGACAAGTTGACGGTGTGAAAAGAAAGGTAAACAAAGTTGGTAATAGTGACTCTATTGCTGCTGACAGTCATGAAGATCCACAATCACAACTGCCCGCAGATAATCCATCAGTGAAAAAACAGTCCACAAAAGCACAATTAGCTCGAGAGCAATCTATTCAAGAGCACCCTACTCATGCGCAATCTGCTCAAGATGCTGATTCTCCTTATATCAAGCACATTGATATCGAAGTGTAGCCATACTCCCTTAATTGATATCATTAATCTTATGCTGACATGGTTTGTTTCACTGCCTTTTTCCACCCCAAATAAAGTTGCTCTCGGGTAGAGGATGGCATTTGAGCGCTAAATTGTTTATCCGTCACAGCGATATTTTTAAGCTCATCAGTTGATTGCCAAAACCCAACCGCCAAACCCGCTAAAAATGCGGCTCCCATTGCGGTAGTTTCAGTCACTTGGGGACGGATAACATCAACATCACTGATATCAGCCTGAAACTGCATCAAAAAATCATTGGCAACAGCGCCGCCATCGACTCTGATTTGTTTCAGTGCGACACCCGAATCTTGGCTCATCGCTTCAAGTAAATCCTTACTTTGATACGCTATTGCCTCTAATGCCGCACGTATAATATGACTTCGGTTAACGCCTCGGGTTAATCCAACAATGGCCCCTCGGGCATCGGCATCCCAATATGGTGCACCTAGCCCAACAAAAGCGGGCACTAAATACACCCCATTAGTATCCGAGACTTTATTAGCAAAATACTCTGTATCTTGTGCATCTTGAATTAAGCCCATTTCATCCCGCAACCACTGAATAACCGCGCCGCCCATAAAGACAGCACCTTCCAAAGCGTAATTCACCGATAAATCAGCACCAATACCAATCGTAGTTAATAAGCCATGGGTCGACGCAACGGCTTTATCGCCAGTATTCATCAGTAAGAAACAGCCAGTACCATAAGTATTTTTTGCCATACCAGGCTCAAAACACAGCTGTCCAAATAAAGCAGATTGCTGATCGCCTGCCATACCAGCCACGGCAATCTCGCCACCCGCAATACTCGTTGTACCGTAAACCGCACACGATGGTTTCACTTCAGGTAACATTGCACGGGGAATACCAAAGGCATTTAACAGTTTTTCATCCCATTGCTGCTGATGAATATTGAATAGCATGGTACGAGATGCATTTGTTGGCTCAGTGACATGGACTTTTCCTTTGGTGAGTTTCCACACCAACCAAGTATCAATTGTGCCAAACAATAAATCTCCCGCTTCAGCCTGTTCCCGCGCGCCTTCAACATTGTCTAATAGCCACTTAATTTTACTGGCCGAAAAATAAGGATCTAACACTAGGCCTGTTGATGACTTAATATCATCTTCTAAGCCGTCAGCTTTAAATTGCTGACAAATGGCTTGGCTACGACGACATTGCCACACAATGGCATTGTGAATAGGTTTACCCGTGTGCTTGTTCCACACAACTGTCGTTTCGCGCTGATTAGTAATCCCAATAGCTGCAACATCATCACCACTGATCCCCGCCCTTGCGAGTACTTCAATTAATGATGAACTTTGTGAAGACCAGATTTCCATTGGATCATGCTCAACCCAGCCTGCTTGAGGATATATTTGAGTAAACTCACGCTGAGATACTGCCACCATATTGGCTTTATGATCGAAAACAATAGCTCTTGAACTGGTGGTACCTTGATCGAGCGCGATAACATATTTCTTTGAATTCATTTTTTGCCTTTCAATACCTAAGGTGCATTGTAATTAATGCTAGCACCATGTTCACTTCATCATAATAAGTTAAGACGGATATCGACTAATCACAAGTCACTTGTAACAAGGCGATTAATAATGTGATGAATTCAACACTCCATAATAGGTAACTAACCACACAACTCAGCATAGAATGCGGAATCTAGCGCAATAAAAAGCCCCGCAATTGCGAGGCTTTAAATGAATCTAGCGTATTGGGCTAACTCATTACATTTTGTAGCTAAGTTGAATACCCGCTAACCATACGTCAGCTTCAACGTCGCCGCTGTAGTTAACCGACGCTAAACCCAATAAATCTTGTGTTTCATTGATTGGCGCATCACCGATACCTTTAAGGTAAGTCACAGCAAAATCAACGGTTAGGTTTTTAGTCGCTTGGTAGCCTGCACCCGCACTGAACCATAAGCGGTCAGAATCAGGAATCGTTGTCGAACGGTATTCGTCTTGAGCAGCGCCTTTATCTAAAGCCATACCACCACGCACTAACCACTTGTCGTTAAGTTGATAAGTCGTGCCTAAAGCAAAGCGCCAGTTGTCTTTAAAGTTTTCTTCTTTAACTAAATCAGAATCAAGGTCGCCAGTCGGCTTGTTTTCGCCAGGGAAATAAGCCACTAACTCTTCAAAAACGCTCCACTGAGTCCAGTTAACACTGGCGTGCATTGCCCAGTTGTCAGTGAACTGATGATGAGAAGCTAACTCAGCAAAAGCAGGTAGCTCAATCGGTAAGTAACCTTCGATGTAAACGTCTTGGCCGCCATCATAAAGTAAACCTGAAGCCTCGCCATCAAGTTCTAACTCAACACCGCTATGATAAGCAAAACCGACACGGTGAGTTTCGTTAATCTGCCAGCTAGTACCTAATTGCCAGCCAAACGCGATATCATCACCTTCCATGTATTTAAGGCTTGCACCAGCATCAGGCAACATTGGCGCTAAATCTGGCACAGCTTGCTTAACACCATCAATCCAACCTGGCATTGATGCGCCAACATGACCTTCGCCATATACAACACGTAAACCTGCACCAACACTGAATGCTTCGCTGATTTTGTAAGCAATGTTCGGGTTGAATTCAACAGTGGTAATACCGGTTTCTGAACCAAAAATTGCTGCTGCATGGTTAGCATCTAATTCTGTTGCTAATCCATAATTAGAGTTCACAGCTAAACCCCAAGTCCACTGATCATTCAGCTGATTTGAGTAATAAAAATTTGGCACTACAGCGTTACCGGCAATATCGATAGCATCTGCTGGCACCATAACAGGAGCGTCACCTAATAATGGAGAAGAAATACTGACATCACCCATCACATCAACATTTGGCATCACGTAAATCGCACCACCAGAAAGCTGACGACCTTCAAGGTACGTTAGCATTGCAGGGTTTCTTGCTTGAGCCGCAGCATTATCAGCCATAGCCGCTTCACCAGCAAAAGCACGACCTAAACCAGTCGAAGAATATTCAGCTAACTGGAATCCAGCAGCATTCACTTGAGTCGTTGCCCCGAAAAGCATGGCACTAACGGCCACAGTCAATATTGTCTTTTTCATTATTAGTCTCTGTTTATAGCAAATCTTATGTTTGCCTAATCTCTTACATCATTAGAGCAATTGCTCAATTTGAAATCGCGGCAAGTTTACTGATGCAGAATAAATTTACAACCAAAAGCCTTAAAACAGAGTAAATAACTACAATTTGATAGTTAAGAAACATTTTAAGTGACATGTATCACACAATTTTTAATGAAAATGATGCGTTTTCAAAAAATTATTCGCTAAGCTTGGTACGATACAAAAACAAAACAATAGTTAAACTGTTATTTTTCATATGGATATAAAGTTAAAAATGTAAAACACTGGTTCGCTTAAACTGCCAGTGAATTCAGCTAAGCTTTTAACAAAAGACACCAGTACAAATATTAAACGTTTAAATACAGTAAGATAAAGTACAACTATTTTATGATGCCAATAAAAAAGCCTCAACTGATAGCAGTAGAGGCTTTGTCTAATATAATCTTGGTACACGTGTACGCTCAATATTCCATTTTATAATGGAATGACTTTTAAAAGCGTATTTAAGTCATGAAACTAACCACGCCAAGCTGGAATAGCGGCTTCATATTCAGTAATTGCTTGAGCATATTCAAGCGTTAAGCCAATCGCATCTAATCCATTTAATAGTTTATGTCTTGCTGATTCTGCAATAGTGAAACTAAACACACTGCCTGACGGTGAAGTCACAGTGAGTGATTCTAAGTTCACCGTAATTTCCGCACCTTCACTCGCCTCCACTTCAGCCATGAGCTGATTAACTTGCTCATGGGTAAGTTTGACAGGCAACAAACCATTGTTGATTGAATTACCGTAAAAAATATCCGCAAATGTCGGCGCAATAACCACTCGTAAACCGAAATCTGCTAATGCCCATGGCGCATGTTCACGACTCGAGCCACAACCAAAGTTTTCTTGTGCTAAAAGGACTGACGCACCTTTATAGCGAGGTAAATTCAGCGAAAATGTTGGGTTATCTTGCTCACCCGCTTCATCTAAATAACGCCAGTCATGAAATAAATGCACTCCAAAACCGTCGCGAGTCACTTTCGATAAAAACTGCTTAGGAATAATTTGATCGGTATCGATGTTGGCACTATCAATAGCAACCGCTAAGCCTGTGTGTTCTGTAAAAGCTTGCATCTGTTTGTCCTTTTTCTTGACCGTTAGTAAGGCTTACGAATATCAACAAAGTGACCAGCAATAGCAGCTGCGGCTGCCATAGCTGGGCTCACTAAGTGAGTTCGGCTACCACGGCCTTGTCGACCTTCGAAGTTACGATTACTGGTTGATGCGCAGCGATCGCCCGCTTCTAAACGGTCATCATTCATTGCTAAACACATTGAGCAGCCCGGTAAACGCCATTCAAACCCTGCTTCTAGGAACACTTTATCTAAGCCTTCAGCTTCAGCTTGAAGCTTAACTTGACCAGAGCCCGGCACCACAATAGCCACAACGCCATCAGCAACCTTGCGATCTTTTGCATGATAAGCAGCAGCACGTAAATCCTCGATACGGGAGTTAGTACACGATCCGATAAACACCTTATTAATTGGAATATCGACCATTTTAGTCCCTGACGTTAAGCCAATGTACTTTAGTGCTTTTTCCATACTGCCACGTACAGTGGCATTAGATTCTGTGGCTGGGTTTGGCACTTCTGCATCAATAGGCACGACTTGACCAGGGTTAGTACCCCAAGTTAATTGCGGGGCAATATCTGCAGCTTCCAATACAACTTCAGCATCAAACTGAGCACCTGCATCTGTTTTCAGTGCAGTCCAATCTTTTACAGCTTGTTCCCAGTCATCACCTTTAGGCGAAAATTCACGGCCTTCAAGATAATCAAACGTGGTTTGATCAGGTGCAACCATACCCGCTTTAGCGCCCATTTCGATGGCCATGTTACATAAGGTCATGCGGCCTTCCATTGATAAAGCTTCAATGGCTTCACCACAAAACTCGACAACATAGCCTGTGCCGCCATCCATGCCTAAGCGACCAATGATAGCGAGTACGATGTCTTTAGCAGTAATCCCTTCGGTTACATTGCCACGTACTTCCACTTTCATGGTTTTCGCTTTAAGTTGACGCAGGGTTTGCGTGGCTAATACATGTTCAACTTCAGAGGTACCAATACCAAATGCTAATGCCCCAAAAGCACCATGGGTTGCGGTATGAGAATCACCACACACAATGACTGTACCCGGCAAGGTAATCCCAAGTTCTGGGCCCATCACATGGACAATACCTTGGTTTGGATGGTGAATATCGTAAAGCTTGACGCCAAACTCTTTACAGTTTTGCGCTAAGGTTTCCACTTGAATACGCGCCATTGGGCTCATGGCATCTAAACTTGCGCTCAAGGTAGAGATATTATGATCCATAGTGGCAAAGGTTTTTTCTGGCGCACGTAGTTTTCTACCCGCCGTTTTCAACCCACTAAAAGCTTGTGGTGACGTCACCTCATGTACCAAATGACGATCCACATAAATAATCGGCGCTTCTGCTTCTGGCGAAGCTAACACATGAGCATCCCAGACTTTTTCATATAAGGTTTGCGCTGAAACTTGATTGGCCATTAGACACCTTCCTTAACAGCATTTGCGATAAAGTCGCCCATTTCTGAGGTCGATTTCGCATTGTGACGCTCATCGCTACTTAATAACTCACCGGTCAAATACCCTGCCGACAATGCTTTACTCACCGCACGTTCAATTGCACTAGCTGCATCTTCAAGTTTTAAACTGTGACGAAGTAACAATGCCGCCGATAAAATTTGCGCCACAGGGTTTGCAATACCTTGTCCTGCAATATCTGGTGCACTGCCACCAGCAGGCTCATACATACCAAAACCTGAACTGTTTAAGCTGGCTGACGACAATAAGCCCATCGAGCCGGTTAACATGGCAATTTCATCTGAAATGATGTCACCAAATAAGTTTGAACATAACATCACGTCAAATTCATTCGGACGACGTAATAACTGCATCGTCGCGTTATCAATGTAGATATGCTCAAGCTCAACATCAGGAAAATCTTGCGCAACGCCTTCAACCACTTCACGCCATAGCACTGAACACGCAAGCACATTGGCTTTATCTACCGAAGTGACTTTTTTACTGCGACCTTGGGCGGCTTCAAATGCAATACGTGCAATACGTTCGATTTCACGGCGGCTGTAACGCATAGTATCGAAGGCTTCTTCATCAGCGCCTTCACCTTGGCGCCCTTTTGGCTTACCAAAATAAATACCGCCAGTTAATTCACGTACACAAAGCACATCAAACCCGCGAGATGAAATATCGCTGCGCAGCGGAGACATATGCTCAAGGCCTGCATGCAGTTTGGCTGGGCGTAAATTACAGAATAAATCAAAGTGACCACGTAATGGTAAAAGTGCGCCACGTTCAGGCTGATCGTTTGGTGATAAATGCTCCCACTTAGGACCACCGACACTACCAAACAATACTGCGTCAGAAGCTTCACACCCCTTAAGGGTCGAATCAGGCAGCGGACAACCATGGTTATCAATGGCGATACCACCGACATCGTACTCAGCATATTCAATGTCTAGTTCAAATCTGGCTTCAACTTCTTTTAACACCTTACGTGCTTCAGCCATAACTTCTGGACCAATACCATCACCTGCTAATACTGCTACTTGATAACTCATACTCCACCTAACTCCCTATCTTTATGAATCTGTTGTTTATAATTGGCGACCTTATCTGCGCGGTATGTCAAATTCATCACATGCACTAATGCTTGTGCTGAAGACTCAACCACATCTGTCGCTAGACCAACACCGTGGAATGTCTGCTTATTGTACTCAGCAGTTATATCCACTTGACCTAATGCATTTTGGCCTTCGCCTTTTGCACCTAATTTGTAATTAGTAATATTGATGGTGCGGTCAGTAGCGCGAGCTATCGCGTTATACGCCGCATCAACTGGACCGTTACCGGTCGCAGCCTCTGTAATTTCTTTACCATCCACGATGATGCGAACCGTTGCCGTTGCGACACCTTCTGTCGAATCTGAATGCACCATTAGGTGCTCTAATGAATAGTTATCATCGTCTTGAGATTGCGCTTCCATAAACACCAATGCTTCAAGATCGTAATCAAACACTTGGCCTTTTTTATCTGCTAAGTTTAAGAACTGTTCGTACAAGGTATCCATATCGTAATCAGTTGCCTTGTAGCCCATTTCTTCCATACGGTGCTTAATCACGTGACGGCCTGAACGAGAGGTCATGTTTAAGTTATTACGATTTAAACCAATGCTTTCTGGCGTCATAATCTCGTAGGTATTTTTCGCTTTAAGCATGCCATCTTGGTGAATACCTGAAGAATGAGAGAATGCATTGGTGCCCACCACCGCTTTATTAGCTTGGATTGGCATATTACATAACTGACTTACAAGCGATGAGGTGCGGTGGATTTCTTTTGCATTGATATTGCTTTCAAGCCCTAGCAAATTCTTGCGCGTAGCAAGGATCATCGCGATTTCTTCTAATGAACAGTTACCTGCACGCTCACCAATACCGTTAACTGTACATTCAATTTGACGTGCGCCGTGTTCAACGGCAGTAATCGAGTTAGCAACCGATAAACCTAAGTCATCATGACAATGCACTGAGATAACCGCTTGGTCGATATTTGGGACACGGTTGAATAAAGTTTGAATGATGCCACCAAACTCACTTGGTACTGTGTAGCCCACAGTGTCAGGAATATTAATCGTGCGCGCGCCTGCTTTAATTGCTTGCTCAACCATGCGGCACAAGTTATCAATTGGTGTACGTCCAGCATCTTCACAAGAGAACTCAACATCATCAGTAAAACGACGTGCGTACTTCACTGCGCTCACGGCCATTTCTAGCACATCATCAAAAGAGCGCTTTAATTTGCTCTCTACGTGAATCGTTGAAGTTGAAATAAAGGTGTGAATACGGAACTGATCTGCAACAGACATTGCTTGCGCTGCAGCATCGATATCTTTTTCTAATGCACGGGACAAAGCACACACGCGGCTATTTTTGATTGTCTTCGCAATAGTTTGTACCGACTGAAAATCACCAGGTGATGAAACAGGAAAACCGACTTCCATAACATCAACACCTAAACGTTCAAGCGCCAGTGCGATTTGCAGTTTTTCTTTGACCGTTAAACTCGCTGCTAACGCCTGTTCGCCGTCTCTCAATGTAGTATCAAATATTATGACTCTATTGGACATCAGTTTTCTCCATCGAACCTATTGTTCAAGTAAAAGTTTGTTCGCTTAGCTAACGATTTAATCCCATCTTTCTGGTCGTGCTTAATTCCAATTCGTTAGCTGTATTTGTTCGTTCAATTTGTTGCTTTAATTGGTCTGTTTTTAAAATCAATCGGTTCTAGAAACAAAAAACCCCGCGGCTGTTAGCGCGGGGTTTGTGAATGCCAGTAAACTTATTTAGCAAGTAACACAAAGGACTCCGCGCAAATATTGCGTAAGAGAAGAAGGAGACCTAGGAGAATGTTACCACTATAAATATTCATTAAAGTTAACTAATTATTCTTAAATTAAATTTTTCTATACCCACTTTTTAACGTGACCAGCCTGCTGTGTCAACCCCAATTTATTCATCTTTTTACCATTGGTTAAGAGAATACCTTAGGTTTGCTTAGCATAAATGGAGTAAAACCAATCTTTTTGAACACAACAACTAAGCGTAAAGCTTGATATACAGTGATTTAAGCATTTATTTTTACTCAGTTTTACATTGAAAAACAACCAAGTTAGCAACGGATAAAATTTGCATAAAAAAATTGAACAAGCATCCATCATTTTGATTATATAAAATATGAAATAAACTTAATCTGATTGCTATTACTGTAAGTCACAAGAAAGAATTTTTAGAAGTGAGTATCGTTCGAGAATTAAAACATTGGTTCAGGAGTGACAACGCAGCCTTTAGTGTTCATTAAAGGGTTCATTTTATGGAAGGACATTAGCAAAGGCACCATAAAAGGCGAAAGGACTAGTTCTCAATCAGGTATTGACTGATTTCATCTAAAAACGCATTACCGAAACGGCTTAATTTACGTTCACCGACACCATTGACCGCCAACATCTCGCCAGCACTGGTCGGCACCATGGCCGACATTTCGGCTAAGGTTGCGTCATTAAATACCAAGTAAGGTGGCACATCATGTTCTTCAGCTAACTCACGACGCAGTAACTTAAGACGAGCAAACAATTTGCGATCATATTGTTGTGGTGCACGTGATGAACTCGAACGGCGCTTGGTGGTCACTAACTGAATACGTGGCTCAGCTAGCTGCAAAGTCACATCCCCTCTTAATACTGGTCTTGCTGACTCGTTTAACTTAACCGATGAACCTCGAGTGATATCTTGGCTAGCCAGTCCACGATGAATGAGCTGACGAGTAACCGATAACCAATATTCATGACTATGCTCTTTGCCAATGCCCCAAGTCGATAACTTATTATGACCTCGGTCCATCACATTCGCGGCTTTTGAGCCGCGCAGTACATCAATCACCTGATTAACACCAAAGTGTTGATTAAGTCTAAAGATACAAGAAAGGACTTTCTTTGCATCTTCAGTACCGTCATAGCGCTTTGGCGGATCAATACAAACGTCACAGTTACCGCAAGGCTTATCTGCGCTTTCGTCAAAGTAATGCAATAACACTTGGCGACGACAAGTTTGCGCTTCAGCAAAAGCCGCCATGGTATTCATTTTATGAAACTCAACATCTTGCTGTGGCCCTGGCTCTGATTGCTCAATCAGATGTTTTACTCGGCCAATATCTGCCGGGTCAAACAACATATACGCTTCGGCATCTAAGCCATCACGCCCAGCACGGCCGGTTTCTTGATAGTAAGATTCGACACTTTTGGGAATATCGTAATGCACCACAAAGCGAACATTGGACTTGTTAATCCCCATACCAAACGCAACCGTTGCGACCACAATGTCAATTTTGTCTTTTAAAAACTTATCCTGAATATCAATGCGCTCTTCTTGAGTCATGCCCGCATGATATGCCGCAGCACTAAAACCTTGCAGTTTTAGCCTGTCAGCGACTTCGTCGACTCGGCGACGACTACTGCAGTAAATGATGCCATTACTGCCTTTTTGCAATTGTAAAAATTGCTTAAGTTGATTGGCAGCATTGAGTTTTTCAACCACGGTATATCGAATATTCGGTCTATCAAAGCTCGATAAAAGACAAAACGGCTGAATTTGCAGGCGCTGACAAATGCTGTCTCGGGTCGCTTGATCTGCGGTGGCCGTTAGTGCCATCAAAGGAATATAAGGAAATATCTGTTTTAACTGCCCAAGTGCGGCGTACTCAGGTCTAAAGTCATGTCCCCACTGGCTGATACAATGCGCTTCATCAATAGCAAATAATGACACATTGAGTTCATGTAAGCGCTCGATAAAGTCAGGTCTTAATAAACGCTCTGGAGAGACATAGAGTAATTTAATTTCGCCTTGATGCAGCCGACGTAAAATAGCCACGGTTTCATCGCGCGGAAGAGAAGAGTTCAAATAAGCGGCTGCAACGCCCGATTGCGTTAAGCTATCAACTTGATCTTTCATCAAGGAAATCAAAGGAGAAACAACAACAGTTAAACCCGGAAGAATTAATGCTGGCAGCTGGTAGCACATACTCTTGCCGCCACCCGTAGGCATAATCACCAAGGTGTCTTGCCCACTTAATGTCTGCTCAATAATCTCCCGTTGCCCTTCGCGAAAATCACGGTAACCAAAAATTTGTTGTAAGTGATGCCCAAGCACATCCTGCGACTCATGTTGAGAATCAGCGGGGGCAATGTCGATTTGATCTATCGCTTGGCTTGAGCTTGAACTGGAAATAGGGCTATCCATCTATTGGGCTGCAGATAAGAAGCATCATTTTAAAGCACTGCAGTGCAGATGTCTCGACTCAATATGATTAAGCCAGCTTTAACTGCTCAAATATGCATCATTGATTTTATAAAGCTAATTAAGTTAGATTAAATACTCTAGGGTCTATTGATCTTTCAAGGTTGTTTTTGCAGCGAGTTGTTGGCCATTCTATGCATCAAGGTCGCAAGGCAGAGACTTTGTAGTGTAGTTATTCTACATAATAAGTCGATACCGCAGTAAAAATAACCAACAAACGCTGCCCGAAGGGTTCGACTAAAAGCGTTTTACTCTTTGTTGGATAAATTTTGCTTAGATGACTAGGCATCAATTCATCCGCCTCGATTAAAACGCTTTTATTTCGAACAAAATTCAACCAGAAAAGTTCAATAGACCCTAGCTAATTAAAAGCATGTTTTTACAGATAAAATAACAATAAAAAGGCTAACTATGACCACGGAAGTTCAATTAAATGCCCTAAAACAAGTGGCTGAAATTTTTGATAAGCATGTGCCATTTCATAATCTTTTAGGATTAGATATTAAACGCTACGACACTGAAGGTGTTGAGGTTGTCATTCGAATGAAGCCTGAACTCATCGGCAATATACATCAAAATATTCTCCATGGCGGTGTCACAGCCACCTTGCTCGATGTGGTTGGCGGGTTAACCGCATTTGCTGGGTTAGTTTCAAGTCGAGAAGATTGGACAATAGAGCAATTAGAAAAACGCTTAACCACCTTAGGTACCATCGACATGCGTGTAGACTTTTTACGCCCTGGTCGCGGTGAAGTATTCACAGGCACAGGTTGTGTTATTCGCTCAGGAAACCGCGTTTCAGTATGCCGTATGGAACTGCATAACGAAGAAGGCACCCATTTAGCATTTGGCACGGGCACTTATATGGTCGGCTAATGTGATGGTTTAATATAAGGAACTAGGCGCTAATATGATGAACTTGGGTAATATTGCACTAGTTCATCACGTACCTGAGAGACATCATGAAATAAATGATTACGCTAATAACTTGAGTGATCATCCCGAGCAACCTACAATCGCCCTTTCTTTATTTCCGCGCAGTTGGTTTCCATGCAAGATCTTGAACACCGTAAAGGCATTGCCCTTGCCATTTGTGCCTATTTCCTTTGGGGAATTGCGCCGCTTTATTTTAAATTATTAAGCGATGTGTCTGCATTTGAAACTTTGGCTCACCGTGTTGTGTGGTCATTTTTCTTTATCATTATCTTAATGCAGTTTATCGGTGGATTTTCGCGCCTGAAACTCGTTCTGAAACAGCCCAAACAACTGCTGGTGTTAACCGTAACCTCGGTACTGATTGCTGTTAACTGGCTGATTTTTATTTGGGCGATTAATAATGACCACATGCTAGATGCAAGCTTAGGCTATTTTATTAATCCATTATTCAATGTGTTACTTGGCATGGTGTTCTTATCTGAGCGACTTAGAAAACTGCAATGGGTGGCAGTGGCGCTTGCCAGTATTGGAGTGCTGATCCAACTTATCTCGTTTGGTTCAATTCCACTGGTATCGCTGGCTTTAGCCTGTTCTTTTGGTTTTTATGGCTTATTGCGTAAAAAGGTCAACATTGATGCAAAAACCGGTTTGCTGGTTGAAACTGCGATTTTGTTGCCGGTGGCGTTAGGCTATTTAATGCTGACATTAGATACGGCAACAGCAAACATCTTTACCAATGATCTGACGATGAACTTAACCCTTATCGCTGCCGGTATTGTCACTACAGTGCCACTCCTGTGTTTTGCAGGGGCTGCGATGCGTATTCCATTATCCATGCTGGGCTTCTTCCAATATATCGGCCCAAGTATCATGTTTGTGCTGGCGATATTTTTATACAACGAACCCTTTGATATTGAAAAAGGCATTACCTTCGGCTTTATTTGGAGTGCACTGCTGATCTTTACCACTGACATGGCACTGCAACGCAGACGACGTTTAAAGCAGACTTAATCTTAATCTAGCAACGCAGTGATGCTAGCCATTGCTGCTTGCGGATTTTCCACTGACAATAATAGCGAATACCCTTTGTCAGTTGGCACAAGCAGCACACCTTCATTAGTTGTTACCGATACTAAGGCTTTATCGCCGTTTTTAAGCGTAAACCAACCTAAAGAGTATCCAGTCAGACCCAATCCATTAGTTCGTCTACTAGGGGTGAATTGAGGCGCTTGTGATAGGTTTATTAACTGCGCTTGCTGCAAATCCACCTCGCCCGCCTCAAAGTGTTGACCATATAATGGAATATTCACCTCAACAGCACCCGACTGACTTACCGATACCCTTGCCTGGCTCGATTGATACATGGTGACCGAAAACAAAGCGAAAACTGCAATAATAATCCCTAAGCTTGAATAAAACGCCGCACTCGGCAATTTTTTTACTTTGAGCAGTATCGTTAACAGCACTAGGCCAATTAACAAGCCAATAAAATTCGCCATGGCATTACTAGAGAGTCCTGCAAGTTCAATATTCATCATTTTTCCAAAGGCTTATAAGTGCTAATAGCGAGCTGATAGTTTTGTCGAGCATAACAAAAATGCCACCCATGTATGACCATGAAGTGGCATTTATTACGTCAAATTTGTTAGGTTTATAAATCTAACGCTAAAATTTTAGACTTACGCTGAAAGTTATAAAGTTGTTTTTTCACATTCGGCAAAGCATCAACTTCAACGATATTAAAGCCATGTTCTAAGAACCAATGAATACTACGCGTGGTTAATGCAAATAAGCGTGAATAACCGCGCACTCTCGCCTGACCAATAATGTTATTCAATAACACGCTGCCACGATCCGCATCACGATAATCAGGATGCACCACTAAACATGCAAACTCACCAGCATTGTCTTCTTCAAAAGGATACAAAGCCGCACAACCAATCACTAAACTGTCACGCTCAATCAGCATGAACTGTTCAATTTCCATTTCAAGTTGCTCACGTGACCGACGCACCAAAATACCTTGCTCTTCTAATGGGCGGATTAAATCCAATACCCCACCGATATCGCCAATGTTAGCCCGCCTTAAACGTTCAGCACTTTCAGTAACAATCTGGGTGCCAATACCTTCACGAGAGAACAGCTCTTGCAGCAAAGTACCATCTTCTAAAAAACTAACTAAGTGGCAACGTGGCACCCCGTTTCTACAAGCATCAATACTGGCCTTTAAGAACGCCATTGTGCCCACACAAGCTTGCCCTGCTTGGTTCATTTCATCCCAAATAGTTTGCGCACCATTTGGCATCAGCTCAGCAATCACTTCACCTGCTTGATCTAAAATACCGTGGGTGCTACTAAAGCCGATAATCTTGTCTGCTTTCAGTTTTATCGCAACTTTGGTGGCAACCTCTTCCGCTGTTAAGTTAAAGCACTCACCAGTCACTGAGACCGCCATAGGGCCCATCAACACAATACAGTTGTTATTCAACTGACGCTCAAGCCCTTGGGTATCAATACGGCGCACTTTACCCGTTAGGCAAAAATCTACACCATCATCGATACCTAGAGGCTGTGCGATAACAAAGTTGCCACTGACTAAGTTGATTTGCGCATTTTGCATCGGCGTATTACCAAGGCTCATTGATAACCGAGCGGTAATATCAAACTGCACTGCACCCGCGACTTGTTTAATGACCTTTAGCGAGTCTTCATCAGTAATACGAACGCCGTTGTGATAACTCGGTTCAATGTTTGCGTCATGAAGCGCTGCATCAATCTGCGGCCTAGCGCCATACACCAGTACCACTTTAATGCCTAATGAATGCAGCAGCGCAACATCGTTTAAAATACTGCGGAACTGGTTATGTAATAGCGCTTCACCGCCTAACATGACAACAAAGGTTTTACCCCTATGTACGTTGACATACGGCGCAGAATGACGGAAGCCATCAACAAGTTCTGTGGTTCTCAAAGGCACATTAACCCCTAACAAGTAAACTAATCGGTTTCATTAGCGAATTCGCCAACAATATAATTAATCAATAATATTGCATTTAAATTCACTTTAAAAGCATTATATTGGTCTAGTTAAGACTTTTTATTCTTTTATGAGTGAATACTTATTGATTACGGCTAACAATTTACTGCTCAATCATCTCCACTCTATTCAAACAAGTCGCATTTGCTTTGTTTAAACACATCAACAATAGCAACAGAATAAGGCGACCATTCGTCAGTGTTAACACATTTTTGCACACACTATTCAAACGAAGGGCACACCGTATGATTTATGACTCTAGTCAACCTGTGCGCTGCTAGGTCATTTTAATCAGGCTATTGTGGTGAAACAGAAGACATCAGCCACTTAATCGGCAGCCTAGTCCCATAAGATGACAGAATGACTACCAAACTTGGATTAGTAAATTCAACGGCTGTAAAGATATCTTGCTAGTTTTAAAGGTGAGTTTCAGTGACGCTGACTAAAGTTTTGATAAAGCGAGAGCGTACTTATACAAATAAAAGCTAGGGCTGGTTAACTGAAAAAAGGCCAAAAAAAAGCCCCAATAAAGGGGCTTTTTAAAAGATGCGAATCAATTACTTGATTTTAGCTTCTTTGTACATAACGTGCTGACGAATAACTGGATCAAATTTCTTGATTTCCATTTTTTCAGGCATGTTACGCTTATTTTTTTCAGTAGTGTAGAAGTGACCAGTTTTAGCACTAGATACTAATTTGATCTTCTCACGATTACCTTTAGATTTAGCCATTTTCTATTATACCTTCTCGCCGCGGGCACGAAGTTCTTTAACTACAACTTCAATACCTTTTTTGTCGATGATACGGATACCTTTAGTAGATACACGTAGTTGCACGAAGCGTTTTTCTTCTTCTAACCAAAAACGGTGGTTTTGTAGGTTAGGTAAAAAACGACGACGAGTCGAATTTTTAGCGTGCGAACGGTTGTTACCAACCATAGGCTTCTTGCCAGTAACTTGGCATACTCTTGACATGTCAATCTTCTCCAAAAACAATTTTAAAACGCTCGAGCATTTATGTGCCTCGTGTGGCCGTCGCCCGAGGCACAAAGAGGGCGCATTTTATACACGATAACAAAACTAAGATCAAGCATTGTTTATAATATCCACCCGCGTTCAGCGAAGGATACTATCTCTTGATCGCCTACAACCATATGATCTAATAGAGAAACATCGATAGTTGAGAGGGCTTTTTTTAATCTGTCAGTAATTTGCCGATCTGCCTGACTTGGCTCTGCAATGCCAGACGGGTGATTGTGACACACTATGACTGCCGCAGCCTTTTTCTCCAGCACTAAGCTCACCACTTCACGTGGATAAACTGATGCCGAATTAATCGTTCCGCGGAATAATTCTACGAACTGAATCACTCTATGTTGGCTATCCAACAATAATAATGCGAACACTTCATAGGATCGGTCTGCTAATTGTCTCATTAAATAGTCCCGAGTTAAATCAGGATTTATTAAAATTTGCCCTCGATGCATATTTTCTTCAAAAATTCGCTTCGAAATCTCGGATGCAGCCTGTAATTGAGCATATTTTACTGGCCCAATACCCGCCAATTTGCACACTTGTGATTTTGGCGCTGCAAATAATGGCCTTAATCCACCAAACTGGCTGATCATCCCTCGGGCCAAATCAACCGCATTATGTCCCGCTAAACCATTACGCAGTAATACCGCCAATAACTCTGCATCAGATAAATGCCCTGCACCGTGCTTTAATAGTTTATCTCTCGGTCCTTCTCCCTCTGGCCAATCTTTAATTGCCATAAACACTCCCTTGTTTATTGCTTCTATAATCTAGGTTAACGAGTTAACTCTTTTCTTTACGACCTTTTATGGCCACTTGCGACTAAAGAGTATGGTCTAAATTTTTAAATTCGGATCATCCCCCATTAATCGGATTGTGATATCGTAGCGGCAATAAAGTGAATAGCAGGATTAAGCACAACATGCTGACAAATAAAAATGTCCTATTAGGAATTGGTGGCGGTATTGCAGCGTACAAAAGCGCTGATTTAATTCGTCGCCTTAAAGAGCGCGGCGCTGATGTCCGTGTGGTCATGAGCCAAAGCGCAATGGAGTTTATTACTCCACTGACGATTCAAGCCTTGTCAGGCCATCCTGTAGCCTCTGATTTACTTGATCCAGCAGCTGAAGCAGCAATGGGGCACATTGAGCTAGCACGTTGGGCTGACGTCGTAATTGTCGCACCAGCAACCGCAAACCTCATTGCCCGCATTAATGCAGGCATGGCAGATGAGCTGTTAACCACAACCTGCTTAGCCACTGAAGCACCTGTAATTGTATGCCCTGCGATGAATCAACAGATGTATCGCAATCAAGCCACTCAAGAAAACCTTGCTAATGTCGCTCGCAAAGGCATCACAGTTTGGGGCCCTGCAAGTGGCGATCAAGCTTGTGGTGAAGTCGGCCCTGGCCGTATGCAAGAACCACTAGCGATTGCCGAACAATTAGTGCAGTTCTTTGGCCCTAAACCGTTAACCGGACATAAACTCTTGTTAACAGCTGGCCCAACCCGCGAGCCTATTGACCCTGTGCGTTATATTTCAAACCATAGCTCTGGCAAAATGGGCTTCGCATTAGCCACTGCAGCCACCCAAATGGGCGCAGAAGTCACCTTAGTGACAGGGCCAGTTAACTTAGCCACCCCGCTAGGTGTGACAAGAATTAATGTTGAATCAGCACAAGATATGCTTGATGCCGTGATGGATAATGTCGATAACCAAGATATTTTTATCGGTTGCGCTGCAGTCGCAGATTATCGAATCGCAGAAGTGGCCGAGTCAAAAATTAAAAAGTCATCAGAGAATATGCAGCTTGCGCTTGTGCGCAACCCTGATATCTTAGCCAGCGTTTCCGCGCTGACTAAACGACCTTTTACTGTAGGTTTTGCTGCTGAGACCGATAACGTAGAAGAATATGCACGCGGAAAGCTTGAACGTAAAAAGTTGGACTTAATTGCCGCTAACGACGTATCAATAGCAGGTCTTGGATTTAATGCCGACGCCAATGCATTACATGTTTTTTGGCAAGACGGTAGTCAACAACTGCCTGCAACCGATAAACTGACGTTGGCAAAACAATTACTTACTCTGATAGCGACAAAAATAAAAACATCATGAAAACACCTGTAGAACTCAAATTACTCGACTCACGCATCGGCAGTGAGTTTCCATTACCAAGCTATGCCACACCTGGCAGCGCTGGCATGGACCTACGCGCCATGATTGATACCACCATGGTGATAGAGCCTGGTAAGACAGTATTAATCCCTACAGGGATTGCAGTGCATGTGGCAGATCCAAGCTTAGCGGCTGTCATTTTACCGCGCTCAGGGTTAGGCCATAAGCACGGCATCGTGTTAGGTAACTTAGTCGGCTTAATTGATTCAGATTACCAAGGTCCATTAATGGTTTCTTGCTGGAACCGCAGTGATAAGCCATTTACCTTAGAAATTGGAGATCGATTAGCACAGCTCGTTTTTGTCCCCGTAGTACAAGCACAATTTACCTTAGTCGATGAGTTTGATACCTCAGATCGTGGTGAAGGCGGATTTGGTCACTCAGGTACCAAGTAACCTTTACAAGTAGTCACAAGCCTAGGAATAACAAATGGCGGCTAGCCCAAAAATAAATCGTCGTGAGCACATTTTACAATGTCTTGCGCACATGCTGGAAACCAGCCCTGGCCAACGGATAACCACAGCTAAATTAGCCGCGGAAGTTGGTGTTTCTGAAGCGGCGCTTTATCGCCACTTTCCAAGTAAAGCAAGAATGTTTGAAGGTCTAATAGAATTCATCGAAGATGCAATTTTGTCTCGACTTAATATCATCATGGATGAAGAAAAGGACACCATGAAACGCTGTGAGTTAGTCTTGCAGTTACTGTTGGTTTTTTCAGAACGTAACCCGGGTATTTCACGGGTACTGAATGGCGATGCGCTATTAGGTGAAAATGAACGTTTACGTAGCCGTGTCAGCGGGTTATTTGCCAAAATTGAAACACAAATCAAGCAAATATTACGTGAGAAAACACTACGTGAAGGCCATGGTTTTAACTTAGACGAAGCCATTTTAGCCAATCTGCTTTTAGCTATCGCAGAAGGCAGAATAGCTCAGTTCGTGCGCAGTGAGTTTAAGCAAAAGCCGACAGAACACTTCGATGAACAGTGGCAGTTTGTGCAGCAACAATTATTACGTAGCTAAGCTAACAAGTGACTGAAAACCACCAATCAAACGCACTCAACTGAGTGCGTTTTTTATTCTAAATAGCTACCGCTCAACAAATTGGCTCTGTAAAAAATCATCAAACACCAAGTACTTGACTAAAAAGGTCGGCTTTTTTTATTTCAATAATATTAATTTGACTCAAATCACGTTATTATCCCCGTCCCTTATGCTTACTGGGCTATTTGCTCTAACTCAGCACTAAGACGATTTATAACATACACTCAGTAATAAGTTTGACCATTGTGGTTGGAGGATAAGATGGCATTAAGTGACGCAGCAATAAAAGTTAAAGCAGCACTAACTGAGCAAGGGCTTGAAACCCCGATGCTGCCGCAAACTCATACTCCTGAAGTGCGTAAAGAGAAAATTGAGCATCACATGAAAGAAGTGCTAACCCTAATGGCGTTAGACTTATCAGATGACAGCTTAATGGACACACCACGTCGAATCGCAAAGATGTATGTTGATGAGATATTCTCTGGTCTTGATTATCAAAACTTCCCTAAAATCACCGTCATCGATAACAAGATGGGCGTTGATGAAATGGTGCGAGTACAAGATATTAGCCTCACCAGCACCTGTGAACACCATTTAGTAACCATTGATGGTTACGCTACTGTCGCTTATTTGCCACGTACCAAAATTATTGGCCTGTCGAAGATTAACCGCATTGTGCGTTTCTTTGCCCAGCGCCCACAAGTACAAGAAAGGCTGACTCAGCAAGTGCTGGTTGCCCTGCAAACCTTGCTTGAAACCAAAGATGTGGCGGTAAAAATGGATGCTGTACATTACTGCGTTAAATCTCGCGGCGTGATGGACTCAACTAGCTCAACCACCACCACTGCATTAGGCGGGATTTTTAAATCAAACCCTGCTACCCGCGCTGAGTTTTTACACCAATCTAAGTGCTAATTTGCTCGGTATAAATGGGCAGCATTGCCAAACGACAGAATCAAAAAAGCCAGTCATATGACTGGCTTTTGCTTTTAGCTTATAGTGAAGACGGATTAAATACCGTATTGCTCGCGGTAAGCACTCACTGACGCTAGCTCTTTTTCCATACCTGGTTTTTCAGATAAGTAGCTAATCAAGTCAGACAGCTTAACGATAGATACGATGTCACAGCCAAAGTCGCGCTCAACTTCTTGAATCGCTGACAACTCGCCTTTACCTTTTTCTTGTCTATCAAGTGCAATTAACACACCCGCTAAGCTTGCATCCTGTGCAGCAATGATTTCCATAGACTCACGAATCGCTGTACCTGCGGTGATCACATCATCCACTAACATGATTTTACCCGCTAGCTCGCTACCCACTAATGAGCCGCCTTCGCCATGGGTTTTCGCTTCTTTACGGTTAAAGCAGTAAGGCACATCCACATCGTGATGATCACATAAAGCCACAACGGTAGTTGTCGCAATCGGGATACCTTTATAAGCAGGACCAAACACTAAATCGTAGTCGATACCAGAATCAACCAATGCAGCAGCATAAAAACGACCTAAACGCGCTAAATCACGACCCGTGTTAAATAAACCAGCATTGAAAAAGTAAGGGCTAGTACGGCCTGATTTTAAGGTGAACTCACCAAAGCGTAATACCTGACGCTCAAGAGCGAATTCAATAAACTCACGTTGATATGCTTTCACATTATCTCCTTAACACTGTTATCTATTTTTTTATTTAATGATGACTAAGTCTAAATAAAGCTTAAAAAAAGGGGCTCTTATTAACAGAGCCCCTTAATCAAATACGTTTTAGCTTAATGCCGCTTTTTGCGTATCGACAATTTCGCGAATGCCGTGCTTCGCAAGCTCAAGTAAGCTTAATAACTCTTCGTGGCTGAATGGCTCACCTTCGGCAGTGCCTTGGATTTCAATCATCTTGCCAGTTTCAGTCATCACAACGTTCATGTCAGTTTCAGCAGCGCTATCTTCGATGTATTCTAAATCGCAGATTGGCTCACCTTTGTAAATACCCACACTTACAGCAGCAATTAAGAACTTAAGCGGGTTAGTTTTTAAAATGCCTTTACCACGCGCCCAGTTTAATGCATCTACTAATGCAACACAGGCACCAGTAATCGCAGCAGTACGAGTACCGCCATCAGCTTGAATCACATCACAATCGATAACGATAGTGTTTTCACCTAAGGCTTTCATGTCTACAGCAGCACGTAATGAACGGCCGATTAAGCGTTGGATTTCTTGAGTACGACCAGACTGTTTGCCACGAGCCGCCTCACGTTGCATACGACTATGAGTAGAACGAGGAAGCATACCATACTCAGCAGTCACCCAACCTTGACCTTGGCCTTTAAGAAAACGCGGTACGCCTTCTTCAAAGCTTGCAGTACATAACACTTTAGTGTCACCAAACTCGACCAACACCGAACCTTCAGCGTGAGCTGTAAATTGACGAGTAATCGTAACTGGACGAGATTGTGCAGGTGTTCTGTCGCTTGGACGCATATGCATTTCCTATTGTGTGGGATCAGTGACTAAATTGGGTTTTAAGCTGAAATTGGCTGTAAATTATCGTTCAATCGACGTCTCAATCAAAACAAAACCAGCAATCAACGCTCATAATTGAACAGCATTATAGTGACTTGTTAGCCTTGATGCCACGTCAAACAAAACCCTTATTGGATTTTTATTAACAAAACGGCACACTGGTAGGCGGAATGTGACTCATGCTTTAAGGGAAATGATGAAAATAGCCATCTTTGGTGCAGGTTCAACAGGATGTTACTTAGCCGGCGAATTACTCATGGCTAAACTCGATGTCAGCTTAATTTGTCGCGAGCGGATTAAACGCAGCATTGCCGACAATCAAGGCATCACGCTCACAAGCTACCAAGGCTTACATCAAAAAGTCATGCCGAACGCACTGTTTACCGAAGTTGAAGCAGACACACCCAAATTCGATTTGATTTTTGTCACCTTAAAATGTCATCAAGTTCGCGAGATTAGTGAGCAACTACTGCTGTTATCCCACCAGCAAAGCACCATAGTATTAATGCAAAACGGCTTAGGCAGTTTAGATGAAGTTAAGCAAGCACTCGCTAACATCTCATCGCAGCCAAGACTGCTGATACAAGGCATAATCCCGTTTAATGTCCTGCAAAAAGAGCATGCGACATTTCATAAAGGCACCGAAGGTGAATTCACTTTTGCCAATTCGCCCCATACGCAAGCTATTCAACAAGCAATGCTTTCTGTGGGCTTAAGTTGCACCTTGGCAGAGGACATGGCGCCGATCATTTACGGCAAACTGCTGCTTAACCTCAATAATGCGCTCAATGCCATCACTGATGTACCCATTAAGCAGCAACTGAGTCAAAAACAAACTCGTAAACTATTAAGCCTTGCGATGAAAGAATGGCTAAGCGTGTGCAAAAAAGCCCAGCTCCCTTTAGCGCAATTTACCAAAGTAAAACCCCAATGGTTGCCACTGATATTATCGCTGCCTGATGGTTTATTTACTTTACTGGCAAAGCAGATGCTCGATATCGATCCTCAGGCGCGTTCATCTATGTGGGAAGATATTCAAGCCAAACGTAAAACCGAAATAGACTACCTCAACCAAGCAGTTGTTGAATTAGGTAAGCAATATCAAGTCAACACGCCTATTAACGCCGCTATTTGTGCCAGTATCAAAAAGTTAGAACAAGGTATACCTGTCGATATCGCAGAGCTTTTATAACACCCCTATAGCGAGCTTTTTTAATGAGCTTTCTCTGAAAGCATTTATAAAAAGCTATTTGATGAACCCTCAGCATCAAAACTTAGTAGCAGAATAATAAAAAGGCCGATACTCACTAAGAGCATCGGCCTTTTTATCTATTAGCCCAATAAAGCGCTAACTCAAACTAATTAGCATTTACTTGTTCTTTTTAAGCATAGGTAAAATAAGCAAAGCCACACCCACAAGTAAAAACGGAATACTCAGTAACTGACCAGCACTCATGGTCCACTCAGTGGCATAAGCCGCTTGCTTCACTTTGACCATTTCAATGGCCCAACGCGCACTAAATACACTACATAAGAACAAGCCGAAAATAACCCCGTGCTTTTCTTTTAAGTTAGTAAACTTGTAAACAGCATAAAGCGAGATAAAGATAATTAAGTAGCTAATCGCTTCATATAACTGCGCAGGATGGCGCGGTAATAAATCCACTCGCTCAAAAATAATGCCCCAAGGTTTAGTGGTAGGCAGACCTAAAATCTCAGAGTTGGCAAAGTTAGCCATACGCACAAAGAAGCCAAATATCGCCGTCGCAATCGCCAATCTATCCAATAAGAATAAAAACGGCATATCGGTTTTACGCTTGTAGTAATACAGCGCTAATATCGCCCCTAACCCGCCGCCATGACTGGCTAATCCGCCTTCCCAAATCGCTAAAATCTTCATCGGATTGGCAAAGTAATAACTAGGATCGTAAAAGAAACAATGGGCTAAACGCGCACCAACAATAATCCCCACCACACAATACATGAGTAGGTTATCTAACGACTCAACATCCAAGCCTTCTTTTTTGTACATGCGCTTCATTACCTGAAAACCACTGGCAATTGCCAACGCAAATAACGCACCATACCAATGCACTTTTAGACCCATAAAAGAAATCAATACTGGGTCGAGGTTCCACACAAAATGGTCCACTTGCCTACTCCAAAATTTGAAAACATCTAAACCACAAGGTCTAAACGTGAATGTGCCATACTATAAACAATTCATCAGCTTAATTCGATGACAAAGCCTTGATAAGCGAAATTAACCCGCAACATCTCACGACACCCCACTATAGTCATCACTCACCAACACTAAACTAGTACTAAAAAGCAAACGGTTAAAACGGCGCGATTAAACAAAAACAAACAGCTTAAAGATAACGCCCTAAGCTCAGACTCAGTTAACCCCTTTTAGTTTCATGCCGCACAGCACAATTAGCTAAGTACGATTAGCGAAGTACAATCAATAAACCCTAAAAGCGCATAAGCCTGTAAACAACCGCCCTCAACTCACACATAAGTTTTTGTAAGCTTTGACCTTAGCCCTCAGCAGACTATAATCGACACACTATATTGCTGCTAACTAATCAGGGTTCAACCATGATCCAAAGTATGACCGCCTACGCTCGCATTGAGCACAAAGCCGAATGGGGCACCGCCTCTTGGGAACTTCGCTCAGTCAATCAACGCTACTTAGAAACTTACCTGCGTTTACCAGAGCAAATGCGCAGCCTTGAGCCAGTATTACGTGATCGCCTACGTAAACGCTTAAATCGCGGTAAAGTTGAGGTCAACTTACGTTACGAACTCTCTGATTCAGGCAGCAGTGAAATGCGCCTAAACCAAGATTTAGCCAAGCAATTACTCAATGCCGCTGAATGGTTAAAAAAAGAAGCCAATCAAGGCGAGCTTAACTTAGTCGATATCCTGCGCTGGCCTGGTGTGATGGCGGGTGAAGAAAAAGACATGGGCGCAATCAACAAAGAATTATTGGTTGCATTTGACGGTGCTGTTGAGCAATTCATCGAAGCTCGTGGCCGTGAAGGCGAAGCGATTAACGTTATGCTTCAAACCCGTTTAGACCAAATCGTTGAGCAAGTAGCGATTGTACGTGGGCACATGCCTGCAGTAATGCAATGGCAACGTGACAAGCTCACTAACCGTTTAGCCGAAATCACCGGCGAACTTGATCCAGCACGTATGGAACAAGAAATGGTATTGCTTGCACAAAAAATGGATGTTGCAGAAGAAATGGACCGCCTTGATGCACACGTTGCTGAAACGCGTTTAATCCTTAAAAAAGGTGGCGCACAAGGCCGCCGTTTAGACTTCATGATGCAAGAATTTAACCGCGAATCTAACACCCTAGCGTCTAAATCAATCAGCGCAGAAGTTACCGCAGCAGCGGTAGAACTGAAAGTATTGATTGAGCAAATGAGAGAACAAATTCAGAACGTTGAATAAGCTTTCTACGGACGCTTTATAAAACTAAGCCCAGCGAATGCTGGGCTTTTTGTTTGCATTAATGTCATTGAAAACTCTATATAAAAATAAGCGAATCTCGGACCATTAGCATTCAAGATCTGCCCCCTAACAACAAAGTAATGACTGACGGCTCTACCAATAGGTGTACCTTGTTACTCTTTTAAAGCACATAACGGTACACATCCACTAAAAGTGTACAATAATACACCTTTTGCTAATAACAACTTTCAATCAGTCAAATAGTGTAGCTTGTTACACCTTTAGCTTGATAAGTTATATTCAAAGCACTAAAGTAACCGTACGTACACTTTTTAGGATAATGAAATGGCCTCTCAACTCGATCCCAGCAGTTTAGGCGAACTCATCAAAGACTGCCGAAAAGCCTCAGGAATGAATCAGGAAATCGCAGCCTCATTCTGTGGTGTGACTAAAAAAACCTTAATTAGAGTCGAGAAAGGCGATGATGTGTACTTTTCAACAATAATCAAAATTCTCAATGGACTTGGCATCAAACTAACCGTTAATACGCCTAATAACAAAGTTGGTGGCAGCAATGAATGGTTCTAATGTTCACACTCTAGAAATGCATTTTAGAGATAGGGTAATTGGTGCGATAAATTTTGATATAAACACTGAACAATTTTCTATCGAATACACTCAAGCTTGGCAAGAAGATGGGTTTCCAATTTCACCCAAACTACTGCTTGATGGGCAAGCTAGCAGTTCTCAAATTTCCATTTACTTAACTAATCTATTACCTGAAAATAAAGGACTTGATCACCTAATTGAAGCTCTCGGCATTGCCAGGAGTAATACATTTGCTCTGATCAAGGGTATTGGATTCGACACCTCAGGGGCAATATTGTATCTCCCAGTAGGCACTAAAGCACCAGCGACGTCTTTTACCCCAATTAGCAAAGCAGATCTTATCAAGCGCATCGAAGACCCTGAATATTGGCCAATGGAAGTCTGGGATGGAAAACCACGCCTTTCAGTAGCAGGGGTTCAATCAAAGTTAAACCTATTCCACATCGATACAGAATACGGTTTTGGCGAAGGAGATCTCTGTTCAACGCATATTATTAAATTTGAAAAGAACAGCCAGCAGCATCTAGTACTCAACGAATTTATGACCATGACACTGGCTAAACTTATAGGCATGCAGGTAGCCGAAGTTGAGATAATGCCAATAGGGAAGTACAAAGCATTATCTGTCACCCGCTTCGATCGCCTTTATGACGCTAAGCGTCACAGAGTAATGCGTCGCCATCAAATCGATGCGTGTCAGGCTTTAGGCTATTCTGTCGCAAGAAAATATGAACGACATCTGGGTAGTGGGCGTGACGTGCGAGATATTCGTGAAGGAGTGAGCCTTAAAAAACTATTTAGCATCGCTGAGCACTGCGCTAATCCAGCACAAGCCAAGTTTGACATGCTACGGTGGACAATCTTTAACTTGCTCGTATGCAATGCGGACTCACATGGTAAAAACTATTCATTCTATGTTACCCCTATAGGCCTTGAAGCGACGCCATGGTATGACCTTGTTAACGTGCAAATGTACCCAGACTTTGATCAAGAACTAGCAATGGCCATTGGTGATGAATTTGAAGCCAATAAGATCCACGCCTATCAATTAATGACATTTGCAGAAGAATGTGGAATTAAGCAAGCCATACTCGAATTAACCCTCAAGCAACTAGCAAAAGCAATCATCGATAACCTGCATAACCTGGCAAAACAAGCTGGGGAGCTTACGGAAGCAGAATCTGAGTATGCAGCTGCATATAAGCAGTCCATTAAAGCTCGATGTGAGTACTACCTAACTCAAGCTGAAGAAATGAAACATATTGAGCTGTAATAACTTGATCCAGCCCGTATGGAACAAGAAATGGTATTGCTTGCACAAAAAATGGATGTCGCCGAAGAAATGGATCGCCTTGATGCACACGTTGCTGAAACGCGCTTAACCCTTAAAAAAGGTGGCGCACAAGGCCGCCGTCTAGACTTCATGATGCAAGAATTTAACCGTGAATCTAACACCCTAGCGTCTAAATCAATCAGCGCAGAAGTTACTGCAGCAGCGGTAGAACTTAAAGTATTGATTGAGCAGATGAGAGAGCAAATTCAGAACGTTGAATAAGGTTTTTACAGTCACTCCATTAAACTAAACATATGATAACAGACACTTATTATCATTAAATGTCGAATTTAAAAACATGCTTCATCAATGGCTGTATTGCTACTTTATCTAACATCTTAAGCTCATTAGCATGCCTCTTCGGTGTAAGAGTCACAAAGCCCCAGAATTCTAAAAAGCGTTTAATAAAACGCGATTCAACCATTACACCTAGTAGCTGACTCGGAGATGAATACCCGTCTTCAGGGAATCTCAGCAGTAAGTCAGGGAATGCGGTGATCACCTCTTCCATCAGCTGCTCAGTATTGCCATGACTTTGCAAGCGCCACAGCAAAAACAACCAAATAGCCCTTAGATCAACCTCTTGTTCCCAACCATCTAAGTAGCCCCAATTATACTGAGAGGTTGCAGCTTCGAGCATTGGAATGAAGAACGATTGAATACCGTGGGCTAGGTACTTCTTTTGAGCCGCTTTTTTAATATGATAACGCCCACTGCGACGATAAATAACACCTGCAATTTCTGCCAGCACTCGACTGTAATGCAATGCATTAAATTTATCTTCGTTACTGCCTGCATATTCACTGATGCTGATATGTCGTTCAAATTCAGAGACGGCGAACTCTGGTAGTAACTCACTGGCCTGTTTAACGATTTTGGCTGGCAAGTTACCTTTGCTAGTGGCCTTAAACGAACCATCGCTTTGCATGGCTTCATCTAATATCAATGCTAAGTAACGCATCACTGGGCTGGTTATTAGGTCATCTGATGCGTGTATTGCTACCCCTTCCAACTCACTGAAAGGCGCATATAACCAATTGCTCATTTGTGTTGGCGAAAGGCCACAAAAATCAGGATGAGGCCGCTCATTAGCCGCCTTCATTTTTTGCTCAGCAACGATATTGAGTTCTTCTAAAGACAAGTTAGGGTTCATTGCTGCAACTTGCTCAATATCATCCAACATAGATGCGTGTTGTTTAGAGATACTGTTCATGCAGCAACGTTTGTACTTTTTACCGCTGCCACAAGGGCAAGGTTCATTTCGACCGGGTTTCATGCTTTATCTACTCGCCTTATTCATCTCATTGCTACGCCATCTAAAGTGCAAAAGTCATACACACGGCGCAGCCTAACAGGATACTATAGTGTCCATTATGGTTCTATTAAGCAAAGAATAGACACTGTTATATCCATTACATTCATAAAGATGAATCGGTCACCAATAAATGCGATAAGCCTAAGGTTGTTACCACCAATATCAATCACCCACCACTTATCAACATTTTTAAAATTGTCTAATTACAGAAAGACTTTTTGTAACTCATCAGGGCTTTTGGCTTTACTCTCTTTTAACTCCTTATACGTCGCATCTAGAGCATCGGTCATTTGGAGATAATCGTTCCCTAAATTTCAATGTCGCGTAACTGAAGCAGGACGAGCTTCAGTTAAGCTAAATTAGCTCAACAAAGCCGCATTCCAGCAAGTACTTATAAGTATCTGAATAATAACTCGCTTTACGAGTCGTGTCGGTATCACTGCCTTCGGGTACATATATGACCATACCTTGACGTGCTCTAGTCAATAACACTCTATAGGCATTTTCCAAATATCGCTTATCTTCAGTTTTTTTACGTTGTTGCCAACGCGTTCCTTTGAATTTCCAATGCTCAAAAGTAGAACCATTGTATCGAAAGTCTGCATCCCACCCCACTATGCACCAGTCAAGTTCTAATCCTTGAATATCAAACTCAGTTGCAGTGTCTTCTAAAAAATTACAAGACCGAATATCATCTTGAGGATTTAAAAACCACGCTACTGGGTCAAATCGGTTCTTAACAAAAATGCCATCAGGTTTTAAACGAATACCATTAGATGATGCAAGCATACCCTGGCTTTCCAAACCTCTAGATTTACCTTTTAACCATCTCTTAGCCAGTGCCAGATCCCGCGTAACAAAAAGAGGATAGCGCTCAAATAGTGACTTAGATATAGCATCCGCTTTATCAGCTTCACCACCGACGACAAAATGCACAAAACTGGATAATGTTTCAGCACGAAATGAGCGCATAGAGGTAGCTAGGTGCAGGCCGGGGAGTTGCTGAACAGACTCTAAGCTATCCCGTGAAACGCCATTAGATATATATTCGCCTGATAACAACTGCTCTGAGCAATACGCGTTCCAATGGCAAAATCGATTTTTTAAAGCATCAAGCCAACCCGCAAGGCCAGCTTCTCCAGTATTGATTTCTTGTCCTCCGCCGACCAAAGCAATGATGACAGCCCAATCATCATGTCGATCCATAACTTCAATAAGAAATTCTGGTTCAGATTTATTAAACTCATCAATCTTACGTTTTGACTTCATAAACTTAGATGCTTGCTCAGCATTCCAAGCTCTTTGTGCTTCATCAAAAATAACGACTTGCTCAGGCGGTTTACTACCATCAAGAGATTCATCTCTAAACCGGTGTATATTCTGTATAAACTGCGAGGTTTGCCTGCGGGCACTGGCTTTCGTTTCGCTGGTTGTATTAGCTCTGTCTATAGCTAATGCTTCTTGTAGAACAGTAACCAATGGTCCATTACCGCTTAGGAAAACTGCATATTCATTATCACTAGGTTGAGAATGTTTGTTTGCGATATTTAAGCCAACCAAGGTTTTACCCGCACCTGGAACACCTGTCACAAAGCAGATCACTTTTTGCTTATTGAGCCTGGCCTTACGAATAATCTCTAGTAACCTTTCGCTTGTCACTCCAAGATTAGTTTCATCAGCCTCGGTTTTCGCGATATCTTCAACCGCATGTTGGGCATATAATGCCTGTGCAGCTTCTACAATGGTTGGGGTAGGCAAATAACCACTCTCAGCCCATTCTATTGCATTAAAAGCGGCTACTTTGCATTGGCGTGCGATGTCACCCACTAAAGCACCAATACCAACACCATTAGTTAAAATTGGTTTAGCGACAAGATCGTCCGCGAGAGTTAACTGGTTTGAACTATTGTCTGATTGCGTAGAGACAAGGATTGGGATGATTGGCTTGCTATGACTGCCGCGATGAAAATTCTTCAGATCAAGTGCATAGCTATGTGCTTGTCGTATATCAGCCTGCTGATATTGCGTTGCACCAACCTTAAACTCTATTACGAAAACAATTCCTAAGTAACACAATACGACATCTGCACGCCGACCCATTCTAGGAATCATGAATTCAAAGAATATTTGCCCATCACTTTTAGTTAGTGTCTTGAATTCTTGTTGTAACAGCTCAATTTGAGACAGCCACGCCCCTGTTTGTAGGTGCTCCAATTGTTGCGTATGGTTTTTACTTAGCTCGCCAACAATGCTGCTTTTGTCTGCAGATAGAAAAACCTCTAGCTCCGCACTATAAAATGCGCGATGACTAAGCATTGCTAATTTCTATTTCAAAGGTTAGTAATGATGCTGGCGTCACCTTAAGTGCTGCGGCCAACTTGAATATATTGAGTAAACTAAGGTTGCGAACACCGCGCTCAATTCCGCTGATGTAAGTACGATCTAAACCGCTGATAGCAGCCAGTTCTTCCTGGCTAATATCTAAGCTTTGACGGATTTGGCGGACATGTGCACCAAAAGAAGTAAGGACAGCTGTGTTCACGCTTAAAGCTCATTCAATTAGACAGAGTAGTATAATCTATAGCTGTAGCTTTTCCGTCTACGGACTATGAGTCACATGAAGTAGTATTTCGAAGGTTGCCTACGTCTTTGTTGACTGGCGAGTAAATAGAATTAAACTTATCTTCGTTACTACCTGCATACTCATTAATGATGCTATCTAGTTCAAATTAATAAACAACAGATTCTGGTAAAAACTCACTTGGCTGGTTCTTAGGTCATCTGGCGTGCGTATAGTTACTCCTTCCAGTTCCTTGAAAGGCGCATATAACCAATTGATCATTTGTACTAGCGAAAGGCCACAAAAGTAAGAATTAGGCCTCTCATTGGCAGGCGTCATTTTTTATATGCAATGACATTAAGCTATTCTAAAGACAAGTTAGGATTCATTGCGGCAACTTGTTCAATATCATCCAACATAGATGCGTGTTGTTTAGAGATACTGTTCATGCGGCAACGTTTGTACTTATTACCGCAGTTACAAGAGCAAGGTTCATTTCGACCTTGCTTCATGTTTATAAACTCACCTTATTCATCTTAGCTACATCATTTTATACAAGCATCACGGCTATTGGCGTAAACTGATCAATTGCCTCAACCACTTCTAAAATGCTTTGCTGCGCTTCTTTCTAAGTAGCAAAGTGAGTTCGCCTGATTACTGATAACCCGACTATATTTATCTTTATATCCGTCGGAAATTGATCCTACTGAAGACGCTCCTTCATTAACAGCCTTTTAGCTCTTTCACTTAATCCATTTAAAATTGAATCCCTGATATGCTCAGGAAAATCATCTGGTAACTGGACTGTGACTCGATGAATCACACTCTCCACAGACTCTGCGACCTCTTGTAAAATTTCAGCCATGATTATTGGATCAAACCCAACCGCTTTAGCAGTTTGGATGAAGTGTCTTGGAAATATTTTATCCACCGCATATTTTTTACCTTTGGTCGCTTTAAGCCCCATGGCTAATTTGGCATCGCGAATATTTAGCCCTTGCCCACCCATTGCTGGATACATGGATAAAATATCGTAAAAAGGGGTTAGCCTGTAACCGCCGCCAGCGTCTATGAACAGTGAAAAGTTTTTAGCATGGCCGTCTGTTGCAGCGAGCAGCCAAAACAGCACTTGGGACTTCATAAAATCGCGTCTATCTTGTGCGGCATTGGTTGAGCCCAATAAGTAACCCATGATTTGCTCAATACCTGGTCCACCATGGCTTTCGTATTTTTTGGCAGAGGGGATATTCAAGGTTTGGCAAAAATCCTCCTGAGGTAAGCGCATAATCCATTGCTTATCTGATGATAGTTTGCGGTCAAAACGTTCAACGGCCAGTGCTTTCATATTGCCAACGTTTAGTATTGAGCATTGCGGAACCGCTAAGCCAAACTCCCTGACTATCATCATGCTCAGGTATTCATTTTCGACACTGTTTGTCATATCAATTGTGTGGGAATGACTTTGTATTTTGCCAATCGGCAACTTAATAATATGCGTTGTTGGTGTGGCTTTAATGGGGAGGCGCCAAGCATTTATTTGAGTATTCTTTAAGTTCAGCAGCGCTGTTTTTTCTTGTGCACCTGCAATGGATATTCGAAAGTCGTCTTCACCTGTGAGCATGCCTAACGGAATATTTGAAAGATAGCCTTGCAAGACTTTTTCCAACGCAATGTTGGATAACGACTTAGATTCAATGCTCTTAACGTCTAAAGGGGGCAGTGCATGAGGCACAAATTGTAACGCGCCAACACTGTCCTGCCCCACTTTGGCTAATAAATCGAATGCTTGGGTCGATTGCGCATTATGCCGAGCAACAATTCTGTTTCTGACTTCAATATTATCTGGCAGCAGGTTGTCGAAAAAATTATACACTTCATCTCCCTTATAACTTTGTACTCGCAGCGGCATAGACAAAGAGATAGGGCGACAGCCAGGTGTATTTAGCCATTGTGCAGCATACTTAAAGACATGCGAACCGGTAGAGGATTTAGTAAATTCGCCAACCAAATAGCCATTCATGTAAACATCAAGCGTGGCCATTACCATTCCTCTTTCCACTGTGTTTCAGTAGCCTTGACGTCATCATCCATTCGCTGACTTTCCGGTTCAGTTCCCCTCACCTTAATATCGAGTTCGAGGTTTAATGCCGATAAGATTTTAAATAGGGTGTCTACTTTTGTTGAATCAGGATTTTTCTCAAAGCTTGAAACAGTATCCTGACGAATACCCACGCTACTTGCCACTTTAGCTTGGGGCAGTTTCATATTCAGCCGTGTATCTTTGAGAAACGCGCTGAGTTGCTTTGAGTTTGTTACCTTCATACTTTTCTACCTATAAACATGCATACAACTCACTTTACACGCTACAGCAGGTAAATCAAGTTTCACACGCTATAACCGTTAAAGATCTATTTACACGGTACAACCGTTAAGATTAATTTCACACGCTATAACCGTTAAAAACAGTTTCACACGCTGTAGCAGATATAAGCTGTAATTGCTTATTTTACTCTTTCAAATTGATGAGTTAACTTACCTAGCAATGAGGCTAAACGACTCATTACAAATACGAACTAAAAAATACAAAACACCATTAATCGGAAAGGATTTCCTGTGAACACATCTCTTAGCCGCATTGCGGTTTTCAGTGCTTTTTCAGCACTGGCTTTTATGCCAATCACGTCTCAAGCAACTGAACAAGACAAGCAAGCTTTATTACTTGAGTGGATGCAAGGCCACTTTGATAGCGAGCAGCAATCTATTAGTGATAAAGACTTTTTTAATATCCACCTCAATATGGTGCAAATTTGGCCCGAGGATAAATCCACTTGGCTGTATGTTGAACAAGCTGCTGCAACACATTTAGATAAACCGTACAGACAGCGTGTATATGAGGTCACTGCACTATCTGCTACTGAGTTTGCTAGTAAAGTGTATACCTTTGAAAATGATAAAAGCTTCGCTGGCGCTTATAAAGATGATGCACCTCTGAGCGAGCTAACGCCTAAAGACTTAACTGAAAAGTCAGGCTGCACTGTGTTGTTAACTTGGTCTGATAAGTCGCAATCTTTTGCAGGCTCTACTGATGAGAAAAGCTGTTTAAGCAAGCTACGCGGCGCAAGTTACGCCACTTCTGAAGTCACGGTTACCAAAGACAGTATTGTCAGTTGGGATCGCGGTTATGACAGTAACGATAAACAAGTGTGGGGCGCTGAAAAAGCAGGCTATATTTTCTTGAAAGATTAACAGCCTGCATAAAATTAAGTTGAAGCCGCGCACCTTATCAGTTTGCGTGGTTTCAACTTTTAAGCTACAAAACCTTTCCCAACCCAACCCAACCCCAATTGACTCTTTTAAAATAAAAAAACACTGGTCAAAGCTGACTTAGTCTATAGCTATGATAAAGTGAGTTATCTAACTGGTTTTGTCGTTAAGTTGCCGTTTTTTAAGAGGGTGTTGTGGAAGAACTGAATATCGTCATCGACTTTTTAGCAACCTATAAGTTGTTTGTAACCGTATTAATCATCCTATTACTGTCGATGCTTAAACGCTTTGTGGTGTCTAAAATTCGCGGTGATATTGCGTTTGTCAGTGAAGGCCAACGTAAATGGATGTCACGAACGAAAAATGGCACTTTTATCTTAATTGTCATGATCCTGTTTTTATTGTGGCAAACCGAAATCAATAAATTTGCCCTGTCAGTGACTGCTATTGCGATTGCCTTTGTGGTGGCATCTAAAGAAATTATCTTATGTTTTACTGGCTCGATTCAGCGGGCGAGTTCGCGCTCATTTGTGATTGGTGATTGGATTGAAGTGGGCAAACTTTGTGGTGAGGTCATTGAGCACAACTTAATGGCAACGGTGATCCAAGAAATCGATTTACACCATGGCCAGTATCACTACACGGGTAAAACAGTCACCTTCCCTAACAGCATGTTTTTTAGCTATGCGGTTAAGAACTTAAACTTTATGAAACGCTATGTTTACCATAGCTTTACGATTACTGTAGTTGAGTTTGTAAATCTGTACCCGTTGTTTCCAGCGTTAACCAGCAAGATTGAAGCGCATTGTGAAGACTTTTTAGAAGTGGCAACCCGCTATAACAATATTATCGAAAGACATGCTGGCGTTGACTTACCAGGACCTGAGCCACACATTCATATCCATAGTGGACCTGCGGGTGAACAAATGGTGCATATTATGATTTTTTGCCCAACAGAGCGCGCAACCCATTTAGAACAACACATTAGAGAAGACTTTATGATTGCTTATCATGAAGCATTTCCTAAAGCGGCTGACACTAATGCTACGAGCTGATGCTTGAACTAGTGCATTACACTAATATCTAGGGCTAATGTTCTGGGTCAATGTTCTCGGTTAATGCTCAGGGCTAATGCTTCGAGCTAACGATTTGCCAAAAAGAAGCCACTCAATCGAGTGGCTTCTTTTTATGCTAAACAGACGAGCAGCCTACTTCACAGCATGCAACTCATCATGCAGTTGCTGCAAATCTTTCACTTCAAAAGTAGGAGTAATACCATCAACGGTCTCTTTACCGTGATGATTAAGCCAGCAAGTATCTATACCAGCATTCACGCCACCTAAAATATCGGAATGTAAGTTATCACCCACCATCAAAACGGTATTTTTATCTGGGTTACCCATGAGCTCAAAGGTATGCTCGAAAATGCTCACATCGGGCTTCGCTTTGCCAAATTGCTCTGAAATCACCACATGTTCAAATGAAGATTTAAAGCCTGTGCGCTCTAGGCGTACATTTTGCAATTCAGTCAAACCATTAGTGATAATGCCCAGATTTGCTTTACCTTCTAAGCTTGATACCAGTTTTTTTGCACCTGGTAAGGGCTGACAAATGTCTGCCATGGCAGCTAAAAAGTCACTGTTCAAGCGCTTAGTGGTAACCCCAAGTTTTTCAGACCAATGTAAAAAACGCGTATGTTGTAATTGCGCTGCATCAATCAAGCCTTGTTGATAATCGACCCAGAGCTGTTTGTTTACCGACTGATAAAAAGCAAAATCATTGTTATCAAAGTCGATATCAAAACGGGAAAACATGAGTTTTAAGCCAGCAAAAATATCGAAATCAAACAAGGTTTCGTCTGCGTCAAACAATATCCATTGGTACTTCATTGCTTACTCTTTATGTTTTAAATAAGGAAGATTTAAATAATCGAAATCGCCAATTTAATCAAGATTTTTTGACCAACAAGACCTTTATGAAATCAGGTACTTATTCAAAAAGTCTTATTCAAAAAATGCCTTAAGTGACGACTCTTGTGCGACTAAACTTTTGAATACAGTAAGCTGGTTAGCTGCGCGATCTAGGTTATGACCTTCGCGATGAATACCAAAGTACACGTCACCATTTAAATGGTCGGCTAAAAAGCGAGAACCCAACATGAGTGCCATCACTTTAATGCCTAACCAAAGGCTGCGCTTTTCAAGCGGGGTGAGAATATCTGCCAATTGCTCGGTATAGGCTTCACAAGCCGCTTTGATAATTTCTGGTCGTGCAATGACTTTATCAAGCGCTGTTGAGTCTTCTTCCTCTGGCGAGCAAAACGCGCGCACCATGTCACCAAAGTCATACATTAAGTAGCCTTTCATGCAGGTGTCGATATCGATGACTGCCATGCTCGACATATCACGCTTATCAAACAGCATATTGTTGATTTTGGTGTCGTTATGGCAAATACGAAGTGGCAGCTGACTTTCCACGTGCTTAAGCTCATCAAACAAGCTTTGCTGCGACAAGACAAGCTCTGCCCATTCGCGGCAATCAACCAATCGTGCTGACTTATCATCTGCTATTGCTTGTTTAAGCTGAGTAATACGCTGCGGGAGATTTAAAAAATTAGGAATAACATCATTTAGGCTATTAGCATCTAAATCACTTAATGCATGGGCGAAATGCCCAAAGGCACTAGCGGCCATTTTGGCTTCTGCTTGATTAGTTACGACTTCAATAGTGTGGCTGTTAGCTAAATAGCTGATGGCGCGCCAAAATCCTTTATCGCCTAAATCGGCAGATAAGCGACCGTCTTTTAGCACTACCGGAGAAATCACATCGAGCTGATACTCACCATTGTTGGCTTTTTGAATGAGGTGATGGCTGACTTTAGCGGCATTTTCGATTAACACTTCAGGCTCAGTAAACACTGTAGTATTAATTTTTTGTAGCACTATCTGGCCTGTTGCCCATCTTACTAAGTAAGTTTGGTTAATATGGCCATTGCCTAACGGCGAAATACTCGCATGTTCATCATTAATTCCATACAAAGGCAAAATCGTTTGCCTAATAAACTCAACCACCCAACTCTCCATATCTTTTCATTGCGAGCGAGACAGTTTAATACGATTGATATAAACCACAACACTTACTTACAAAGACATTTACTCGCGAATTAACACCGTTTAGTGTAATTCGCGATGTTTTCTATCATAAACCTTTAATGTATTTCTCAAAGGCAGGTTGACTTGATAGCGTGGCTTGGCTGCCTTTCAAGCTAAAGTTATAGCCACATAATTTAAAGCTGCCGCGCATGGCGACATTATTAATAATGCGGCTATTATCTAATGGTGAGAATCTGGCTTCTGTGCCACTGTCAGCCATTAAATCGACCTGCATTGGTCTAAACTTGCTGCCATCATTAAAGGTCATTTCAGCACAGCGCTTATCACCTTCTGCGGTATCAAGTCGCCAAATAGATTGTGCGTCGCCTTCGTCGCCTAACCAGCGAAGTACTAATACTTCATCTTCAAGAATTAACCAAAAACCATCGGGTAATTTAACCCTTGTGGTGTCGTTAATGGTAACGGGCTCTTCAATCGGGGCTGTTTCTAATGGTGCTTGCTCTACTTCTTCGCCGGTAAATAGCAAACTGATCAAATAGATAATAATGCTTATTGCTAGGACAACGCCTAAGCCTTTAGCGACCATTATCAACATTTTTTGATTGCCCTGTGCCCAAATCAGCCAAGATTTAAGTAATTCAGACAATGAACCAGACTCTAGTGCACCGCGATCAACCCGATAACTTGGTTTGTCATCTGCGCCGTATTGGGATTCACTATCTTCAGGTATCTCACTATGGTTTGCTGCTGTTGGCGTTTCTTTATATACGGTTTCTTGTTGGTAACCAGGCTCATATCCATGCTCTTCATCGTAAAAGCTGGCGTCACTTCCACTGTCAACGTCCTCAGTAGTAAAGCTACTTTGGTTTTGCTCACCAATGGTTGGCTCTCTTCTTCGGCGTGCGTGCCCATGGCCTGCATCATCTTTGTTATGCGGGCCGTTATAGCCTTGCACATAGACTGTTTTACGTTGATTCGTTTTAGAATCAGCAAACCAACCAAACCCAGCAGCCACCGCTACGCCAAGTATAAACAGCACACTGGATACAACTGCGGGAAAACTAAGGCTTAGCGATAAACTAAAGAGTATTAATAAAGTCACAGGCAAAGCGACAAGAGAGCTAGGTTTAGCGGCGTCTCGTAAACGGCGTAAACAGCTTAGGGCACAAACAGGTATCGCAATGACAGCTGCGATTAGGGTCACAACGGTATTGGCAAATAATAGCGAGATGAGTAATACCAACACTAAACAACTTATTTGAATAGCGATAGCTCTTAGGCCGTTGTCTCGACCTTGACGACAAAATAAGGATGCGAATGACACAAGAAATCCTAATATCTAAAAAATGATCTGTTGGCAGACTAAACAATTTCACCGCCAAAGTCAGTGAAACCACCAAAAAATGGCTTAAAAAATTCTAAAAATGTCAATTTGAACTTAAATCGGCTCGAAAGCTTAATCAGTCTGCTTTTTAATTAAGGTTAATTTCAGTCTATCTGGGGGTTAAGCGCATGCCACAAAGGCCTTAGCAAACAATGGCGCTGCATTAAATCTGTTTTTTCAAAGCTCAGATTTGTGCACTTTTATCCTTCACGTATCTCGCAAATTTTATCGCTTTGAGTATAATACTCGCCCTGATAAATAATCTGGTTGGAAATTGCACTATGAGCGCTCGTGGAAATCTATTTATTGTGTCTGCCCCAAGTGGCGCCGGTAAGTCTTCACTTATCTCTGCATTACTAAAAGATAAGCCAAGCGACATGCAAGTGTCTGTGTCTCACACCACCCGTCAACCACGCCCAGGTGAAGTGAATGGTCAACATTATCACTTTGTCTCGGTAGAAGAATTTAAGGCATTAATTGCTGAAGAGGCTTTCTTTGAATGGGCGGAAGTGTTTGGCAACTATTACGGCACATCCCGCACGGTTATTGAACAAACATTAGCGAACGGTATTGATGTATTTTTAGATATTGATTGGCAAGGCGCCGAGCAAGTTAAAAAACTGATGCCTGAAGCAATTGGGGTATTTATTTTACCTCCTTCGAGAGCTGAGCTTGAACGCCGCCTAACTGGTCGTGGTCAAGACAGCCAAGACGTGATTGATGGACGTATGGCTGAGGCCGTATCAGAAATGTCACACTATAAAGATGCAGATTATATTATAGTAAATGATGATTTTGACGTCGCTTTAGGCGATCTTTGCGCGATCATTCGCAGTCAAAGATCAACCTGTGCTAGTCAGATCCATACTCACAATGATATGATAAACGATCTGTTGGCAGATTAATTGTCATAGTGTACAATTTTGCGTCATTTTTTCCCATATATAACACTGGAGTTTCACCACATGGCTCGCGTAACTGTAGAAGACGCCGTAGAACAAATCGGCAACCGTTTTGATATGATCCTGGTTGCAGCGCGTCGTGCACGCCAAATCGCTGTGCAAGGTAAAGACCCAATGGTAGAAGAGATGAATGATAAGCCAACGGTTATCGCTTTACGCGAAATCGAATTAGGCTTAGTCACCTCTAACACTTTAGACGCTGATGAGCGTCAAACTGTTCGCGAACGTGAAGCCGCTGAAATTGCTGCAGTAGCTGCAATTGCTGAAGGCCGTACGCTTTAAGGAGTAGCGCCACTTGTATCTGTTTGAAGGTCTAAAGGAGTCTGCGTCAGGTTATTTAGAACCCGCGCAAGTAGAGTTACTCAAGCAGGCGTACATTGTTGCGCGTGATGCCCATGAAGGGCAAATGCGCACAAGTGGCGAGCCTTATATTACCCATCCCGTTGCGGTTGCCCGCATCGTGGCTGACATGCGTCTTGATCACGAGACATTAATGGCAGCCCTGCTCCATGACACCATCGAAGACACCCCAGTTACCAAAGAAGAACTCACTGAGTTATTCGGCGTTACTGTGGCTGAACTTGTCGAAGGCGTGTCAAAGCTCGACAAAATTAAGTTTCGCGATAAAAAAGAAGCCCAAGCTGAAAACTTCCGCAAAATGATGATGGCAATGACGCAGGATATCCGCGTTATTCTAATCAAACTTGCTGATAGAACGCATAACATGCGCACTTTGGGTGCATTACGTCCTGACAAACGTCGTCGTATTGCCCGCGAAACCTTAGAGATTTATGCACCGATCGCCAACCGTCTTGGTATTCATAATATCAAAAGCGAGTTAGAGGATTTAGGTTTCCAAGCCTATTATCCAATGCGTTATCGTGTGCTTAAAGAAGTCGTCAAAGCAGCCCGTGGTAATAGAAAAGAACTGATTAATAGTATTGAAGGTGCTATTACGACTCGCCTTGAAGATGCCGGCATTAAAGGCACTGTCAAAGGTCGTGAGAAAAACCTTTATTCCATCTATCGTAAGATGAGTAATAAAGAACTGCAGTTTCAAGAAGTCATGGACATCTATGCGTTCAGAGTCATGGTCGATACCATTGACACCTGTTACCGCGTATTAGGTGCCATGCATGGTCTTTATAAGCCACATCCTGGCCGCTTTAAAGATTATATTGCCATACCTAAAGCCAATGGTTACCAATCATTGCATACCTCATTATTTGGCCCTCATGCGGTTCCTGTTGAAGTACAAATTCGTACAGAAGAAATGGATCTCATGGCGGATAAAGGGGTTGCTGCTCACTGGATGTATAAGAGCGGCACCAATAGTTCACAACAAAGTACCACTCAAATTCGCGCCCATAAGTGGATGCAAAGCTTGCTGGAGCTGCAACAAAGTGCCAGCAGTTCGTTTGAGTTTGTGGAAAACGTTAAGACCGAACTATTCCCAGAAGAAATTTACGTCTTCACCCCAGAAGGCCGTATTTTAGAATTACCCGTTAACTCAACAGCAGTCGATTTTGCTTACGAAGTCCACACCGATGTAGGTAATACCTGTGTTGGCGCACGCGTTAACCGTCAAGCATATCCGTTAAGTCAGCCATTAATCTCCGGTCAAACCGTTGAGATTATTACTGCTAAAGGTGCTCGCCCGAATGCGGCGTGGCTAAACTTTGTGGTTACAGGTAAAGCGCGCGGCAAAATACGCCAAGTGTTAAAGAGCTTAACCAGTGACGATGCTGTAGCACTAGGTAAACGCCTATTGAATCACGCTTTGGGTGAAACCAAGCTTGATAGCATTGACCCTGAACAACTCAATAAAGTGATTTCAGAAACCAAGCATGACGATTTAAATTCATTGCTGGCTGATATCGGTTTAGGCAACGCCATGAGTATTGTGATTGCTCAGCGTTTGTTAGGTCAAAAGCTGACGACTACTGATAAAGATGACGACACTGAAGAGCACTTGATGCCAATCCGTGGCGCTGAAGGCATGTTAGTGACCTTTGCTAACTGTTGTCGCCCTATTCCAGGTGATGCGGTTGTTGCTCACGTAAGTCCAGGTAAAGGCTTAGTGGTCCACATGGAAAACTGCGCCAACATTCGTGGTTACCAAGGTGAGCCTGACAAGTATATTCCTGTTCATTGGGATAACGTCGAAGGCGAAACTTACCAAGCAAATCTACGTGTTGAGATTGTGAATCATCAAGGCGCATTAGCAAAAATCACCAATATCATTGCAGCTGCAGGCTCAAATATTCATAACTTGAGCACTGAAGAACGCGATGGACGAGTTTATTTAATTAACCTGCGTATCTCGGTCGACGACCGTGTTCACCTCGCCAATGTAATGCGCCGTATTCGTGTATTACCGGAAGTCTTGCGTACCTCACGTAATCGCTAGTAAGATTAAAGCAACTACCTAAGCTGAATGATTCTTTTATAAGATTCAGGCTTAGGTTTGCTTGCATCTAATTTAAATTACCCAGAGGGCGTCATGGCAGAAAAAATCATTATCGCAACTGATAAAGCTCCACAAGCAATTGGCACATATTCTCAAGCTGTAAAAGTAGGTAGCACTGTTTACCTGTCTGGCCAAATCCCACTTGTACCAAGCACCATGCAAATGGTTAGCGATGACTTTTCAGAACAAGTTGTTCAAGTATTTGAAAACTTAACAGCTGTTACCGAAGCGGCAGGCGGCAGTATGGCAGATATCGTTAAGCTTAATATCTTCCTGACTGACTTATCTCACTTTGCAACTGTGAATGAAATCATGGCACGTTACTTCACTCAACCTTACCCAGCACGTGCTGCTATTGGCGTAAAACAACTGCCAAAAGACTCTTTAGTCGAAATGGATGGAATAATGGAGATCTAGGTCACAAACCGACTTTTCCACTACAGGCGCCTATTGGCGCCTTTTTTATTAGAGTTATTACTCGATATTGGTTCACTTTTCAGCAAAACCTGCTAGTTTATTAGTCGTAATTGCCTAAATTTTATAGGTTATCGTTTGCGCAGGTATCTTTATAAAGCCATACTGATACCGATCGTATTGAATATCTTATCGTTCACTGGGGGCTGATCAAGGTACGCTTTTTAGTTTTAACATTCAGTATTGGCTATTCGCTTTTACTGCATAAAACTAATCTATAGCGAATTGAGACTGGTCTGAACTGATTAGATATTCAATAGGATTACAATAGATTATTGCGTTAATGACATTGAAATATGTACGTCCTACATTAAAACAAAAACGAACACGGAATTGTCGATGGAAAATCTAATGAAAACACCAGTAGAAATGTTATCGCACTGGGTTGAGACTCAAGGCGACGAAGTATACTTACGTCAACCAATTAACGGTCAATACGTTGACTTTACATGGCGTGAAGTACAACAAAAAGTACAGCAAGTCGCAGGTGCACTGCGTCATTTAGGTTTAGAGCCTGGTGACAAAATCGCTGTACTCTCAAAAAACTGCGCAGAGTGGTTTATTACCGATTTAGCCTTAATGCACGGCGGCTATATCAGTGTGCCTATTTACCCTACCGCTAACGCTGAAACGATTCGTTATGTCCTTGAACATAGCGGTGCAAAAGCTATTTTCACCGGTAAGTTAGATTACTGGGCAGATCAAGAAGCCGGTGTCGGCGGTGAAATCCTACGTATTTCGATGCCATATGAAACTATGCCAGCTCAGTACCACTGGGAAAAGTTTGTTCAATTAGGCACGCCATTAGTAGACGCGCCTACTCCGTCAGCTGAAGATATGATGACCCTGATTTACACGTCTGGTTCAACAGGTAAGCCAAAAGGTGCCATGCAAACCTTTGGCAGCTATGGCTGGACTTGCGAAGCTGTAGTACGCGATTTAAAAACCAATACGGCTGATCGATTACTTTCTTACCTACCTTTAGCGCACATTACTGAACGTGTGGCGATTCAAGGTTCTTCTTTCTATTCAGGCTCTTCAGTGGCTTTTGTTGAAAGTTTAGACTCGTTTGTTGCCGATGTTCAGCGATGCAGACCAACGGTATTTTTCTCAGTGCCGCGTTTGTGGACGCTATTTCAGCTCAACATTATTAATAAAGCGGGTGAGTCTAAACTGAATTTCTTACTTAAGCTGCCAATTATTAGCAGCCTAGTAAAACGCAAAATTCAAAAAGGTTTGGGACTCGAGCATTGTCGTTTATTAGGTTCTGGTTCTGCGCCTATTCCGCCAACTCAATTAGAGTGGTACAACAAAATCGGTATGAATATCTCAGAAGCTTGGGGCATGACCGAGAATTGTGCCTATTCCATTATTAACTTCCCATTTGATGCCACTAAAATCGGCACTGTAGGCCGCCCTGTTGAAGGTTGCCAAGTACGTCGTACTGACGATGGTGAATTAATGGTGAAAAGCCCTGGCTTAATGACGGGTTATTACAAACAAGAAGAAGCCACTAAAGCCTGTTTTGATGAAGACGGCTTTTTCCATACGGGTGATTTATGTGAAATCGATGAAGATGGCTACATTTCAATTACTGGCCGCGTTAAAGATAACTTCAAGACGTCTAAAGGTAAGTATGTGGCGCCAGTGCCAATTGAGCGTAAGTTAGCACAGGATTCTCATATTGAATTATTGTGTGTTATTGGTTCAGGTTTACCGCACCCTGTTGCCTTAGTGCAGTTATCAGAAGGTTCAGCTCTTCAGCCTCGCGAAGAAGTGCGCTCGTCACTCAAAGCAACGCTTGATAGCATCAACCCTAATCTTGAGTCACACGAACATGTCGATGCCGTTGTGATAGTCAAAGAGCCATGGACTGTCGAAAACGATGCCCTTACGCCGACATTAAAAATTAAGCGTCATGTGCTTGAAAAGCAGTTTAGTGCCAAAGTTGATGGTGTACGCGGTGCTAAAGTGGTCTGGGAAGATGAACTGTAATTTCCTTGCGTAACCACGCCGATTTATAACACTTAAAAGCACACATCATTGTGTGCTTTTTTATTGGTTAAATTAATGAATTTTAATCACTCGATTGGATAAATTAGATTGCGTATTATTAAAAAATACCTATGCTTGCCATCCTTTTCGATTTAACCCATTTGTGAGCCTTGTTCATGTTAATTCTATTATCGATTATTGGTGGTTTTGTCATCCTAACTATTGGGGCTGAAGCCCTTGTGCGTGGTGCAAGTCAAATTGCCCTAAAGCTAGGACTAACCCCCTTAATTATCGGTTTGACTATTGTAGCCTTTGGTACCAGTGCACCAGAGCTTGCCGTGAGTGTAAAATCTGCACTGGCAGGCAATAGTGGTATAGCTTTAGGCAATGTGATTGGTTCAAACATTGCCAATATTGGCCTTATTTTAGGTATTACGGCATTAATACGCCCGATTAAAATTGAGTCACAAATGGTGCGCCGTGACATTCCTATTATGATTGCCGCATCACTGCTATTTTGGAGCTTGTTACTCGATGGCGGCTTAAGCTTTTGGGATGGAATGCTGCTGACCTGTTTATTAATCGGTTACCTGTCTTTTAGCTATATCACCGCTGATAAACAAAGCAATGAAGATGGTTTAGCAGTTAATGCGCAAAGTAACTGGTTGTCGATAGCCTTAATTATTATTGGTATTTCTATGCTCGTTGGCGGCGGTATTTTGTTTGTAGATGGCGCTGTTGCCATGGCTAAGTCATTTGGTATTAGTGAAGTTATTATTGGTTTAACTATCGTCGCTATTGGTACTAGCATGCCAGAATTAGTCACCTCCATTGTTGCGGCAATGAAAGGTGAAAGTGATATTGCCATTGGTAATGTGATTGGCTCAAACTTATTTAATATTCTAGGTATATTAGGGGTTACCGCCTTGATCCATCCAATATTAAACAGCGAGATAAGCTCGATTGATTGGATAACGATGATCGCACTTGCCGTAGTATTGCTGCCGTTTGCTTACACAGGTTTACGGATTGGTCGCCGTGAGGCTGTTGTATTAGTTCTCAGTTATCTTGCCTATATCAGCTACCTGATCGTACAAGTATAAGCCTGACAGGCTTAGAGATTTATAAGCTTCCCAATACCGTTAATGAACGCCAGCCTATTAACCCGATAGGCTGGCGTTTTTGTTACTCATTGCTACCGCTTTTGCTTATCACTTGATATCGAATGTTTTCACTGATGACATTTGTCACCTCAAACTGATGACGTTTGTGCCTGCACAGTTTACGCCCATTCTTAGATACTAACTCCGAAGCAACAAACCTTTAATTGAATAAACGGAGTTAATCATGAAAACATTATTTATTGCAGTCACCCTTTCATTAGTCAGCCAAAGTAGCATGGCAGATATTAGCGCAATTGATTCAGCAGCAAACGCGATGAACATAAATGAGCTTAAACAAATCAGCGAACAAAGCGTGGATTACGAACATGCTTACGCAGAATATCGCACCGCAATTACCGCGAATATTGTCGGACAGCGTGGCATGTTCAAGCGCTCATTAGATGAAGCTCAAACCACTCTCGAAAATATTCTTGGCCGTGAAGATGATGTTGAGTCAATGGCATTACTCGCATCAGTGTATGGCATGCAAATTTCAAATGATCCAACGAAGGGGCAAACATTGGGCATGAAAGCTGGCACTCTACTCGCACAAGCTGAGCAGATTGACCCCAATAATCCTCGTATTGCATTGGTGAAAGCCATGAGTGCTTATTACACACCAACTCAATATGGCGGCGGTATGGATAAAGCAAAACAATATGCCTCTGTTGCTATCGAGCGCTTCCAAAGCCCATGTGATGACATTTGTTGGGGACACAGCGAAGCTTATACGTGGCGCGGACTTGCTCAGCAAGAGTTAGGTAATCAACAAGATGCCGAGCAAGACTGGCAGCAGGCTATCGATATTGACCCTAACTATAGCTGGGCTAATTTTTTACTTAATCCACCGACTTCAGCGCAGCAGTATTAATAAATCCCAGTATTCACACAATTTGAGTGACTTAAGCGGCTGACGAGTAACGTCAAACTGTTTGATAGTGTAAAACGAGCATACAGTTGCAGGTTTTTAATCTGCTACTGTATGCTAACTCAGCAAGGAGAGGTTATGAATCATCAACGATTAGCCCAGCAAATTGAGCAAGGAAAGGTTCACCAGAAAATGACCAACAGCGACACAATTCAACCTGAACGTGACTATAAGCAAAAAACCGCTTGGGTATACTTACTTAACTTGATTTTTTACTTCATCCCATTGTGGTTTATGCGGGACGACGTATTACGTATCAGCGTGAGTTTGTTGCTCCTAATCCCTTTTGTATACAGTTACTATTGGGCATTTAAAAGCGCCTCAGCTAAAGCCATTTACCCCATTGGATTGATGCTACTTACCGCCAGTGTTGCAGCACCATTTACCAGTGGTGCCATTTCACTTTTCAGTTTTGCCGCCTTTTTTATTGGTTTTTTCTATTCGCTTCGCACCGCAGTATTCTGCTTTTTCATTTTATCTGGATGGTTGTGGACACTGGATTTTCTGATTGGATTTGAAGCCTATTACTTCCCGCTCTATGGCATGCTCATCATGTTTGTCGTGGGATTACTTGGCGTAATTGAACACAACAGCGAGCGAGTGAGACGTCAGCAGCGTCAATCAAGCGATGAAATAGCCAGCCTCGCAACCGCGTTAGAACGAGAACGTATTGCCCGTGATTTACATGACATTATGGGGCACAACTTGTCGTCTATTGCCCTTAAAGCCCAGCTGGCTGAAAAATTAGTTGAAACAGGAAATTTACCTTTAGCCCAACAACACTTGAGTCAACTGGCCGATATTGCTCGTGAAAGCCTAAGCCAAATACGTCAGACGGTATCGGACTATAAACATAAAGGGCTGACCGATACACTGCAGCAGTTAACGGGGTTACTGCGTGAACAAAGTATTGAAGTGCATCTCAAAGGGACATTGCCCAAGATGACTGCATTACATGAATCACAATTAGGGTTAATGTTCACCGAATTGGTCAATAATACAATTAAACATGGCAATGCCACTGAATGTGTATGGCAGTTCGCCCATGAAGATGAACAACTGAGCATTAGCTTTAGCGACAATGCATCGACTAAGGAGATCATTGAAGGCAACGGGCTTAAAGGAATCAGAGAACGGGTCGAGTTGTTATCAGGTGAGTTTAATTACACTACGGAAGAGGGTTATCGATTCATGATTTCTTTACCACTTTCTGCCCAACAAATAGCACAAGACAAGGACGTGGTTGAATGAGAATTTTACTGGCAGAAGATCAAGCTATGGTGCGTGGGGCACTTTCTGCATTGCTAACCCTGACAGACGATGCCGCACTCGGTAAGGTAGAAGTCACCGAAGCCGAAGATGGAGCCCAAGCGATGGCATTATTAAAACAGCAGTCCTTTGATTTACTGCTCAGTGATATTGAGATGCCACAACATACGGGGCTCGAACTCGCACAATGGCTGCAGCAATATCAAGCTGACTCATCCCATAAAACTAAGATTATTATCCTGACAACCTTTGGCCGTGCGGGTTACATAAAGCGCGCACTAACCGCTGGGGTTGAAGGTTTTTTACTTAAAGATGCCCCAACCGAGAGCTTACTGTCAGCCATTAAGCAGGTGATGTCTGGTAAAAAGGTTATTGATCCCGAATTGGCGATCAGCGCAATTGGCGATATCGATCCACTCAATGATAAAGAGCGCAAAGCCTTAAGGCTTGCCAGCGAAGGCTTATCAACCAGTGATATCGCAGCACAATTATTTATTGCCGAAGGCACATTACGTAATTACCTGTCCGAAGCAATCAGTAAGCTAAATGCCACCAATCGCATTGATGCTGCGCGGATTGCTAAACAAAAAGGCTGGTTATAGAGTCGCTTAGCATAGAATCGGGTAATATTATTGCCTTGTTTTAAAACTCTGCTAAGATAAGCCATACATCTGTATATATTTACAGTACTATTGTCCCTAACAGTGATTAACGCTGCAAAGTGAGTTGTATAACTCTTTGGATAACTCTCTTTGCCTGCTAAGCGCAAAATGAGATAAACCGTAAATAAAGTCGTTACCAGACACTATAAAGGCATTGTGGATTTGCAACCATTGGATCAGGTTCCTATAACCGACTTAAAAGGCGTCGCGAAAAAAGTCGCCGAAAAGCTCGAAAAACTGGATATTAAAACAGTGCAAGATGTACTGTTTCATTTGCCTATGCGCTATGAAGACCGCACCCAAATCTATCCTATTGCCAGTCTATATCCTGCCATGTACGGCACTGTTGAAGCTGAAATCGTTTCGACCCAAATCGTACCCGGTCGCAGACGTATGCTGACTTGCACCATAGCTGACGACAGCGGCATGCTGACTCTGCGCTTTTTCAACTTCTCAGTTGCCCAACGTAATGGCATGCAAAACGGCGCCATCATTCGTGCTTATGGCGAAATAAAACGTGGCAAACGTCACTTCGAGATCATTCATCCCGAATATAAAATCATCAAAGAAGGTGAAAACCCAGCTTTGAGTGATTCGCTTACGCCTATTTATCCATCCACTGAAGGCCTGAAGCAAGCCAGCTGGATTAAACTGACCGAACAAGCCTTAAATCAATTAACACAAGGTGGATTAACCGAGTTATTGCCTAGCGAATTGCAGCCCAACAATATGAGCATTGGCCGCGCGCTTCACCTCATTCATCGCCCCCCAAACGACATTGAACAGTCTGATTTAGAGCTGGGTATGCATCCCGCTCAGCAGCGCTTAGTGCAAGAAGAATTACTGGCACATAACTTAAGTATGCTGAAACTACGTCAGCGTAATAACCTTGATAAGGCGGTGACCTTGCCCGCTACAGGTCAGTTGCTAAATCCATTTTTGAAAGCATTGCCATTTAAGCCGACAGGCGCACAACAACGAGTCGGCGCTGATATTAGCCGTGATATCGAACAACCCACCCCAATGATGCGTTTAGTGCAAGGGGATGTTGGCTCCGGAAAAACCTTAGTCGCGGCGCTCGCGGCGCTACAAGCAATAGAAAATGGCTACCAAGTCGCTATGATGGCGCCCACAGAATTGCTGGCAGAACAACACGCGGTTAACTTTGCTGCATGGTTTGAGCCACTGGGGCTAAAAATTGGCTGGCTTGCAGGAAAATTAAAAGGCAAAGCAAGAGCGCAATCGTTAGCGGACATCGCAGATGGCAGCGCGCAAATGGTGATTGGCACTCACGCCATTTTCCAAGAGCAAGTTAGCTTTAATAAACTCGCCTTAATTATCATTGATGAGCAACACCGTTTTGGGGTGCATCAACGTTTAGGCTTGCGCGAAAAAGGCGTCAGCCAAGGTTTTCATCCTCATCAGTTAATTATGACGGCGACACCTATTCCCCGTACTCTCGCTATGACGGCTTACGCCGATTTAGAAACCTCGGTGATTGATGAGTTGCCACCTGGTCGAACGCCAGTATCTACTGTCGCCATCAGTGATAATCGCCGTGATCAAGTGATTGAGCGAGTGAAACAAGCTGCGCTAAATGACAATCGACAAATTTATTGGGTCTGTACCTTAATTGAAGAGTCTGAAGTGCTCGAGTGCCAAGCCGCTGAAGATACAGCCGAAGAACTCAGTCGTTTACTACCAGAGCTTAAAATAGGCCTAGTTCATGGGCGAATGAAAAGCGCTGAGAAGCAACAAATAATGGCCCAATTTAAAGCAGGTGAGCTACATTTATTAGTAGCAACCACAGTGATTGAAGTCGGTGTGGATGTGCCCAATGCCAGCTTAATGATTATCGAAAACCCTGAACGTTTAGGCTTAGCACAATTGCATCAGTTACGTGGCCGTGTGGGACGAGGCTCGATTGCCAGTCACTGTGTATTACTCTATAAAGCGCCTTTATCGCAAACGGCGACCAAACGTTTAGGGGTGTTACGCGAAAGCAGTGATGGCTTTGTGATTGCACAAAAAGATTTAGAAATTCGTGGCCCAGGTGAAGTCCTCGGAACACGTCAAACAGGGCTAGCAGAGATGAAAATTGCTGACTTGGTCAGAGACCAGTATTTAATTGAAAATACGCAAAAGTTAGCCGCACATGTTATGCAACAAGTCCCTGGTAATGTTGATGGCATCATTCACCGTTGGTTAGGTGATCGCCAACAATACGTACAAGCATAAATTATTGTTAACCTAAGCTGTTATCACTAGACAAGTCTTAGGAATATTGCAGAATGAGATTTGAGCTTAAGGCTAAATAGTCTGATTTTAAGTTAGATAGACTTTATCCCGTGTTCAGTTCCACTTTCGACGTTTAAAGCTAAGGAATAGAAATGCAAGTCAATCAAGAAGACAGAGCGACACCACAATCAGATAAATCAAGTGGTAGCAATGCAGGCGTCATTGGGATCACGGTAGCCGTATTATTAGCGGGGGCGGGGTATTTCTATTTCACTTCAGAAAAGGAACCTGAAATCATTGAGCCTATCCCGGTTCAATTACCAGAACCTGTGCCAGAGCAGCCAATCGAGCAAGAGCCAATTGAAGAAGTGATTGTTGAACCTGAAATCATTGAGCCTGAAGTTATTCCTGCAGAACCTGAAGTGGTCGTTGAGCCTTTACCTGCACTGACTGAAAGCGATGATTTTGTGGAACAAAAAACCATTGCTATGGCTGATGGCATGAAAATCGAGTCGATGATCCTTAAAAAGGATATCGCACGCCAATTTGTGGTCTTTGTCGATAACATGGCACAAGGCGAAGTCATTCACAAAGCTAGCCCATTAAAGGGCCCGAAAGACAATTTTAGCGTCAGTGAAATCACTAACAAAACTTACTTAAATCCAGATAGCTACCACCGTTACGATTTATATGCAGACATGATTGCAGGTATGAATGACGAGCAGCTTGTTAGTACCTTTGAAGAGTTATCGCCTTTGTTCAATGAAGCTTTTGAAGAACTAGGCTACAGCGACATGAGCTTTGATGAACGCATGCTTGAAGCTTTCCAGATGATTTTAGCAGCGCCGATTATTGAAGACCCTATTGAGCTGTCATCTATCAGCGTGAATTATCAATTTGTTGACACTAAGCTTGAAGCCTTACCTAATGTGCAAAAGCTGATGGTCAGAATGGGCCCTGAAAACACCCGTAAAATCAAAACTGCCGTCAGAAAACTGCAGCAGCAACTGAGCAAATAACGAATAGCGTAACGCTATATCGTGAATGCTGGTTCCATATTTATTTGGAATTTTTGCATAGCTATGTGAGCTTGATAAAAATAGTGACATTCGTGTCGCTATTTTTATTTCTGCTCATTGCAAAAAGCTTCATTAAGTCGCAATTATTACGGTACAATTATTACGGTACCGTTATTACAGTTCAGCCTGATAGTTGTTTTAGAGCAACGCATTAATAAATCAAAAGCACGGAAAATGTCACCCAGTTAGGGATAACGGGGTCATATCAGAGGCAAAATAGTGCAATTAGTATTTGATATCCTGTCGTGGGGTGCTTGGTCTGTGGACTTTCAAGATAAAGAAAGCTGGACTCATTGGGATAAAAGCACCGCACCGTCATTAGACAAAAAAGATTCTCCTGCATTAGCCCATGTTCCTGCGATGCAGCGTCGCCGTTTTAGTCGTTTAACTAAAATGATGCTCTCTGCTGCCCATGATTGTCAGCCAGCCCAAGATTGCCGTAGTGTATTTTCCTCACGTCATGGTGAACTCACGCGCACCCTTGGCTTACTAGAAGATATTGTTGCTAAAGAAGCCTTATCTCCCCTCGCCTTTAGTCAGTCAGTACATAATACCGCCAGTGGGATATATGGCATCGTAACGGGCAATACTGCGCCTTCAACGTCAATTGCTGCAGGTGAAGAAACGTTATCTCAAGCCGTGATCGAAACTTATGCTCAGTTAGCTGAAAATCCAGCTCCTGTATTATTAGTGTTTGGCGATGATCCGGTGCCTGCGGTTTATAATCAGTATACCCAAGAGAATGAACTACCATTAGCCATGGGCTTGTATTTAGCACCAGCAAATAATGGCCAACAACCCGCTATTGCCCAGCTGACATTAAGCCCTTCAAATGAACAAGCTATGGCAGATAACGTAAGCGGCCAGAAAACATTAAGCTTTGCAGAGTTCATCAATGGCATCGCTTGCCAGAAATCACTATCAGGCCATATAAGTCAGTGGCACTGGCAGTTAACAGCCATTTCTGACTCTGTTGGGCGGTTGTAGTCAATGAGCCTAACTCATCAAGGTCACTTTAAGCATCCAAAGCCATTCCCATATTTAACAGGAATGGCCTATATCCCTCGCTGGATTGGTGGCGTGATGTGTTATGTAGTCTTTGGCATAGGAGGGTTATTAAGTTCATTAACCATTTTGCCTGTGCTGCGTTTTTGGCCTGGCTCAAAACAGCAGCGGATCGCTAGAGTTCAAAAAGCGGTGCACTATATGTTTAAAGGTTTTGTGTGGATGCTAACCTTCACAGGGTTAATTAAAGTCAGCGCCCCAAATACCCAAGCATTAGCAGATGCCAAAGGCATGATTGTTATTGCTAATCACCCAACCTTAATCGATGTCGTGGTGCTAATAAGCCTTATCCCCAATGCGGGGTGCATTGTGAAACAATCGCTTTGGCGCAACCCATTTATGCGCGGTGTCTTATCATCAGCTGGTTATATTCCAAATCGCGGCGCAGAATTACTACTGAAAGATTGCCAACAAGTGCTGAACGATAGCACCAACCTCATCATTTTTCCTGAAGGAACCCGCACTGTGGTTGGCACCCAAATCAACCCATTTGCTCGCGGCGCAGCAAACATTGCAATACGCACCCGCACAGATATCCTTCCTGTTTTACTACATGTCGACGTAGCTGGACTAACTAAGCAACAACCTTGGTACGAACCGCCAAGACAAACAGTAAATATGTCTGTAGAAATTGGCGCAGCTTTTGACCAGCTAAGGTATGATATAAACCAAACTAGTGATGCAAAAATGGCTCGCGTACTGACCAGAGAGTTAGAGCAGCTTTATTCGCAGCAGATAACCGCACTACCGCCCTTATCTGCAACGACTAAGAAATAATTACAATCAAACAAATTAGAATATTAATATGAATCTACATAACGAAATTAAACAACTGATCATCGACTGCCTCGACTTAGAAGATGTCAGTATTGATGATATTGACACCGACGCACCACTTTTTGGTGAGGGACTGGGGTTAGACTCAATTGATGCGCTTGAATTAGGCTTAGCGATTAAAAAGCAATTCGACATCAAAATCGAAGCAAACTCTGATGCCACTAAAGCACACTTTTTCAGTGTGGCGAGTTTAGCTAGCTTTATCGAATCTCAACGTTCTTAGGAGTTATCATGAAAAATCGTGATCAAATCCTAGAGATGCTGACGCAAATATTAGTCGATGAGTTTGAAATCGAAGCTGAAGATATCAGCCTAGATGCTTCACTTTATGAGTCTTTAGATTTAGATAGCATTGATGCTGTTGATTTAGTGATTAAGCTACAGCAAATGACTGGCAAGAAGATTCAACCAGAGCAATTTAAAACTGTGCGCACAGTTGAAGATGTGGTCAATGCCATTGAAGGCTTAATGAAAGATTAATGGTGCTACTACTGCAAATCGTCACAGCCATCGTCATTATCTGTTACCCGTTAGCGGTTTACTTTGGCTTGCAGTACCTTCCACCAGGCACCATTGCCCTATTACTTTGCGCCATATTAATCGCACGCTTAGCGCTAAATAAACAGCAGTTAAAAACCATGGTGTTGCCCATACTGGTTGGTATTGGCTTAACTGCTGCCAGTTTTGTTGCTAAACGTAATGACTGGCTACTGTATTACCCTGTAGTCATTAACATGACTATGCTGGGACTGTTTACTAGCTCGTTAATAAAAGGCCCAAGCATGATCGAACGCTTGGCCAAGTTAAAAGAGCCTGATTTACCAGATTCAGCCATTCCATATTTAAATAATGTTACTCGCCTTTGGTGCGGATTATTTATCATTAATGGATTAGCTGCATTTTATACTGCAGAGTTTGCCACATTGGAATTGTGGACACTTTATAATGGATTAATTGCCTATATCTTCATGGGTTTACTGCTCGGTGGAGAATGGATATATCGCAACTTTTGGTTGAAAAAACATGAATAACTTGCTGATAAATTGGCTTAATACTGGCCCTAAAACGCAACAACTGATTAGTTTCAATCATCATGACATCGTAACAGGCTCACTGTTTACAGCTCATGTTGCCCATCTATTCGAGCAACTCAATGCAAGCCCAATTAAGCGTTGGTTATTGGCCGCTGAAACCAGCGATTTATTTGCTGCTGGCATTTGCGCAGCATTATTAGCAGGTAAACAAGTCATACTGCCGTCAAATACCCAGGGCGGCACATTAAACGAATTAAATCATGCTTTCGATGGCATCATTGCAGATCAGCCACTGTCTGAAGTTAAACACTTTATTCTATTAAAAAAAGAAATGGGCTTAGCCAATAAACCTTGGCCACAATCATCTCAAATCGGTGATTTAGTCCTATTCACCTCAGGCAGTAGTGGTGAACCTAAAGCGATTCAAAAATCCATTGAACAACTAGATGCCGAAGTCAGCGTACTGGAAAGCACTTTTGCGTCAAGATTACCCCAATGTAGTGTGGTATCAACGGTTTCTCACCAACATATATACGGTTTACTGTTTAAAATATTGTGGCCATTAGCTGCCAGCCGTCCCTTTTTAAGTGACTTAATTGAATACCCAGAAACCCTGAGTTATTACATCGCATTAATGCCAAACCTATGTTTAGTCAGCAGTCCTGCGCAATTGTCACGATTACCTGAAGCCCTTGAGTTTGAGCAACAACAGCTTGCACCAAGCCTTATCTTCAGCTCTGGCGGTCCGTTAAGCTATGAAGCGTCGCAGCATATTCATACCTGTTATGGCCAATTTCCAATTGAAGTCTTTGGTAGCACTGAAACTGGCGGCGTTGCTTATCGTCGTCAAATGTCGCCAAACAGAACCTGGCTACCATTCAGTCAAATTGATATTGCCAGCAATCCAGAAGATGGCGCCTTAATGATCAAATCGCCATATTTAGCCTCTGATTCTGAGTGGCTAAAATGTGATGACAAAATTGAGCTTGCAGCCGACGGGCGTTTTACCTTGCTTCACCGTCTCGATCGTATCGTGAAAGTAGAAGAAAAACGCTTATCCTTGGCGCAGATGGAAGGCTTGCTATGCACGCACCCGTTTGTCAAAGAAGCTGCGGTGGTTCAATTAACAGAGCCAAGGATGATGCTAGGTGCAGCCATCACCTTAACAGAACAAGGTCTAGCACAACTGGATGACTCCGGTAAATTGAGTGTTAACAACCACCTTAAAAAACATTTACTTAGCGAGTTCGAACGAGTGACTTTACCTCGTCGTTGGCGCTACCCAGAAGCCTTACCTGTCAATGCACAAGGTAAGCGTATACAAACGGATTTATTGACAGTATTTAATGATGATTAAATCAGCTTTACCCCAAATAATCAGTCAGCAAACCACTGATGATGGCATCAGTTGGCAAATTTTTGTTGCCGCAGAACTGGATTACTTTAAAGGCCATTTTGAAGAGCAAGCAGTTTTACCTGGCGTAACCCAACTCGACTGGGCTATTCAATTAGGTTGTCAGGCATTTGGTTATCAGCCCGATGTTGCCAGCCTTGAAGTGCTTAAATTCCAGCAGCTGATGCTGCCCGACAGCCAAGTGGAATTATTTATCAGCCATAACGCCGCAAAATCAAAACTCACTTTCAGCTACCGTGATGGTGAAAAACGCTATGCTTCTGGCCGTATTGCACTGACAGAAAATGCTGGTTCAAGCACTAGCAGCAAGGAGCGCCAATCATGAAATTGGCACTGATCGTTCCCAATTATAATCATCAACAGGCCATCGCTGAGACCTTAGTGGCGTTAGCGCCATTTGGCTTACCTTGCTATTTGATTAACGACGGTAGTAATGACGAAACTCGTTATTTATTACAATCGTTAGCGGATAAATATGACTGGGTGACGCTGTTAACTCACCCATTTAATCGTGGCAAAGGCGCTGCTGTGACGACTGGACTGCGTGCAGCCTTCGCGGATGGATTCACCCATGCATTGCAAATCGACGCCGATGGTCAGCATTGCTTAGATGATATTCCTACTATGATTGCCGCCAGTGAAGCGGAGCCTCTTGCACTGATTTCTGGTAAACCTCAGTATGATGAATCTGTGCCTAAAGGCCGTTTATATGGTCGCTACATCACTCATTTTTGGGTATGGGTTGAAACCTTAAGTTTTGATATTCAAGATTCTATGTGTGGCTTTAGGGTTTACCCTTTAGCGGCAACTGAGCAACTCTTTCGCGAGCAAGCATTAGGTGAGCGAATGGATTTTGATATTGAAATCATGGTGAAACTGCACTGGCAAGGTGTACCAGTAACACACATTCCAACCAAAGTGATTTACCCAGAAGATGGCATCAGCCACTTTCAGGGAGTTAAAGACAACATCCGTATTTCAGCCATGCACACTGGGTTGTTCTTCGGCATGTTAAAGCGCCTACCGAAAATACTTTCAAAAAAAAACGCTAATAAACATTGGTCTGCCATGGGAGAACGTGGCAGCTACTGGGGTATAAAACTCATCGCCGACAGTTACCGTTTAGGCGGACATTGGCTGTGCAGAGCGATCATGTACCCAGTGATTTGTTACTTCTTCTTGACGGGTGTGACAGCTAGAAATGCTTCAATGGACTTTTTACGTCGAGTTAAACTCAAGCACCCACAACATGAACAGTTATCAGATCCCGTCACGTGGCGAGACAGCCTGAAACACTTTTTTGCCTTTGGTAATGCTGCATTAGACAGAATTGATGCTTGGTGCGATCGGATTAAACTCGCCCAAGTCGACTTTCCTGATAGGCATGTCTTAGCCGACCAAGTTGAATCAGGCCAAGGCGCGGTATTGTTAGTGTCTCACTTAGGTAATCTTGAACTTTGCCGAGCGATTTCTATCCACCAGCAGCAGGTTAAAGTGAATGTCATGGTGCTCACTAGCCATGCTGAAAACTTTAATAATGTCCTGAAGCAACTTAACCCGAATAGTGGATTAAACCTTATTCAGGTTAACGAACTTGGCCCAAGTACAGCCATGTTATTGCAAGATAAAATTGCAGCAGGCGAATTGGTCGTGATAGCCGCAGATCGCACCTCATCAGATACTGCCGGTCGAGTGTTTTATCACGACTTTATTGATCAACAAGCGGCATTTCCTCAAGGTCCATTTATCCTTGCTGGCCTGCTTGATTGTCCTGTTTACACCATGTTTTGTTTACAAGAACAAGGTCGATACCGAGTTCATGTAGAACACTTGTCAGATAGTTTAAAAGGCCCACGAGCCGGACGTACTGAGCGTTTAGATGACGCGGCTTGTGAATATAGCCGCCGTCTTGAACATTTTGCTACCAGCCAACCGCTGCAGTGGTTTAATTTTTATGATTTTTGGCGTCGCGACGAAGACTCACAAAGAGTAAAGGCAGAACAAGCACCAACAACTGCTGAATCTGATTCATCGCATAACAGTTCAACACCGAGCAGTTCAGCACAGAGCAGTTCAGTACAATCGGCTTCGTCACAGCACTCTTCACCTAACAATAAGCAGGAACAGTAATACCATGAGCCAATCGACTTCATTTTCAGCAACCCCAAATTTGGCAACGGTAAACTTCGGTCAACGACCTATTAGCCTTGAGCAAGTCGTCAGTGTCGCTAAAGGGGCACCTGTAAAGTTAAATGAGACACCTGAGTACCAAGAATACATTCAAAAAGGTGCTCGTTTTATCGATAGCTTATTAAACGAAGAAGGTGTGGTTTATGGCGTAACAACAGGTTATGGCGACTCATGTACTGTCACTGTTGGTTTGGATTTAGTCCATGAATTACCGCTACATTTGTCCCGTTTTCATGGCTGCGGATTAGGTGATATTTTCTCGCCGATGCAATCTAGAGCCATTATGGCTTGTCGATTAAACTCACTCGCTGTGGGCAAATCAGGAGTGACTTATGAGTTACTTCAGCGCATTGAATTATTACTTAACCTCGATATTACCCCTGTTATTCCTGAAGAAGGATCGGTAGGCGCAAGCGGTGACTTAACCCCGCTGTCATATTTAGCAGCGGTATTGATTGGCGAGCGAGATGTGGTTTATCAAGGTAAGCGCCGCGCTACAAAAGAGGTGTACGCCGAGCTAAATATTGCGCCATTAACGCTGCGCCCTAAAGAAGGGTTAGCATTAATGAATGGCACCGCAGTGATGACCGCTTTAGCCTGTTTAGCTTTCGATCGCGCTCAGTATTTAGCACGCTTATCCAGTCGCATAACTGCTATGGCATCGCTGACACTTAAAGGTAATTCAAATCACTTTGATGACATCTTATTTGATGCTAAACCGCACCCAGGGCAAAACCAAATTGCAGCTTGGATCCGTGAAGATTTAAACCATCACACCCACCCAAGAAACTCAGACCGATTACAAGATCGTTATTCGATTCGCTGTGCACCGCATATCATTGGTGTACTACAAGATGCATTGCCATTTATGCGTCAATTCATTGAAACCGAATTAAACAGCGCCAATGACAACCCAATTGTCGATGGCGAAGGTGAGCATATTCTTCATGGTGGTCACTTCTATGGTGGTCATATCGCATTTGTGATGGATTCAATGAAAAACACCGTCGCCAATCTTGCCGATTTAATCGATCGTCAAATGGCATTGGTGATGGACACCAAATTTAATAACGGCTTACCCGCTAACTTATCGGCAGCCGTTGGGGCAAGACAAGCGATTAACCACGGCTTTAAAGCGGTGCAAATTGGCGTGTCTGCTTGGACTGCTGAAGCATTAAAGAACACTATGCCAGCCAGTGTGTTTTCTCGCTCCACAGAGTGCCATAACCAAGATAAAGTCAGCATGGGCACTATTGCTGCACGTGACTGTATGCGTGTATTACAACTTACTGAACAAGTGGCTGCTGCCGCATTATTAGCGATGACACAGGGGATACACTTACGTATCGCCCAAAATGAATTAGCACAAGATTCATTAACACCATCGTTAGCTAAAACTGTTGCACAGGTCAGCGAAGACTTTGAGTTACTCACTGAAGATCGCCCACTGGAAGCGGTTTTACGTCAAACCGTCGAGAAAATTCAATTAGGTCAGTGGGAGGTTTGCTGATATGAAAGCCCTTTTCAGCACCGAACTCGCTATGGTGGTGCCCTTTCATGATGTGGACTCAATGGGCATCACTTGGCATGGTAACTATTTACGCTATTTTGAAGTCGCTCGCTGTAAATTACTCGATGAACTCGGTTATAACTACCGTCAAATGATGCACTCAGGTTACGCTTGGCCCATTGTAGATACTCAGCTTAAATATGTAAAAAGCAGTACCTTCGACCAGCACTTAATTGTGCATGCTGCCATTGTTGAGTGGGAAAATCGCCTGAGGATCAACTATCAAATTCGCGATGCTGAAACCGGCCAGCGAATAACAAAAGGCTATACCATCCAAGCAGCGGTAGAAATCGAAACCGAAGAATTGTGCTTTGTCACCCCAGCTGTATTTAGGCAGAAAATTTTACCGTTGTTGGCTGAAGGTGATGTAAAAAATGAATTAGCTGCTGAACTTGCCAGTCATAGCCAAGAAGTAGCGCAAAATGCCACTGCAAATGAAACCCTTATTAATAAGAGTGTCAGTTAATGAGAGCCTTACTTACCGCAATCATTGCTATAACGCTGCTTACTGGTACTGCGATAGCTCAACCAACTGCAGCCATTACAAGTCAAAATGAGTCTGAGTCTGAGTTATCCAACCTGCAGTTAGCTACGCTATTTACGACGCCAGCGACCGCTGCACAACTCAACACCTTAGCGCAGAACCTTCAGTTAGGTGAACAAGCTAAAGGTGAGTTTCAGCAAACGCGTTCTCTTGCGGTACTAAAACGCCCACTTAAAAGCGCCGGTCAGTTTATTTTTAGTCAAAATATCGGCTTACTTTGGCAACAAACCTCTCCTTTCAACAGCACCTTATTACTGAAACAAAATATCCTGATTCAACAAGATAGCTTAGGCAATATCACTCAAAGCAAAGCCAATCAAACCAGCGCTGCAATGGCTGAGCAGTTGCCGCAATTGATGCAAGCATTGTTAACGGGTGATCTTGATGTATTAGCTCAAGACTTTGATTTATTTATGTTTGAAGCGGCTAATGAAACACCAGATAACAACTCGGAAAACACTGACTGGCAACTGGGCTTAGTGGCAAAAGATCCATTAATTCAACAAGCCATTGGCGCGATGGTGTTAGAAGGTGGCAATGTTGATGGTAAGCAGCAAATTAATCGCCTTACTATGCTATCTAGCCTTCCCCAAAAACAAGCCAGTGCCACGACGGATAAAACCCTTATTCATTTTTCAAATGTCGTCCAAGAACTGACTGAAGAGGATGTGCAAAAAATGACACTCTTGCCAGTCGCAGCGACTGAAGATGCCGTTAGTGAAGCCAAGTAATGTCCAAACTGGCTAGTTGGTTTAACTCACCCAAACAAGCTGTTCCACGCTTTATCATCTGGTGCTTATTGATTGCGCTAGTGAGCGCTTATGGCGTTTTGCTATGGCAATCAGGCGCTAAAATTCAGAGTAACATTTTGGCTATGTTGCCAAAGCTTACTGAAACCCCATTAACCCAAAAAGCACTTGATAAGGTTGAGCAGCGCTTAGCAGATCAGGTATATATTGGTCTATTAGCGGACAACAAGCAGCAAGCTATCAATGCTGCAACTCACTTAATCGAGCAGTTACAGCAGTCACCCGATGTATTTACCGATATCCGCAGTGGCGAAAGTCAGCAGATGCAGACATTAAGTCAATATTACTTTGATAAGCGCTTTTTTTTACTGACCGATGAGCAATACGGGTTGCTTGCTGATACTGAACACTCTGCAGACTGGCAGCAATTATTACTCGCAGCTCAGCAGCAACTATACAGTAGCTTTGGCTATGCCAGCAGTGCATTGCTGACTCAGGACCCTTTACTGCTTTTTCCTGACAACCTCATTGCGCTCGCTCCGACACAAAAGCTCACGAGTGAACAACATATTTTATTGGGTAAATCTGAGCAAAAATTTGTGGCTATCGTTATGGCAAAAGGCGTTAAGAGCGCCTTTAACCCTGATGGTCAGCAGCAACAAATGACCGTATTAAATGATGCTTTCAGCTCGCTCAAACCTGTTCATTCACAACACGCTTCCAATTCATACCGCGGTGATAATACCGATATTGAAGTCTTGAAAGCGGGAACCTTATTTCATGCGCAAGCGGCAACCGATTCCGCTAAGTTTGAAGTATCGACCATTGGCTCTTTGTCGTTACTCGGCGTGATGATATTAGTTTGGCTAGGGTTTAGAAGTGTGATGCCATTAGCGCTTGCCGTGCTGACCTTATCTAGTGGTTTCTTGTTTGCAGTGGTTGCCACCCTGTCTATATTTGGTGAATTACACTTGCTGACGTTGGTGTTTGGCACCAGTTTGATTGGCGTTGCCATTGACTATAGTTTTCACTTTTACTGTGAAAAGCTATTGTTAAATAAACCTAACGCCACAGCAGTCATCAATAGAATTTTACCTGCAATGACACTGGCTTTATTAACCAGCGCCATCGCCTTTATTGCGATCGGAATGACACCATTTCCCGGTATGCAACAGGTGGCAATATTCTGCGCGGCAGGTCTGTTGGGCGCATATTTAACGTTAGTCTTTGCCTATCCATTATTAGCTAACTCTCGACTCCCCACCTCATCGTTCTTGCTGGTTTGGGCTGAGCGGTATTTGCAATGGCTCACTAACGTTACGACTCACAGCACACATGCAAATTTGAAAGTATCTGCGGTGGCATGTGTTATTGCTCTCTTCATTATTGGCGGGATAACCACACTCAAAAGTAACGATGATATTCGTAACTTACAACAAAGCCCTGAACGGATTACCACTGAAGAAAATAAACTCAGACAAGTGCTAAGTGGCGGAACGGATAATCAATTTATCTTGGTCACGGCAAATGATGAACAAGCCTTACTCAACGAACTCGACAAAGCGTCAACCTTGCTATCTGATGCGGTTGTTGCCAACGAAATCAGTAGCTTTGTTAGCTTAAGTCGTTACTTACCGAGTGTGCAGAAACAAAAGCAAAACTATCTCGCTTATCAGCAGTTATACCATCATCATTTAGATGAGATTATTGACGTACTTGGTTTAGATGAATCGCTTAAAGCAGAGTTGCTGAACCAGCTTGCCCTGAGCGAAAACCAGTTTATTTCTCCAGATTCTGTGCTCAATATTGCCAGCAATGATTTGGCCAGTTTGTGGTTAAGCCCTAACGCAGAAATGAGTACAACGACTCCTATAACAGCGAATATAACAGCTAATATAAAAACGGATTCTCAAGCCAGTTCGAACAGTGAATCACATCAGTTTGGCAGCATTATTGTATTAGGCGGGATTAATGATTTATCCGCGCTCACCATTCGCGCAGAGCAAAGTGGTTTATCGGTTAACGTTATCGATAAAGTCGGCGAAATATCTAATCTAATGGCACAATTTAAGCAGCTGACCTTACAATTGCTGGTCTTAGTCTGCGTCGTCGCAATATTCATTTTTAGTGTTAAATTTGGCATAAAGCTGGCCATCGGTATTGTATCTGTACCCGCGAGTTCGATACTGCTTACATTAGCTAGCCTTGGCGTCGTCGGCTCACCACTGAGCTTATTTCACGCATTAGCATTGATCCTCGTGTTAGGGATCGGCATTGATTACAGTTTGTTTTTTGCCTCGGTAAAATCAAGTTCTCCAGCTAAGGCAAGTGGCGTGATGATGGCAGTCTTGATGTCCGCCTGTTCAACCTTATTGGCTTTTGGCTTATTGGCCTTTAGCCAAACCAATGCGATACATTATTTTGGCCTCACTTTATTGTTTGGCATTGGATTCACTTTTTTACTCGCCCCCTTGATAAGTATAATAACCAGAGAAGTAGTACATAATGGTAAATAACCCTGTAGGTTCCAGTATGGATGCACCACAAGAGACACCGCGAGACATAAATATCGATGTCGTCATCATCGGCGCAGGGCCTTCAGGTGCAATTGCTGCAAGTTTACTTCATCAACAAGGCAAACAAGTGCTTGTACTTGAAAAGCAGCATTTCCCACGCTTTTCAATTGGCGAAAGTTTATTGCCTTATTGCATGCAGTTTATTGAACAGGCAGGCATGCTTGAGGCCGTTGAACAGGCTGGGTTCCAATTCAAAAACGGCGCGGCATTTCGTCATAATGGCACTTACACCACTTTTGATTTTACCGAAAAATTTACTCAAGGCCCGGGAACGACATTCCAAGTTCAACGAGGACAATTTGATAAACTGCTCGCTGATACCGCAGTTTCACAAGGCGTTGAAATTCGTTATGGGCACCAGGTTAATGATATCGATTTAGGTCAAAATGCTTCATCTACGTCAATTTTAACAGTGACAGATGAGCACGATAGCGTTTATCGCGTCACCGCCAAATATGTTCTGGATGCCAGTGGCTTTGGTCGAGTATTACCAAGGTTATTACACTTAGAAAAACCGTCTAATTTACCTGCTCGCAGTGCCATTTTCACCCATATCGAAGATAACATCACTGATGCTAGTTTTGATCGCGAGAAGATTCTCATCAGTGTTCACCCTAGTCAAAAAGATATCTGGTATTGGCTTATCCCATTTAGTGATGGACGTTGTTCAGTCGGTGTTGTTGCTGAGCCTCATTTAATTGAGCATTGCCAAGGCGATCTTGAAGAACAATTATGGCAACTACTCAACGAAGAACCCGGCTTAAAAGCTCTACTGAGCAATGCCAAAGTATTGCAGCCTTGCGCCAGTTTAAGGGGTTATTCGGCCAATGTATCAACCTTAGCGACATCGCAGTTTGCACTATTAGGTAATGCTGGAGAATTTTTAGACCCAGTATTTTCATCAGGTGTGACGATTGCCATGCAGTCAGCATCAATGGCTGTTGAGACCTTAATAAAACAGCTAGATGGCAAAGAAGTCGATTGGCAGCAAGATTACGCAGAACCATTAATGCAAGGCGTGAATACCTTCCGCACCTATGTTCAAGCTTGGTACGATGGTCGTTTTCAGGATGTCATTTTTTATGACGACCCAAACCCAACCATAAAACAAATGATTTGCTCTATCTTGGCAGGCTATGCTTGGGATACAAACAATCCGTTTGTAAAAGACTCTGAACGTCGACTCAATATGATTGTCGACCTGTGTCGCGACCACAATAAAGCGAGTTAATTATGTCTCGAATCATTGCTTTTTCGATTGTCATTATGGCCATATTTATTTCTGGTTGTAGTCAACAATTACAGCGTCAAACTTGCGTTAAACTGACACCAGAAGTGAATTATTGCCTTGCACCTATGCTGCAATCGCCAACCAATAATGAACAACTGCTCAGCCAAAAAATCAGTTTTACTCATGGTGAAAAACACCACGAATTACTGACTCAATTGGAACTTAACTCAACCCAAATGACTTTGGTGGGTCTTGCGCCAATCGGCCAGGCTTTATTCACAGTGACCTTTGATGGTGATGAGGTCATCAGTCAGCAAAACGTGCTTATGGGTGAGGATTTTAAGGCAGAGTATTTGATGGCGATCATGCAGCTGATATATTGGCCTCATGAGCAAGTTAATCCGTACTTTAATCAAGGTGAAATGCATGATATCGATTGCACTAAGCAGCGCTGTAGTGCACTTATAGTCAATGATCAGCAAGCCATCACTATTGATTACTCTAATACGAATCCTTGGCTTGCTGAGGTAATATTGCATTTCCCAGCCGCAAATATCACCTTATCGATATCGCCCTTATTATGATGAAAATGGTAAAAACGAAACAGGTTATAATCAATATGCTTGTAACCAAAGTGAATATTAACCATCACCAACAAGATAAAAGCCAATGACGATGAGCCGTTCCATAGCAATTACACAAATTGGACTATGTACTCCATTAGGCCAAACTCCTGAATCTGTATTAGCACATTTACTTGCTGGTAATACTGATTTTATGGTGCCGCGTGATGAGTTAATGTTTAATGCAACCACTCGCGTAGGTGCAATCAAAGACACTGACTTGTTGGCGATACCCGAAAGGCTTGCGCAGTATAATTGCCGAAACAACCGATTATTGTTCACAGCTGCAATTCAGTTAAAACAGAACATTGAGCAAGCCAAAAGACGATTTGGTCACGATAGAATAGGCATTGTAATTGGTACCAGTACATCAGGTATTTCAAAAGGCGAAGCGGCACTTGATTATCATCAGCAAAACGGTCATTTCCCATCGAGCTTTCATTACGCCCAACAAGAACTTGGTAGCACCAGTGACTTTTTACGCCAACTCTTTGAGCTAACTGGCCCTTGCTATACCGTTTCAACAGCATGCTCTTCTAGCACCAAAGTATTTGCCAGCGCCCAACGATTACTTAATGCTGATTTATGCGATGTCGTCATTGTCGGTGGCGTTGATAGCTTATGCCAATTAACATTAAATGGATTTAATTCCCTTGAGTCTGTTTCTAAAGGCCTATGTAACCCTTTCAGCCCAAATCGAGATGGGATTAATATTGGCGAAGGTGCAGCGTTATTCCTACTGCAGAAAGCGAATACCCTAGATAGTCAGCCTGAGGTGATGCTTGCTGGTATCGGCGAGTCCTCTGATGCACACCATATTTCAGCGCCGCACCCTCAAGGTTTAGGCGCGATTGCAGCAATGAAGGCTGCACTTAATGATGCCGATATCAATGCAAGCCAAGTGTCATACGTCAATTTACATGGCACAGCGACCCCTAAGAATGATGCGATGGAATCAGTTGCCATGCATCAAGTGTTTGCTGGCGAAATAACAAATACTATTTCTAACACGAGTACTCAAAATACAATCCCTCTATGCAGCTCGACCAAGCCTTTAACGGGTCATTGTTTAGGTGCTGCTGGCGCCATTGAAGCAGCATTTTGCTATTTGTTATTAAGCTCATTCAACCAAGATCAATTACTGCCTCCCCACGTATGGGATAAGCAACAAGATCCAAACGATCCAATATTACCTCTTGTTGAGTCATCACCTTTAAATGGTACGGTTCAGTCAAAGCCACTGAATTATATTATGAGTAACTCATTTGCTTTTGGTGGCAGTAATGCCAGTATCATTTTCGCGAAAGCAGGAAACCAAGATGTCTGAAAATATTGCAGATAACACTTTACTAGCAAAAAACATTGCTGAGTTTGTGCCCCACAGAGCACCGATGATCTTGATAGATAGAGTCATTCAACACCAGCAAGACAGCCTTATTACCGAAGTGGAAATTACCCCACAAAGTGCTTACGTTAATCACGCTATTAATGGCGTTCCCAATTATGTCGGCATTGAATATATGGCGCAAAGTATTGCTGCATTAGCCGGTGTTGAAGCCCACTTAAGAGATGATAAAATTCGAGTCGGTTTTTTATTAGGCACACGTAAATTAGTCATGCATCAGCCACAATTTACACTAGGCGAAAAGTATCGAATTAGCGTGACAAGGTTATATCAAGAAGACTCAGGTTTAGCGGTATTTGATTGCCAAATATTAGCGGGTGCCACGGTTATCGCCTCAGCCAATGTTAACGTATTTCAACCCCAAGATACCCAAGCGTACATACAAGACAATCAAGTGTAGCCAAGCATAGCCGCTTGCGCAGAACAATCACAGCAAGCTGGCGCTGCACTTTTGGAGAAAACATGACAGCAACGAATAACAGAGTTTTAGTCACAGGCTCAAGCCGCGGAATAGGTAAAGCCATCGCGTTAAAATTGGCCTCTCAAGGTTTTGATATCGCAGTTCACTACCACAGTAATGTGAATGCTGCAGAGCAGACCCAAGCTGAAATTCAGGCCCTTGGCGTTAATGCCAGTTTAATTGCTTTTGATGTTGCAGACAGACAAGCCGCTAAAGCACAAATTGAACAAGATATTGCCCAGAATGGAGCTTATTACGGCGTGATCTTAAACGCTGGGATAACCAAAGACACCGCATTTCCTGCAATGACAGAAGATGAATGGGACAGCGTGATCCATACTAACCTCGACGGCTTTTATAACGTTATTCAACCCACTATTATGCCCATGATCCAAGCTAGAAATGGTGGCAGAATTATTACTATGGCTTCTGTTTCAGGGATTGCTGGTAATCGTGGTCAAGTAAACTATAGCGCCTCTAAAGCTGGGCTTATTGGCGCAACAAAAGCACTCTCACTTGAGCTTGCTAAACGTAAAATCACCGTTAACTGTATTGCACCAGGTTTAATTGAAACCGATATGGTAAGTGACTTCCCTAAAGATATGGTTAACCAAATTGTGCCAATGCGCCGTATGGGTAAAGTCAATGAAATTGCAGGGCTGGCTAACTTCTTAATGTCTGATGATGCAGCTTATATTACTCGCCAAGTAATCTCAGTTAATGGAGGCATGATATGAGCAATAGAGTCGTTATTACCGGCATCGGCGGCATTTCAGCACTAGGCCATGATTGGCCAACGATTGCTCAGCGATTACAGCAAAAATATAACTGCGTTGTCACTATGACGGAGTGGGATAAATACCCTTCGCTCAATACTCGCCTTGCTGCACCAGTCACTGATTTTGAACAGCCAAAGCATTATTCACGTAAAAAAATTCGCTCTATGGGGCGAGTGTCCATTATGGCAACACGCGCCAGCGAAATCGCCCTTGAAAATGCAGGTCTGCTAGGTGACCCGGTGGTATCTTCTGGTGACATGGGCATTGCCTACGGTTCATCAACTGGGAGCACTGAGCCCATTATTGGTTTTGGCGATATGCTAAAAAACGGTGATATGTCGGGTATCAATGCCACCAGCTATATTCGTATGATGGCGCATACGACAGCGGTAAATGTCGGGGTATTTTTTGGCCTTAAAGGCCGCGTTCACACCACCAGCAGTGCATGCACATCAGGTAGCCAAGCAATAGGTTATGCCTATGAAGCCATTAAATTTGGTCAACAGACCTTAATGCTAGCAGGTGGTGGTGAAGAGCTTTGTCCCACTGAAGCGGTGGTGTTTGACACCTTATTTGCCACCAGCACTAAGAACGATGAACCTCAATCCACTCCGAGACCCTTTGATAGTCAACGAGACGGTTTAGTGATCGGCGAAGGCGCTTGTACCTTAGTCTTGGAAGAGCTTGAGCACGCAAAATCTCGAGGCGCAACCATCTATGCTGAACTCGTTGGTTTTGGCACTAACTCTGATGGCTTGCACATTACACAGCCTAATGCCGACACCATGGAAGTGGCTATTCGTCTTGCACTAAAAAATGCCGATGTTGATGCAGAAAAAATTGGCTATGTTAACGCTCACGGCACCGCCACCGACCGTGGTGATATTGCAGAGTCAAAAGCCACTTATGCAGTATTTGGTGAACACACACCAATTTCATCACTTAAAAGCTACACAGGACATACCCTCGGCGCATGTGGTGCGCTAGAAGCTTGGGTCAGTATTGAGATGATGAATGCAGGCTGGTTTGCTCCAAGTCTTAACCTTGATCAAGTGGACCCAGAGTGTGCACCGCTTGATTATATTAAGGACGACGTCCGACCGATTAACACCGACTATGTCATGAGCAATAATTTTGCTTTTGGTGGCATAAATACGTCATTAATCTTTAAACGGTGGCAGGCATAAATGCTTGCTATGACTCTACACTCATTCATAAGGATATAGAATGAAACTGCTACTCAATACACTCTTGAATACACTCATCATTAGCTGCTGTTTATTCAGCTCTATGACATTAGCGAAAACCTACACCACAGAAGAGTACCAACAGATTTTTACGGGTGATGATACCTATAAACAACAGCAAGCTGTTGAATCAATGATCTTGGTGGGGCTTGAAGACCCAAGTATCTACAACACCATCCAAGCAAAAATTGTCGCCCAAATGCATACTGCAACAGATAAGCACGCCATTGATAATACTGCTTGGTTAATTAAGGGCTTAGGATATTCAGGCGACCCACAATACCATGATTTCTTATTAACCCTCTCTGAAGGGTATGCCCATAAAAAAATCCGTAAATATGCTAAACGTGCCGTTGACGATTTATCTAAATTTCAAGTGTGGAATGTGATCCTTCAAGATAAAACCCACTATGATAATAAGCAGCCACATCGTCAAAATATCTATGCCGCAGCCTTAAGAGGTGACGATTTAGAGTTAATGCGAATCGCAGCTAAACGAATCGCCAACGAATACCTTTTTGACGATTTTATGCTCGAGCAATTAGCGACACAGCTCAAACCAATGCGCTTAATGGATGACAGTAAGCTTGCTATTGATACTTATGCCTGGGTAACTCGCGCACTAGCAAGCTCAGGCAACGAAAAATATAAACCTGTTGTTGAAGCGGTATCACAAACTGCAGAACAGAAAAAACTGAGAAAGTACGCCACTAAATATTTAAGAAAATATTACTAGCGCCCTTATGACAAATCGCTACAGCATCAATAAATGCTGTAGCGATAAAACTGATCCACCCTACTGCCTGCTGCTTACTCACTACTCACTACTCAACTTTCCCACGATAAACAGCCCCCTTTAAGTCAACTTGCTAATTGTTCTACCGACACCAATAGCTTGAAGCAATTATTTCAGGCTTGATTTACACTCTGCATTAGAATAATCTTATTGAGATAAATCTTATAGAAATGAATTTTATAGAGATAAGTTTTATAGATAGTCAATAAACGATTCGTAGAGTTAACATTAGCAGGTGGGTTCATCATGACAGACGCAACTATAGTTTCAGACCATAGCAATTTATCAACTGCTGCAACAAAACTAGCAGGTAAACAAGAAACAGATATTTGCTGGCAGCTCGTTAAACAAGGCGCGCCGTTAATTGATGTTAGAAACCCTGATGAATTTGCTTTAGGTCACCTGCCTAATGCCATCAATGTTCCATTAACAGAGCTTGCTCAATGGTTGCGCGCACATAAAGCAAAACAACAACAATTTGTTGTATATTGTGGTGCAGGCATTCGGGCACAAAAGGGCTGTGATATTTTTGAAGCTGAAGGGTTTAGCTGCGCTGTAAATGCCGGTGCAATGAAAGACTTACTGTGTTGTGAGTCACTTAATAACTAACATAAAGACCAGTAAAAGTTGCACAGAGTTTATCTGCGCAATGTAGCTGAACCTCTAGTGTCACTTTCACTTTGCCGCCTGTTTTTAATGCATCAAGTGATGTTGATTCAGGCCAAGTGACACTGACTTGAGGCGCTTGAGTAATAGGCGCGATATAGCGGATATGGGCATCGGCTAAGACGATGTTACCTTCAACCCCATGGACTCGTTGCTGCAGCCACAACATTCCCCAACCCGTTAACGTCATCAGAGTATAAATACTGCCAGCAAACATCGTTTGATGTAGGTTAATATTGGGTGCTATCGGTGCTGTGCAGGAAAATTGATCACCATCAAAATGAACGGGGGTCACTTGCATAAACTGACTCACAGGAATGGTTTGGTGCCATGTCTGCTGCAGCTCAAGCAATAATCTTGCTGTCATTGTTGAGTCAGTTTTCATCGATTAAACCTGTTACACCTGCAAGTTAAAAGTCACTGGGCCATCATTAAGTAGTTCAACTTTCATATTGGCGCCAAATGAGCCCGTTTGCGTTGTTACGCCTTGTTCACGGCAAAAGGCGATAAACGCTTGGTATAATTCATTTGCTTGCTCGGGTGTAGCAGCACTGGAGAAACTTGGGCGTAAACCGCGACCGGTATCGGCAGCCAAGGTAAATTGAGAAACGACTAATAACTCTCCGCCAACTTGTTGAAGGTTAAGGTTCATTTTGTCATTTTCATCATTAAAAATGCGGTAGCCGATAACTTTTTTAGCTAACTTGCGCATTTTTTCAAGGTCATCATCTTTCTCGACCCCAAGCAGCACTAATAAGCCTTTATTAATACTACCTGTAACTTGCTCAGCCTGTTCGGGATCTTCGCCTTCAGCGGCAATAGTGACACTGGCATGTGCCACCCTTTGGATTAATCCAATCAATGCTATGTCCTAATTTACGGGATCTATGAACACATTCTACAATATTAAGCGCCTGCGTCAGGCTTAATAACAGGAATTGGCTTAATCAAATCCTCTGAACCTTTTGGCAGTGATTTACCCACTTGCTTAAGGCCTTCATCGGTCCACAACATGAAACGACGTAATTCTTCTAACTCAATTGAATCGACAAATGTAGCTGCACCTTGCACTTGGATCACGCCGCCATTCTCGCGAATAACAAACTTAGCAAAGTTCAGTTTTTGGTTTAATGATCCAATCAATACAAGCAGTTCTTTACTGCCATGTAATTGCGGATGAACAGCAAATAAGCGATTAGTTAAAATTCTATCTACGCCTTGCTCACTCATGCTTGGCTGTAACACAAATTGATTATCACCAAACTGGACAGCCACGCTGGTTGGGCTGAGTTTGGTGGCTAAATAGCTTGATTTCAATAATGCGTTATACAATTCATCAGTGGCTTGCTGATCTGTCATACCTGCCATATTAATCATTGTAGGGGCAGCATTGGTTGCACTTTCTGTTGTTGAATTGTCGGTTGCAGCACAAGCTGTTAAACCTAATACACATGCCGCAATAAGCAATTTTTTCATTTTCGTTCCTTGTAAGTACTTCCGGTATAACCTCATGATGAAGTCATAGCCAATATTTTATTATTATTTACCACTTGGATAGCAATATACCGTGTAGTGCTAGCTTAAGCACAGATAAAATATTCATGTTTTAATGAACACCGACTGTATCGCTTATCGCTCCGTTGATTTTGTGGCGTCATTTTCTGGGTTAGACACTGCCAGCTCAATCACATCAGAGTGAGAATCAACGTCTTCAATTTCAGCGTTATCTTTACTTGTATTTGCTTTAGCCTGTGCGTGAAGCTGGGCTTTTTTCTTAACTGAAAAAATACCCGAGGTGAGATACTCTGGCAACGCTGCGGTAATTTCAGCGCCTAATAGCACGATGACCCAAGACAAATAGACCCAAACAAATAAAATAGGAATGGTTGCTAGCGCACCATAAATCGCTTCATAACTTGGAAACTGAGTCACATAAAATGCAAACCCTTTTTTACCCGCCTCAAAGAGTATTGCTGCCACACTTGCGCCAATAAGAGCATGCCAAAAATGCACTTTTTTATTAGGTACCACCATGTACAGCAGTAAAATTGAAGCCACTGAAAATAGCATCGGCAAACGCTCCACCATCCAAGTCATTAAGGCAGATATTTCGCTGCTATCAAATACCTTGAGTGACACAACATAAGACGTCGCAACAATGCTCGCCCCCATTAAAACGGGTCCGAGTGTCAGTACCATCCAATACATTGAAAATGACACCACATAAGAGCGCTTTTCTGTGGTGCGCCAAATATTATTTAAGGCTTTATCAATCGCCGAGATCAACATTAATGCGACAACAACTAAGGCCAGGACACCGACAAAGGTCGCTTTTGAGGCATTATCGACAAATTCATTAATATAAATTTGTACCGTATCCCCTGATGCGGGCATAAAATTACTGTAAATGAAGTTTTCGATCTGACCGCGAATACCTGAAAAACCAGGAAAAGCAGATAACATCGACATCATCACTGCCACCATTGGCACTAACGATAGCAAAGTCACATAGGCTAAATGTCCGGCTTTGACATTGATTTGGTCTTCCTGCAATCTTTGCTTCAGGTGAACTAAAAACCGCCAAATGCTGACATTCATATTTTTTAGATAAGCTACATCTATCTTATTTGTCACAATATTCTCTGATTTATTAATTTCAATTACGCGTTTAACTTCGTACAATGTTATAACACGATAGTTACACTCCTAGGGAGCAATTTAATGTCTCAACAAGGTTCTGCAGGCAATGTTATTGCCGCAATTGCCAGCTTCTTTTTTCCAGGTTTAGGCCAACTGGTTCAAGGACGCATTATAGCTGCAATTCTATTTTTCTGTATTACAGCAGTAGGTTACTTTTTTTGGGTGTTAATTATCCCAGCGATTATTGGTGCTGTTTTTCATCTTTGGAGCGTTATCGACGCAGCCATATTTAAAGCAGATTAGTGCAACGACAACAATAAAGAGATCAGAAGATGAAGAAATGGATATCACTAGTATTCCTTAGCGTCAGCTTGTTATTAAGTGGCTGCCAAAGTGCCTATTATGGTGCAATGGAAAAAGTAGGCTATCACAAGCGTGACATCATGGTCGATCGCGTTCAAGAAGCGAAAGAATCCCAAGAAGAAGCTCAAGAGCAATTCAGTTCAGCGCTAGAAGAAATGCAGGCTTTGCTGGCGTTTGATGGTGGCGATCTTGAGGATGCTTACAACAAAGCAAAAGATGAATATGAGTCAGCTCAAGCTGCAGCAGATGAAGTTGGCAGCCGTATTGATAAAGTCGAAGATGTCGCCGAAGCTTTATTTGACGAATGGGAAACTGAAATTCAAGAAATCAGTAAAGCGAGCCTTCGTCGTAATAGCACCAATAAACTCAATGAAACTCAGCGCTCATATAATTCATTAGTTAAGGGAATGCGCCGTGCAGAAGCGAAAATGCCGCCAATCTTAACGGCAATGAAAGACAATATGCTGTACTTAAAGCACAACCTAAATGCCCAAGCAATTGGCGCAATTAAAGGTGAATTTAATAGCTTACAATCTGACATTTCAAGCTTGATTACTGAGATGAACAAATCGATTGCTGAATCAAACAAATTCATCGAAGCGATGGAAAAAGGCTAACTCAGGTCATAACCTCGTTAGACTTACTGCAATCTAAATACTAAGGCGTAACATCGTTGTTTACGCCTTTTTTATTACTTGTCTAATCATAAGATAAAACACAACAAACAAAACTGGGATATTCCGACTTACTGACACTGTCCTAACCAGAATGAGTCACAGTCTCAAAAGTGAGACAAATAGCTATAGAAACCAATCTATTTAACTTATATTTCAGTTTAGTTAGTCCAAGGTCGCTTTGTTAGAGCAGATTTTTAATTTAGGTTTAGCTTTTATCTGTCGGTTCAAAACAATTACATCGTTAATGTAGCCGCAGCTTTTTCTTTTCAATTTCGTTTAACGATAGCTTTATTACGGTGGATTTAATGAGCAGCTTAATGCATACCTTGCGCTTTTTTATACTGCCATTCTTTATTACATTTCTGTCATTAGCCTTATTGGCGCACTTTCAGAGTCACTGGATAGATTGGCAAGATACTTTGCATTACGCACCGTATTGGTTACTCGCTGCATCATCATTAATTTGTCTGCAATTCAATCGCAGCCGTCTATTTTATATCGGCTTATTATTACTATGCTTTTATACCCTGCAAAGTCACCGACTCTTTCTTTCCCCTATAATCCATCAGTTTTTACCGCTATTTGGCACTCTGGTCATTTGCATGTTTTGCTTTATTAAAGACCGTGGAGTGATAAGTGTGCATAGCTTTTACCGCATGGGTGGAGTTGTAATATGTGGGATAGTGGCTTACCTCTGGGTTTATCTTATCGGACAATACTCACAGGGATTAAATCAATTTCAGCAAAGTTTTGACCTGAGTGTAGAAAGCTCGCCACTGCATTTATTGCCAATTTATCCGCTAGCCATCGTGCTGATTTTCCGTCTCAGTTGGCACAGTAATCTCGCGCAAACCAGCTTAGGGATCTGCTTACTATTGTGGCTTTGCTATTTTTTAGTCCCGACCAATTTACCCTTATCTATCCTATTTTGCTGCATCGCGATTAGCTTCTTAATTACAGTGCTATTTGACTCGTATTTCTTAGCTTACCGCGATGAGTTAACAGGACTGCCTTCTAGGCGAGCATTATTTAACTTGAGCCTAGCATTAGGACGTAAATATACCGTTGCCATGGTCGATATCGACCACTTTAAAAGCTTTAACGACACTTATGGTCATGATGTTGGTGATGATGTGTTAAAACTGGTCGCAGTAAAACTGTCTAAGGTGACTGGCGGCGGTAAAACTTTCCGTTATGGTGGTGAGGAATTTACTATCGTATTCCCGCGCAAAGACATAGACCAAGTCTATTCACACCTTGATGATGTTAGACAAAGCATTGAAGATTATGACATTGTTCTACGGGACGAAAGCCGTAAAACCAATTCAAAGAAGAGCCGCGGTAAAGCGCCAGTAAAAAAGAAAACCGTGAATGTCACCGTCTCTATTGGCTGCGCTGAACATAAGTCAGACCAAAGTTTTGAACAAAGTATGAAACTTGCTGATAAAGCCCTGTATCGTGCTAAAGACCGCGGACGTAACCAAGTTAGGTTTTAATATCACCACTCATTAAACCTGACTAAATAATTCCCCCATACCAATCTTATTAAAATCCCTGTTACTCGGATTGAATTGATTCTTAGGGAAAACTTGTACCAAAAGAGCAAAAAGAACAACTAGATGTGAGCTGGTCAATAACGACCTAAAAAGCACTATATTGACAAGGGTTATCGCTCGAAGTACATGCCACAATAGTCACGGCAATGCCTGAAAGTGTTGCTTTTGACTCAGTCATAAAACCATAAGCTTCCACAACCTTTTTCATCACCATATAGTCTTCACTTTGTTGCGATTCAAACTGAAACTTATCTCCGAGAGTAAATATTGGATCTTCGGCAATGTCGAGGAAATTATTATGCTCATCTTGCAGGGCGATAAATTTATAATGCAGCTGTTCGTCCATATCAATCATGTCAACTTCAGAATTAAACTGCGACTCATCAGAGAATCTATACACTATTTTCGGGGATAAATTCGTCACAAAAATCCCAGTTTGATAGCTTACCTGCATGCCGTGTTTATAACGATTTACCAGATCTGAATATTCACTTTGTTGACGCCAAGTATCACTCACCTTATTAGGCAAGTATCCACTGCCGATTAACTCCCAAGCAGAGCCTGCAACTTGGTAATCTACTGATATGTTAATGGGTTGAAAGAAATCGATTTGATACAGTTCTTCTGCGAAAAGGATAAATTGTTCACGGGCAATATTAGTTAGCTTAAGCGGCTTTACTATCGAGCCATCTTCCATCCTGCAGAAACCTTTGGTCGCTGATTTACTATAATCACTACACACTTCCACTTGCAGTTTTTTGACATCGAATTTACGAACGTCAAACTCATTAAAATTAACCACATTAACGACTTTTTGTTCTCTGTCTCTCAGGGCTGATATGGCTGCGACACGATAATCATCACTAGAAACGCACTCATTACATTGCACACTCACAACCGTATTGAACACATTTGCCATCACAGGTGGGCAGATCTGCATTAAAAAAGAGAAAACCGATATTGAAATCAAAACTTTCATTGAGTAAAAATCCATTTTTATACGCGGGCTAGGTGATATTTGAAACGACTGCTGATTTATCTTACGCGATGACCTAATTAACTTTAGATAAAACTCAGCCTTAAAACTCAGCCTTAAAATTCAGTCTTAAAATTCAGTCTTAAAATTCAGTCTTAAAAATTAGCTTAAGCCATCATCGCTGTTGAACATAGTGAATGATGAAGTCAGACTTTGAACCTAAAAAAGAACTAGCACCCCTCTAAATCCCTTTCAACTACCGGGGTTTCCTTTGCGGCCTGCGGCTCAGAGTAGCGGATCTCGCAATCATTCACTGAATAATCTGCAGCAGGTCTAATACGTAAACCACTGCGTCCAGAAATGCTATATGAAGTAACTTCGAAATCATCACCATTAACAATATTAATAGCGCGGGCAATACCAGCGTTAGTATGTCTCGGGTAACCATAAGCTAGCGTAATGTTTTGGCCCTCTACAACAATACTATTACTAATACCTGAAGCAGCAGCCGTTTCATCACAATCAGCACTAATTACGCAAGCGGAATACACTAAATCTTTAGCGCTGCTAATCGCACCAGACACCCCTTGCATTTGTCCTGCGTATGCATCTTCTTTTAAACTAATAAACTTTGGCGCAGCAATCACTGCAAGTATCGCTAAAATAATGATAACCACAACAAGCTCGATTAAGGTGAAACCCTTGTGAGCGTTTGATAAGGGGCTGCTGTAACATACAGATTTTATTGACATATGACCTCTAACGACATTATATAAATTCTGGTATATATTGCGCATGCATGATTAACTCGCGATGGTAACTTTGTTTTTGCCTTGGCGTTTTGCGCGGTACATTGCAGTGTCCGCTCTATGGATCAAGCTATCAGTGTCTTTATCAAAGCCACTTGATAAAGCCAAACCAATACACGCACTAATACAAATCACACTGTCTTCAATAATTACCGGTTCAGAAAATAGTTGCAGTAATTTTTCAGCCGCACACTCTGCAGCAATGATCGAATCCATATTCGGCATTAATACGATAAATTCATCACCACCATAACGAGCAAGAATATCGTGAATAAATAGATGGTTATTGACTTTATCTGCTAAGGTTTTTAGTAATTTATCACCCACTCTATGTCCATATTGGTCATTCACCCCTTTAAAACCATCGAGGTCGATAAACAATAATGAGAAATGTTTTTGCTGCTGTAATAACTCAGCAATTTTATCTCTAATGGCGACCCGATTAGCTAGCCCTGTCACCGCATCATGATTGGCGAGTTGTAAGGCTTTTTCTTGAGCTTCGGCTAAATCAGCGGTGCGATCAGCAACTCTCACCTCTAGCTCTTCTCTTCCATTTCTAATTTCTAATGACATTTGTCTAAAGCTATCAAATAACTTTGCAAATTCTGCGGTATGAAAACCTCTAGGGTGTCTCTGCGTATCCGAACGAATATCAGTGATGACGCGAGTTTTAGCCGTTAAAATATCGATAGGTCGAGTAATTAAGCCGACAATCCACCAACTAAACACACTGCATACAATCAGCGATACCAATGCCACTAAAAGAGTAAATTTTATAACGACAAAAGCACGTTGATCGAGCTCAACAAGAGGTTGTGGGATCATGACTCCCCAGCCCGTGGTAGGCACCACATCAAAGCCCGCAATCATGTCCGCTTTTACCGCTGGCGAGTAGAACTGACTTACCCCCGTTTCACCCGCCATCATCTGCTTAACGATGCTCACTTTACTGATATTTTTAGCCTCTGCTTGCCACGTTTTGTTGGGATGAGCCAACACGTTACCTCGCTTATCAACAATTGCCGCATGGCCTTTATCGCCGAACATCACCGCCGATTGTAATTGCTCAATATAAGTGGCATGCATCGTCGCCAACCAAATACGCATATCTGGGGTTTGACGTATCATGTATAAGGTTGGCTGTAGCACACCATTTTTATGAATAGGGGTAAAATGCGCTTCTGATAATTCAGATAAATCAAATGGGTTATTGGTATCGGTTAGGCTTAAAGGTTGAGAGTTTTCAGCACCATATACGACGCTTTCTCGTTGTCCTTGGGGGTTAAAGACACCAATTGAAACCACATCAACGGTGTTTAATAAATCAAACATGATGCTATCAACACCTTGATGGGAGTTGCTGTTGGTTACTGTGGTAAAAATAGCGAGTGCATCAATCGCATAACGATTAAGTGCTTTGGTAATGTTTTGCGCGAGTAATAGATGCTTGTCATGCACCATATTATATTCGTTCTCAAGAGCTGAATTTGCCGACCAAAATGATATTGCAGTAATGGGGATGAGTGACGTTAAAATCATCACCAAAAATAACAAATGGCGAAAAGAAAGTTTCATTGAGATTCCATGCTCAGGTTATTGTATTAATACGCCTTATACCGACGTTTTATTGCCTTACAGTCTAGAAAAGCTAGGACTAATGTAAGCCTGCTCAACCTGTAAAAAAAATGCTACACATTTGGTGCAGCATTGTTACACACGCTCAAAGAGTGTTCAACCATTAGCACGCAAAACTGAATAGTTACTCTAAAGAAGTGAGAGGATCATCAATAAATATTGAGTTGATACTCAAAATAGGCTTAACAATATAGGTGATTTTCGGGTGTTCGAGCCTAAAACAAGGCTCGAATGATAGATGAGTTAATATGAAAGTTTATTCAGCAGTGTTTGTTGTAGCTTGATAATGTTTACCATTAATACGTTGAATAATTTGCGTTGCAGTCAAGTCGTGAACCACATTAATGACTGTTGAAGCCGCATCAGTTATCGCGCCTAATACCACCAAAATAGGGATCACTTCCAAAGGCAAGCCTAAGGTAGTAACAATAAAAATCTCACCTAAAAAAGCGCCACCAGGTACTCCACCAATAACAAACGCTGACAGTACAGATATCAAGATGGTTAACATAAACACATCGGAAGTGAACTCCATACCCAATAGCGAATAAATAAATACGATTTTGAGTGCAGTTATCATCGCTGCGCCGCCTTTATTAAGGTTCACCAATAGCGGTAAACTTATCTCAGCGATTTGCTCATTTAAGTCCATTTTGGCCGCAGCCCTGATATTCACTGGTAAGGTTGCTAATGATGAGCTTGTCCCTAACGCTGTCACCGCTGGTTCAAGCATGTTTTGCCAAAAGCGTTTCACTCCTGCTAAACCGCCACCGACCCATGCATAAAGCGTCGAACCTAAGGTTAAATACACCACTGTTGCAACTAAAAAAAGTCCTACAGCTCTTGCAAATGTTCCCATTAATTCAGCGTCTTGACTGGCCATCGTTGCCGCAAAATAAGCACCTAAGCCAATTGGCGCAACATACATTAATATCGCAATAATTTTCATTATCACGGTATTCAAGCTATCAAGTAATGCCGATACTTTACGGCCATCCTCGCCAGATTGACCGATGGCAATACCACTGATTACTGACATGATAATCAGCGCTAAAATGTTCGATTTTGATAACAACCCAACAAAATCATTGGTGGTCAATAAGCTCACAAAGTCCATACTGCCAGCAACTTCTACGGTTTCCGCAAGTTCTAGTGTGACTCCTTGAGCAGGATCATAGGCGAGTGCCAATAACACAATCCCAATGGCAGGCACCATTGCCATCACCACAGACACGGCCATTATCGAAGCCAAAATAGAACCTAACCTTTTTAAGTCCGTCATCTTCGCAATTGAAGACATCACACTCACGGCCACTAAAGGCACAATAATCATAAACAATAAATTCAGGAAGATTTGCCCAATAGGCTTAAGCTTGATAGCAAATTCTGGCAATGCAGTCCCAAGTAATCCGCCAAGCAATAAAGCTGACAATAAAATAATTGATGACCGATAGGCTTGCAGGGTATTCCACATAAATAATGTCCGTATATTGTTGTGCAGCTAAATATTTCACTTAATAGTCAGAATAATAAAAAAGCCTGCAACTTGCAGGCTTATTTTCTTATTGGCTCAATTAGCGATGCACACGTCCTCGCCCTTCTCTTGCCATACCTGATTGACGAGCTTGACGAGAGCGATTCAAGCTTTGGTGATCAAAGCCGCCACTTGGACGACTGCGGTTTATCGAGTTATTCATATTCGATGGACGTGAAGAAGGCATCGTTGCTGGCATATTTGACGGCCTTGACGAAGGTAACGTCGACGGACGAGTGGATGGCAGCGTGCTAGGCTTATTGACATTAGTGGGCTTGCTCAAGTCCCGAGTAGCAGGAGCCGTATTCCACTTGCCATCACTGCGGTTCTCCCACTTACCTTGATTATCACGAGCCACATTACCGTGTTTATCTGCAAACACATCATTGCTGCGATTCTTATTGTAAGTGGCTTTTTTCAAGTTTTTATTGGCGACAGCAGGGCTCGCTAAACGATCGCGAGTGGCTGGGCGGTTATACAAATTGTTCTGCTTGCCAATTCTATTACCATTAATGTTGGTAGAATTGATTCGATTAGACACCTTAGTTCGATTACCCACACTAATACTGTTACCAATATTAATATTGCCAGTATTAATCACCACAGGGCGGCGGTATCCACCACCATAATAGCCACCGCAGCATCGATAAGGACGGTGATAGCCGTAGCCACCTCCCCACACAACACCTGCACGGTAAAAGCCATTACTCCAGCTCACGCCCACATTCCAGCCAGTCCAAGGGTTATAACCTACATGTAAGCCCCAGGTCGGTGGACGAGGATAATAATATCTTCCCCAATATGGCGGGTAGTACCAACCAGTGCCATAAATAGGCACGCCGTAATATGGATAAGACCACATATAGCCTGGGGTATAACCCACGTAAACCACTTCAGGGGTCGAGTCATAAACTTGTACGTAAGTGGTGTTATAGACAGGTGAACTTGCCGGAATTTTTGCGATTTCTTCATTCGGAATATCATCAGCAACAATCCAAGGGCCTTTAGCTGATGCCGATGTAAACCACACCCCATTGTCGACGGCGTAATAGACTTGGTTGATCAATAAAACTTGGGTTGAAGTGTTAACAGCGTAAGAAACTGAAGTGCCTGTTACCGCCTCGAATTTAGGCTCGCCATCATATTCCACCTCAAGTTTGGCTTCGTCACGTTTAATCGCTGCTGTTTGCGGAATTTGCGCATCTAACATGGCTTGATTTGCTTCATCAGTGCCCGCAACAGAAACCCTTAAACCACCAATATCGGATTCTGGTGGAATATCTTTGAAGCTTTCAGGTAATTTATCCCCGCGCACAAATGCCCAAGGTCCAGCTTGTTTTTTTGATTTAAACCAGCGACCCGAAAGTAACAGATACATATCACCTGATGTTGTTTCACGGATCCAGGCCGTTTCTGTATTACTGACATATAGAAGTTTGCCATCGATTAAACTCTGCCAATTAGGCGAACCATCAGTTGAAATCAATTCTGTCGGGACATCCGAGGTAATAATATGCGGTGCATTGGCAGTGCTTTTAGCTGGTTCATCCTCCTCGGTGTTCACCATGCTGACCAAATCTTCAGGTGGATAAAGTGTGACTTGCCATGGCCCCATAGGATCTTCTGCCACATACCAATATGTGCCACTACTTAAATAGAGTTTCTTTGACTGGGTGTCACGGGCAACAGCGAAAGGAGTATTGAGAATACGTTCATAAGGGCTATTTTCGATTTCCCTAAACTGTGGCTCACCATCGTAAGACAGCAAAACACTCAAGGTTGAACTGAAAATAACCTCAGGTGCATCATTTTTAATATTATCTAAACTGCGTTTTTCTTGCTCCGCGGTTTCTAAACTGGCGGACAATCGCTCCATTGAGATTTCAAAGCGGGTAGAGACTAATGCCTCTGAAACGGTATCGGTAAAGGTTTGCTGATCTTCTTCTGTTGAAGATGGCCAGCGCACTTCAGTCACTTGAATATTACGCACAGTTGTTACATCGTCAGTGGTATCAATTCGGGCACTAAACCAAAATGCACCAAATACAGGGTCTGGTTGATTTTCGACCTCAAATGACATCGCTGCACGACTTTGTAATACATTACCGTTAAGCGACTCTGGTTGCGGTTGATAAACCACTAACGTGCCTAGTTTAGTATCAACTTCTTGTGGCCATTCCAGTGCGATTGCGCCATACGAAAAGCCATACAAGACAACACCAACTATGATCTTATGAAACCAACGAGATATAACTGTAGACATCATGCTTATCCTTTGCGTGCTGTAGTCACTAATTTAACCATGTAAGTGACTCTCAGAGTTAGACAACTTATTGAAACGATGCATTTTAAGATTAACGATATGAAGTCACCTAAACAAACAGGCATTAGTACTAAAAGCAAAAAGACCTAAAAATGATTTTATATTTGAAAGCTTAATAATTGTATAGTTAATATACAGACATAACAGCCACATATGTAAAAATCTTTAAAATGAGATTAAATTGTAAGGTCAAAGAATAAGGAGTAAATTAAACAAAAGTAAAAATATCAGGCGTATCATGGCTAAAAACTTGTTTCAAAACCTTGATTTAAATTTATTGCATGTCTTTTTTATTCTGTATCGAGAACGCAATATGCGCCTTACCGCTGGCCGATTATTTGTAAGTCAGCCAGCTATCAGTAAATCTCTACAAAAATTAAGACACCACTTTGGCGACGAATTGTTTGTTAAGATCCCTTCAGGGCTCGAACCGACTCCTTTTTCTGTCAACTTATTTCAATCGATTAGCCCTGTTTATCAAGACCTTGAACTGGCGGTAAACAGTGTTAATGAATTTGACCCCGCCGCACTAGAAGACACGTTTCACATTGCGCTTTCGCCATTTTTGCTCAACAGCATCGGCAGCAAACTATTTCTAAATATTATGGCATCAGCACCTAAATGTAATGTTCAAATGTATAAATGGTCTACTGATTCATTAGCTCAAATTCAGCAAGACCAACTTCATTTAGGTATCACCTATCAAATGCCTGAATTGCCATCTGAAGTGAGTGAGAAGTATATTTCGACAGAACGTTTTAAATGTTACGTTCGAAAAGATCATCCCTGTAAAAAAACTTCTATCAGTTTATCTGAAGCGGCTCAATATGATTTCGCTACAATTATTGCTGCAGACTGGAATTATCAACGAACGATAGCACAGGAAGTCTTCGCAAAAAACAATCTAAACTATCGGGTTAAATTTCGCTCAGAATTACCATCTGCCATCTTAGATGTTATTAGCGAAACCGACATGATCGCACCTTTATCAGGTTTCTTAGATATAAGTCACTACCCTCAATTAAGGGCAATAAAGGTTAACACCGAAGAGGATGTTTTTGATTACAAAATATCTACTTATTTTCATTATAAAAATCGTCAAAATCCATTAACGCAATGGTTAAATGATTTAGTGCTAAAAACGCTTGAAGAGCAAACGTAAAAAAGCCCATTAATTTAGGTAATGGGCGAGAGCAACCAAATGGTTAAAAGCGGTTATTTTTGATTTTATAATAAATTTTTTTAAAAATTAAAATTAATTCCAAATTCAACTTGGCTTTCTGATGTCACAGGTTCGCCTGGTCTAACTCGGTATTCACCATAGGTGTATTTCACATAAGGTGAAACGTATTTAGGTTTGAACGTCAACATAAAGTCATGACTGGTTATATTGTCATTTTCCACTTCTAAAAATCGGTTACCTGAAAGTAAGCGATCATGATTGAGCGTATAACCCAAATTAACCCATGAAGCAGGACTGTAATTAACACCAATGCTATTACGCCATTCACGTTGGTCAAACAGTCCCATAGAACTACCTATAATACGGTTTGATTCACGCCATTCATGTGCCGTATTAGCAAAAAGCATCCATTTCTGACCTAACATTACACCTGACATTAAACTCACATCATAGATATCAAGTGTATCTGCACGGCCATAACGTCCGCCAATTTCGGTATAGAATTGACCCAACATCATGCCGTAGCCAGCACCGACCTCTAAGTAACCCGTTGAATCAACTTCAGCACTAAAGTTCAACTCTTCAGTCACTTGCACACTACCACTCGCTACAGCAATGACTTCATCATTATATTGAAACACCTGCAGGCCGCCAGTTGACTCTGCATTTGCAGCCGAACTGGCCGCGACACATAAACCTATAATTAAACGTGCCTTGAGAAATTTACTAATCATAATTTATTTCCACAAAAACTTAAGGAGGCGCTTGCCTCCTTAATATATGTTTAATTAGCTTATAACTTAGCGATCAAAACGGGCTTTAACAGCATCACGAATTTGAGCAGCCTTGCGACGAAGGTTTGACTTTTGCTCTGCTGACATAGCCTCAACCGTTTTAGCCATATTTTCAGGAGTACCATCTTCAATTGGATGGCTAGGCGTAACATCTTCAATTGGGTTACTTGGGCCTACTTCAACTGGACGGCTAGGCGTACCATCTTCGATTGGGTTGCTTGGGTCTACTTCTGGACCTTGACCTGGAACACCATCTTCAATTGGACGGCTAGGCGTACCATCTTCGATTGGGTTGCTTGGGTCTACTTCTGGACCTTGACCTGGAACACCATCTTCAA
>NZ_JAUOSO010000018.1:0-105636 GCF_030548905.1 Shewanella sp. 2_MG-2023
GTGTTGGCTCCGGTGTAGGTGTTGGCTCCGGTGTAGGTGTTGGCTCCGGTGTAGGTGTTGGCTCCGGTGTAGGTGTTGGCTCCGGTGTAGGTGTTTGTCCTTCTTCCGTACCAGGTATTTCATCCCACAAATCTAGGAAGTATTCCTTAGCATCCAACCAAAATCCATCAATATGCTCTAACCAGTCGGTGTTTTTATGGACAATATCCACCACACTACCAATAACAATATCTAAAGCAGTGTATGCAACTCCAGCAAGGACACCCACTACAACAACGGCGGCTGCGACAGGAACACCTGCAGCTACGGCTGCAGTAACGGCAGCCCCAGCTGCACCGGCTGTAAATATTCCGACAGTACCTATTACTGCCATTTGAACAAACTTTTTAGTGGCTCCTTCGCCATTACCTTCCCTAATCAGAGAAATAAACTGCGAAGCATCAAAAACGGTGCCAACAAAACCAGCTAGTTTTGCTGCAGGTAAACTATACTTATTGTATATATCATTGAATTCACCATAACTCTGAATACCTTCATATTTAACAGCAAGCTCTTGAGCATCCATTGCTGCACGTTCATAACTATTGGCCAGCTCAACATCATTGTTATATAAGGCAATATCTCTCCTTTCAATAGCCTCATCTGCCAGCTCCCAGTAATCATCAGCCAGACCATCTCTCATCATTAGCAAAATTTGTTCGTCGGTCTTACCATCTGCAACTGCATTCTGGATATTCCCTACCGTTTTTACAGCACCTGTGACTATGGCAGATTCACTATCGGTCATACTCGCCAGAAAACTAGCAATATCTTCAGCACAAGTTAGTAGTCTTTGCCCTTCCTCTGAATCAATAAACTCTTGGGCTTCTTCGTTTAAATTACTCAAAATGTATCCCTACAATAAAATTATAAAAGTGTATCCATACTTTCAACCATCTTATAATTCAAGATAATCAAAAAATTAAACAACTAAACAACTAAACAACTAAACAACTAAACAACTAAACAACTAAACAACTAAACAACTAAAACTTAAGTTCTTTAAGCCAAAGAGCTTGATTAATACATATAAACTAATCACGAAAATTAACTAACCAGAAAATAAATAAAAACAAAAACATATATACCGGAAAAATAAATAACATAAAAAAAAGCGGCCACATATAAAAAGAAAGTTCTATCAATTTATGAACCCGTTCACTACCACCTGTAGAAATATCAAACAAGTTTAAATAAACAAAAAGGCACAAACACAAAAAACAGAACCACATAAGGTATTTATTTACCCGACGATTCAACCTGAATCCCATACGCAACCTATCAATTTGATAAGAATATATGTACGGGGTAATAAGGAAAATATACAAAAATGAGAACAAGTACCCCGATGCTAAATTACACTTATGTTCCGTATCATCCAATACAGTATTGGCATACCTAATAACTTCAACATTTTCTAAAAAGAGAAAAAAATCATCATAATTATTCCCCCCCCACACACATAAAAAATTAAACAATAAAGGTAAAAAAGCTGGACAAGCAAAAACTAACAACATCAACTTTCGCTGCTTCCCCTTATACTTTAAAAATAATATTTTTCGCCCTGCATTATTCCCACTCATTACAAACCCCTAGCATTAAATAATATAAATTATATTTATGGCTTACTATCTCTATTTAAAATAACTTTGGATAACTAGAATGAAAATTATTCGACACATTAAAATCAGTGAAACTAATACTAATTGAGATATCAAGACTTTCAACACAATGCCACCAACCTATAGGAATAAATATTGCCTCACCTGGATTCAATATAACTTCAATTGGAGTAACACCCTTCAATTTAGGGAATTTTTTCAAATCAATCATTGGAAAATCAGTAGCACTATACACATGCTGGTCATTATAAATATTAGGCACCTGAAACCCTGGGATTAATGTGATTTTTTTCCTACCATATATTTGCACTAACATATTATTAGTTAGATCATGATGTAATGGAGTAAAAGCACCTTTGGGACCAAACCACAAATGGCTTCGATCTTTTATAGTCTGCGGCATTCGGTATCCCTGACCAAAATCGCCCAAATCTTCAAATAATACTGCTAATTCAGAAAGATTTGCTTCATTATTATTAGCTGTCAAGTAATAATCATTACTAACACCACCTTCAGAAACCAAATAACAAAAATCATCCATCCTCATGATCTTTTTGTATTTTATAGAATTCCTTTCATATTTCTTATCCTCTGAACGATTAAATTGTACTTCAACTAGCTTACTTCCGACTTGTTTAACAAAATATTCAGGATTCCATTTCTCTAACGCAGACCATAGCTCGATACCTCCTGTAAATACTGAAGGTAAACTCTTACTGTAATATTCCCTTATAAATTCAGAAAACTCAGGTACAGTACGCGTCTCTATACGTGTAGAGTAACGCTTATCAAGTGCCGACAATTTATCGTAAGTATCTAATAGCCAGTTTCTTTTATCTATTGTAAGTTTCATGTCTTTAGCTACACATATGTAAGGATCAGCCGCTACACGATAAACTTCAGCAATTAAAAACTCTTTATTCGAATCACCTCCTAGATTTATTTTATCTGCTAAACTTTCTGGACTGCAGCCATTAACTAAATTATTAAAAATCCATTTACTCCAACGAAGTTCAATATTATGAATATTTCTATTAGGATTTATTTTATTTTTCTTGGTTATGTTTTTTTTACTTGTTTTATGTCTCTTTTGAAAATCATGTGAAATATCTTTACTACTAAGGCTATAATCATTTAATTCAAATCTAGAAGTTATTTTTAACATTGCCATCAATGCATGCTGTACATTATCGATCCGTATAGTGTTATCATAAACGGTAGTCCTTACCCCGCCTAATACACGATTGACATCCTGAATATAAAAGCAATCAACTTCATCTTTAAATTGGAGTTGCATTATACTCCGCAGCCCACGCAAAATTACAATTCGATAGTTATTCGCACGTTCTATTTCTCCAGTTTGTTTTGCTAATTCATAAGCATCAATCAACCCTTCTAAATATACCCCTGTAGCAGAGGCATGTGGCGGCCCAAAAAATGGACGTTTAGCATCATAAAATCTCCCCTGCATATCTGCTGAAGTTGCATTACCCCATTCCTGCATTGAAAGTAGCCAATCGTTCATTTCAAATATAAATGACTTAAGTTCATCATCCTTCGTTACTTGCCAAACTAGGAAATATGCTTGAGTGTGCCATGGAACAAATGCGGGGTTACGATTAAGGCGATGCCAATCCCTGTAAAAATGGAAAGATTTCATTATACTCGCTAATTCTATAAGGTCTTTCGAAGCTATAAAACGAGTTGCTAGATAAAGTAAAGCCTCTCCAGAGTAAAAGTTTTGATTATCTTTACGAGAGCGAGGGATATAAAATGTTTCAAATGAACCATTTTTATGACTAAGTGATTTAATCAAAGCATATAAAGAGTGTTCTTTACTTAGATACTTTTCGCGATGGGGCATTTCAATTATTGCTAATGCCGCTAACCCTGCAGCACCTAGTTTTGCGGTGCCATCCATCCAAATGTAACCCAAGTTTTTATTACTTCGAAAAGTAGCGGATAAATTATACTCAAGATTTTTAGCAGCTATTGACGCGATTATATCGCATTTAAATAGTCTAGCGGCTCTATTGAGACAAACAGTAGCCATCCACTGCCTTATGGCATTATTTGCAGTTGAATACCCCCCCCTACTAGGCCAATACTTATAATTTGCAGAGCCTTGACCATCAACTTGGGATGCTAGCCATCGAGTCATTGCTTTTGCACTTTTAAGCACACTTACTCTAGAGATCGACTCAATTTTTACTAACTGATTACCCCTTTTCATCTCTGTTACGACAGGTAAAAGATGTGAATCAATTCGGTTATCACAAAAGAATTGTTTTGTTTTAAATAAAGTAACGTTAATAGATGATGGCGAGATAACTCCATCCAGTCTATTTGAATATATCGCCAAAGCTCTATTAAAATTTAAATTTTGAGCAAGCATTTCAGTCGCTGCCCACTTTTTTATACTACCACCGTACTCTAAATGCATTGCTCTACAGCCACGTAAACTATTCCAATTACTCCCTATATTAGAATTCTGCTGACGAGTTTCTTGTGAATACAACATTTCCAATTCAAAAGAAGTTGCTATATTAAGTTCCTCTCCGAATTCTTTTTCAATTCTCTCATCCGTACTTTCTAACTTATGAATCCATATTGAATGTAACTTTTTTCCTTTTATTCGCGCACAAATATATAACCACTCATAATCAGCATCATTTTTTATGCTTTCCCATAATTCTAAATGCACATGCAACCTCTGCAAAGCCAAATTGCATACATCAACTGCTTGCTCTTCAATATCCATAAACTATCGTTCTCTAATACTTTCTTGCCTATACCGTAATAACGGCGCCATAAAAAACTCGATAATATGCCGCTTGCCCGTTTGGACTTCTGCAGTCACCGCCATGCCAGGCATCAGTTTTATCTCTTTACCCTCAACCATGATGGTGCTCTGCTTCATTTTCAAACGCATGCCATAGATTAAGCCACGCTGTTCATCAACAGTGGCATCATCTGACATTGAAATAACCTCACCATCAATGACTCCGTATTTAGTAAAGGGAAAAGTGTGGATCTTTATTTCAGCGAGCATCTGCTCACGCACAAAACCTATATCTTTATTCTCTAAGAACACTTCAACATCGAGCTGTACTTCATCTGGAACAATTAACATCAGCTGCTGCGCTTCAGTTACAACACCACCAACGGTACCAATAGATAGTTCCTGAACTTGGCCAGAAACAGGCGCATATAATATTTGTTTTCGATTACGATCAACCGCCTTAGCCAACTCCTCTTGTAACGAGGATATCTGTTGCTGCAGTTGGTGTGTTTTTGTCAATTCTGTAACTGAGGTTTGTGCTTTTAAAGTATGAAACTGCTGTCTAACTTCAGCTTCAGATGCTTCAAGCTGTTTGTATCTCTGACGTTCAGCGGCTAAATCATGTGTAAATTGAATGCGCTCCTGCTCAAGCGCTAAATAATCGTTTTCTGAGGCATAATTTTGGCTGTGTAGCCCTTTCATCTTACTCGCACGTTTGGTGATAATAGGGAGGATTTTTTCAAGCTTGGCAATGACTTCACCACTTCCTGCTTGCTCAGCCTGAGTTTGTAATAAATTACTCTTAAGCGTTTGCCACTGGGCAAGGTATTGCAGCCATTGTTGCCATAATAGTCGCCGATGAAGGTCAATCTCTATTGGTGAGGCATTCTTAACATCCGGAAAAATTACGGTGCTAGAGTCTATACCTTTCATAGTGATGTCCTTAGCTAACATCGATAGTAAAGCCTGACTACCAGCTAAACTCAGTTTCGCTGAATGCAACTCACTTGTTAGTCTATTTTCATCCGCTGCAGTAGAGGTACTGTCTAATTCAATAAGTGCCTCACCGTGATGAACAAATTGACCTTCACGCACCAGGATATTTTTTACTACAGCCTTTTCTAAGGGCTGAATTTGCTTAACTTTTGAGCTTGGAATGATTTTCCCTTCCGCTGAAGCAACTATATTCACCTCGCCCAAACAAGCCCAGATAATCCCAATAACCAATAAAACCAGTAAGCTCCAACCAAGCTTACGCGCAAGTGGATTTGGCGGGGTCTCTTGAATTTCAAGCGCGGCAGGCAAAAACGCTGCTAAATCACGGCTATTATTGCTTTCGCCCAATTTATCGCGGTTTTGCCAAGCATCTTTTAAAATCATCCAAGCATTCATAACTTATCCTCAGCTTGGCTTGTATTTACTGAAGAATGAGTTGAAGCAAGGTTATTTACTTTAGCGCCCCCCTGCTGAGTTTGGGCGTAATTAGGCTGATTATGTTTTACTGGGTGTAAATTAGGCGTGTGACTTTGGTAACTGTACAATTTGGCATAATAGCCATTTAGATCCACTAAATTATCATGCGAACCTTGTTCAACAATACGCCCCTTATCCATGACAATAATTCGATCACACTGGCGCACTGTTGTTAACCTGTGAGCGATAATAAATACTGTACGACCTTTACAAATTCTGGCCATATTATCCTGCACTAGTCTCTCAGACTCATAATCAAGGGCACTTGTGGCCTCATCAAAAATCAAAATACGTGGATTACTAATAAGTGCCCGAGCAATAGCCAACCTTTGCCTTTGACCACCAGATAAGTTACTTCCTTGCTCTCCTACGATGTTGTCATACCCTTCTGGTAGTTCAACGATAAACTCATGTGCGCCTGCCATCTTTGCTGCAGCAACCACGCGTTCCATCGAAATAGCAGGATCTGATAAAGCAATATTTTCTCGAACTGTTCGGTTAAACAGAAAGTTCTCTTGCAGGACTACGCCTATCTGTTTGCGTAGCCAAGCCGTATCAATCATAGACAAATCAACACCATCAACTAACACTCGCCCCGACTCTGGAATATATAATCTTTGGACTAATTTCGTGATGGTACTTTTCCCTGAACCGGAACGACCCACAATGCCTATCACCTCGCCGGGCCTAGTCTGTAAATTGATCTCATTCAGAATTACTGGACCATCAGGCCTGTAGCGAAAACGAACATGTTCTAAAGTAATTGCACCTTGAAGAGAGGGTAAACGAGAACGGTTAGGGTTAAACCCAGGCTCTTTGGGAGTATTTAAAATATCCCCTAAACGTTCAATAGAGATCCCTGCTTGCTGGAAATCCTGCCAAAGTTGAACCAACTTAAGAATAGGTCCACTCACACGTCCCGCTAGCATGTTAAATGCAACGAGTTGGCCGACAGTGATTGCTCCATCTATTACTAAATGAGCTCCAACCCAAATAATACCTAGGGTGACTAACTTATTTATTAAACCCGCAATTTGTCCGGCTACATTACCTAAGTTTTGGCTTTTAAAAGAAGCATGGACATAACTTGAAAGATGGTCTTCTAACTTCCTGCGCATCTGAGGTTCAACCGCCATCGACTTGACGGTACCAATACCTGTAATCGACTCAGTTAAAAATGCGGTATTAGCAGCTCCGTGCTTGAACTTTTCATCAAGGCGGCGGCGTAAAATAGGTGTAATAAATACAGATAAAATAATATAGAAAGGAATACTAGCCAAAACTATCCATGTCAAAGTCGGGCTGTAGTACCACATCACGGCTAAGAAAACGAAAACAAACAGAAGATCTATCACTAATGTTAGTGCAGTTCCTGTTATAAAATTACGTATCGTATCAAGCTCTCTTACTCTCGCTACATTCTGTCCAACCTGTCTAGACTCAAAATATGATAAAGGAAGATTTAGTAAATGCTGGAAAAGCCGTGACCCCAGCTCTACATCAACCCTATTTGTTGTATGACTAAAAGTATAATTTCTTATGCCGCCAAGTATGGCTTCGAACACCACAACCACAAAGAAACCAACAGCGAGCACATCTAAAGTTGTAAAACCTCGATGAACTAAGACTTTATCCATGACAACTTGAAAGAACAACGGAATAACTAATGCAAATATCTGCAAGAAAAAAGAAGCGACTAACACTTCCCCGAAGAGCTTTCTGTATTTAACCAGTGAAGGAATGAACCATGAAATATCAAACTTCTGTTGAAGGCTTTCACCAAAACCTTGACGTCTAACTAGTGCTATTAACTCCCCAGACCAACGTTGCTTTAATTCATCGACTGATATCGATTGCGGAGACCCATGATTAAGGTCATGAATTAATATACTTTGTTTCTTTTCAGGCTCCCCATCAGGAGCCACAACGGCACTATTAGTATCTTTGAGTTTATCAGAGGGTAATCTTGCAATGATGAAATAGTGACCGTCTCTATCTTTTGCGATAGCAGGTAACACACTATTATTTAACTCAGTTATTGATAATGTTAATTTCTTTGCCTTTAGAGTAAGTGCTTTAGCAGCAAGTAAAATATCGGTATCAGAAAAGAGCTTTCCTGGCTGACCAAATTCATGTGATATTTGTTCAGGCTCAGCAGGCAACTGATGAAATCGCGCAATTGCGACAAGTGAATGAAGACCAGAATCCATGTCTTTAAATTTAATCCATTAAATATTGTTTTTAGAATAGAAATTACACTTTGATTGACTAGTGTATTACACCGCTTAATTTCGTCACGAAATATACATCAAAGCAACAAATAGTCAACAACTTAAGTACTACAGAATCCGCAGCCGTAACTAATTCATTAAGCTTTAGAGGTACTGTAAAGATTGAACCTACCAGGTTTCAGTGTCTTAGTTAATCTGGCCACTACGAGCTCTACTCGGGGCTAAAAATATTAAGACAATAAAAAACCTCTTCCCACACAAAGTAAGAAGAGGTTTTAGCGCCTAGGCAGGTATCTCAAAATCGACTCTTTAGTCACGATTTTCGCGTGTTTTAGCTGCCTATGATGTCATTTATGCAGGCTTATGCTTTAAGCAACGGTTACTCATTACCCCAAGGCGTTGGCGGTAATGCCACTGGCTTAGTTAAGTCAAAATCGACTCTAAAATCACGGTTTTCGCGTGTTAAACGATAAGTAAACGTCTCAGGTTCAATATACATGTGCCACACGTTAGTTACTGAAGCTGTTAAACCATTTTCGTTAAAGTTATCAATCGATTCAGCATCCACAGGAAATGATTGCTGTGTAGCAGTGCCCATATCTGCAGTATCACCGCCGTACATAGTCACTTTGTCTTCAGTGCCATCTTCATGGCGATGATCATGCTTTAAGCGCAAGCCAGTCTCTGTTTTAGTAATAACCCAAGTACGCGAGTGATCATCACCCACATGAAATGGGATTTTAAGTTCTGTATTGCTGCATTCACGCACATGCATAACCAATGCTTTGTTGCTGAATGCTGAGTCAGCTTCATTGCCTGCGGTCACTTCACCTGCGAACGCTTTACCGCAATGGGCAGCAATGGCATCAAAATATTGATGTTGCGGGTTTTCTTTAGGGGCATGAGCCATAGCCATCGCAGGCACCATGCTGCTGATTACACCAGCGACCAATATTTTTTTCATTATTATTCCTTTTGGTATCGATCAATTAACTTTTATTAACACACCACAGTAACAGTGATTGTTTAATTTAACCTGAAAAAAAACCGCCTGCAAAGACGGTTTTTTATATGAGACTCATGACTAGCTATCAGGCTTTATTTCGCTTTAGCTGGTCGTTTACCTTGCTTATGGCTGGAGTTAGCACCATTGTTAGCCCCTTTTGATGGGCCTGAACTTTTAGCTCCGAATGGCTTTTTCTTTTGCGACCATCCCGTTTTTGCTTTGCCCGCAGTGTTATCTTTACCATGACCTTCACCAGCTGCCTTGGCTTTATTCGCAGCGGTTGGCTTTTTACCTGATGACTTTCTATCATCAAACTGATTACCCGAGAAGCGAGTGAACGCTTTTTTACTGCCATCATTCTTACCGCCACCTTTACCATTTCGATAACTTTGACGTTCATTGCGCGACTCTGGCGGTACGATATGCTGCACGCCATTACCAATTAAGTGCTCTTTGCCCATAGCAACCAGCGCTTCACGTATAAGTGGCCAGCCTGCTGGGTCGTGATAACGCAGTAATGCTTTATGTAAGCGGCGTTGACGACCCTTTTTAGGCACGGTGACTTCTTCACTGGTATGTTTTACATTTTTGAGCGAGTTCAGCTCAGTATGATAAATCGTAGTGGCATTCGCCATTGGCGATGGGTAGAAGTTTTGTACTTGATCAAGCTTGAATTTTTCTGATTTCAGCCAAAGCGCCAAGTTCAACATATCTTCATCGGTAGTACCTGGATGCGCCGAGATAAAATACGGGATCAGGTACTGTTTTTTACCCGCTTCTTTCGAGTAAAAATCAAATAACTCTTTGAATTTATGATAACTGCCCATACCCGGCTTCATCATCTTACTTAATGGGCCATCTTCGGTATGCTCAGGAGCAATTTTTAAATAACCACCCACATGATGTTTGGCTAACTCTTTAACGTAGCGCGGATCTTCAGTGGCTAAATCGTAACGCACACCTGATGCAATTAAGACCTTTTTAATCCCAGGGACATCACGAGCTGCGCGATATAAATCAATGGTGTGTTTATGGTCTGTACCTAAATGGCCACAAATACTCGGATAAACACAAGATAAACGACGACACGTGGTTTCAGCCTTAACACTGGTACAGCCCAAACGATACATGTTGGCTGTAGGACCGCCTAAGTCAGAAATAACCCCAGTAAAACCAGGCACTTTTTCTTGAATATCTTTGATTTCTTTGATGATTGACTCTTGCGAGCGGCTTTGAATAATCCGTCCTTCATGCTCTGTAATAGAACAGAATGAACAGCCACCAAAACAACCTCGCATAATGTTAATCGAGGTTTTAATCATGTCATAAGCTGGAATGACCGCCTTACCATAACTTGGATGCGGCACACGCTGATACGGTAAATCAAATACCGCATCCATTTCATCAGTATTTAATGGCCATGCTGGCGGGTTAACCCACACAGAGCGATTTCCTTGAGCTTGAAATAATGCCCGAGCACAACCTGGGTTTTGCTCTTGATGTAAAATACGTGAAGCATGGGCATACAAAAATTTATCGTCAGCCACCTTTTCATATGCTGGCAGCAACACATAGGTTTTTTCCCATGGCTTTGGTCTTGCAGGCTGCACACTGATGGCTTTAGGCGCATCATTATCAAAAATTTTCTTATCTGTTGGGCCAGAAAGCTTTTCACAACCCACATCATCCGCGCCATAGGGGTTAGGAATTGGATCGATTTTATGCAGTTGGTCGAGCTTGCGAGAATCCATGCCTTTCCAGCCCGGCAATGGCTCGTGACGAATGACGGCTGTACCACGAATGTCGTGTAAATCGGCCATTTTCTCGCCGTTAGCAATGCGATGAGCCACTTCCACCAGCGGACGCTCGGCATTACCGTATATCAAGATATCGGCTTTGGCATCGAAAATGACACTACGACGCACTTTGTCAGACCAATAATCATAATGGGCGATACGGCGTAAGCTTGCCTCAATACCACCAATTACTACTGGCACTTCTTTAAAGGCTTCTTTACAGCGCTGGGTGTAAACAGTCACTGCGCGATCTGGACGTTTACCGCCTTCATCATTTGGGGTGTAAGCATCATCACTGCGAATACGGCGATCGGCAGTGTAACGGTTAATCATCGAGTCCATGTTGCCTGCGGTAACACCGAAAAATAAATTCGGGCGGCCTAGCTTCATAAAGTCATTTTTATTCGACCAGTCAGGCTGACAAATAATACCAACACGGAAACCTTGGGCTTCGAGCATACGACCAATAACAGCCATACCAAAGCTTGGATGGTCGACATAAGCGTCGCCGCTGACAATGATAATGTCGCAACTATCCCAACCAAGTTGATCCATCTCTTTTCGAGACATAGGAAGAAACGGCGCCGTGCCATAGCATTCGGCCCAGTATCTTGGGTAATTAAATAACGTGGATTCAACTTGCATGAGATTTGCCTACATTAAAACATCATCAATCTGGTGAGTTGCACTACATCAAGTTTAGTTCAACTCACCCAACTTTTTTCTGGAGGCGGAGTATAGCAGTTACGCCACAGCAAGTGTGACTAAAAAAACACCAATTATGGTGTTTTTGTTGTTTTAGGATAATATTATAACCTTATTAAAAACAATGACTTTATAAATTTTGCAGCTTAACTATCTTATAAACCGATAAAAAAACCAATATTTACAATCGCTAAGCCGATAGTCACCACCCAAGTCAGTAAAACACCCCAGATCCGTCCAAAATGCACGCCGCCTTTTCCTGCTGTCAGTCCGATAGCATGTAATAACCGCGCCACAATCCAAACCGTACCAAAACAATGTAATAGTGCCGCAGACAAACCATTATATTCTGCCAGCAAGAACAAAATCAGCACCATAGGTGCGTTTTCAAGTAGGTTCTCGTGTACTCGTTTTGCTAAGGCTAAATCGCTATTGCCACCAGTGCCGATACCGACTTTGTTAAGCCGTCTTTGTTTAATCACTCGTATCGATAGCCCAATGGCTAATAACGCTGTGATACTTGCGTAAAAGCCTGAAATCATCAATGACATGTTCGATATTTCCTTATTGTTATTTTTTACAGCATAAAGCCATTTAGTGACTACAATGGAGTATTCATTCTATACAGATTGAGCCAAAATGGAATTATCACATTTTTAACAAAGATTTGATGATTTGAAGGTATTCAGCCACCCCCATTTCGGTTACTATTCGCGCCAACTAACCACTACCCAAATTGACTAGAGTGATACAGGCCTAATGAACGATTCCAGCTTCATTGAAAAACGCAGATTTATCATAAGATTAGGCAAAGCCCTGCATAAATTTGGTACCCCTGCATATCGACTCGAATCTCATTTACAAACCGTGTCTTCTACACTGGGAATTGAGGGATACTTTCTAATTTCCCCGACTTCGATGACCTTTGTATTGCAACATGACACCGAGCAAGAATATAACCATGTTGCGCGAGTAAAACCTGGCGATTTAGATTTAGGCTCATTGGCTCGTACCTTTGATTTGGTGGAAGAGCTCAGCACGGGTCAACGCACACTATCTGAAGCATTAGACCGATTAGAAGAAATAGCTAACAAACCTAATCCTTATGGGCACGGCTTAACCTTGATGTCATTTGGCATTAGTGCGGGTGCTTTTGCCATGCTGATGGATACCAGCTGGAATGACGTATTTTGGTCAGGCATGCTCGGATTACTTGTTTACGGTTTGGTTTTTTGGGCTGAAAGATCTAAGCGTGTTGCAGAAATGCTCGAACCGTTAGCCGCGGTTGTTTGTGCAATTTTAACCTGCGGCATTGCTGCTGTGATTGACCCCAGCATCAATATTCCGGTGGTGATTTTATCTGGCATCATTATTTTTGTGCCCGGTTTAGCGTTAACACTCGGTCTTGCTGAGCTTGCTGCTCGCGATTTAATATCAGGAACCGCGCGCATCATGGATGCGATAATGCTGTTATTTAAACTGTATTTTGGCGCCGTGCTTGGGATGACACTGGGTAAAGTAATGTTCGGCGAATCGGTATATATTGAACCAGACGCCTTGCCTCGCTACGCCTCTTGGGCGGCTGTTCCGCTATTATCAATGGCATTAGTTATCATCTTTAAAGCCCGCATTAAAGATTCACCATGGGGCATTTGCGCTGGTATCGTGGCTTATTTTTCAGCCATGTTAGGTGGCCTTTATTTAGGCGAATCTATTGGTATTTTCGTCGGTGCATTGGCTGTTGGCATATACTCAAACCTTTATGCTCGTTGGATGAAAGCGCCAGTTTCTATCGCCCTGCTTCAAGGTATCGTTATCTTAGTGCCCGGAAGTAAAACCTATATAGGCTTAAATACGATGATTTCGGGTGAAACCATGCTGGATCAAGCGCATATTGGCACCCAAATCTTCTTAATTTTCATGTCCTTGATCGCAGGGTTGATTTTTGCCAACGTTATCGTGCCACCGAGAAGAAGCTTGTAACTTAACGGTTAGCGCTTGATCATTAAGGGAGCATTTAGCTCCCTTTTTTTTGTTTAAGCAAAATAGTCATCTCTCGTTTCCGCTAAAAATAACGCCCTTCACTAATACTATTTGTTGTACCCAACGGTTACACCCACCCTAAATAATTAGTAAAAATCATTTATTTTCAGCAATTTAAATAAAATCGTTTCTTTGTTTATCAATCTATATTACCTTGTGCGCCGCTAGGAAAGCATGTGGCCCGACTATGACGTTAGGCTGCATTTAGGTTTATGGATGAATAACCTTTTTTTGACTTCACCATTGCCTATCTTGCTTGAATTACCTAGCGACAATAAATCAAATAAAGGAATGATTGATGAAAAACGTTACAGCTTTAGCACTTTTAACTAGTTTATTCGCATTACCTGCTATGGCAGCTCAAGATGCACCATTTCAACATGAAGCGGGTCTTAAATACTCTGCTAATTCTGAAGAATTCGGCGACGGAGCATGGAATGTTAACTACCGTTATTACACCGCTCCTGTTTCTCAAGATGAAAGTCCATATGCGCTAAATGGCTTCTTAGCCCAAACAACAAACATTGGTGCTGACTACTCAATGTTTGATGCTGCTGATTTTGATAGCATTGGTATTGATGGTACTTATGTATTTGATAATAAATGGTTCGTTGGCGGCGCATATCAGAAACTTGATTTTGACGTTGTCGATTTCAGTGTATACAAAGTTGATGTAGGTTATTACTTCAATGACAGCTCAAAAGTTGCAGTTTTCTACACTGACGGTAGTGATAATATAGAATCATCTTTTGGTGCAGAAATCCGTAGTTTCCTTGCGCTTGAAAGCACTTCAGGTGTCGATTTAGGCGCTATGTGGCTCCATACTGATGATAATGACACTTTCGACTTAAATGCTGATTGGTATGTTACTAAAGCATGGTCTGTTGGTGCTGGTTATTCAGATGACGGTTCAGATAATAACTTTGCACTAAAAACAGCTTACTGGTTACGTATGTCAGATTCTTTCTCTGCAACGTTTGAACTATCAAAAGTACTTGATTCTGATGCTGATGGTTTCGGCGCTGGTATCGGTATTGTAGGTCGTTTCTAAACATTAATTGCAATCTTAACAATGGATGATGCTCATCGTCCATGGTGACCCCTTCTAAAAGGAGCCCTGATGAGGCTCCTTTTTTACGTTTACAATACGGATGATAAAGTTCATCGCTGCGCAGCTTTAATCAAAAAGCGCTAGGGCCAGCTGACCTTTGCAGGTTGAGCTTTGCTGGTTATTTTTTGTTCGAAACAAAACAAGTTAAGCGCGTTGAGTGTATTTCTGCCTAACAATCTAAACACTCTTTGTTCGCAAGAATTAACTCAACCAAGCATAATCCGTTTATAGCCGCCCCTTCAGGCAGCGTTTGTTGCTCATTTTATTACCTTATAGGCTTTTTCTGTAGCATGACTACACCACACAGCTTTAGCCAGTCTAAGTGAACAACAGCTCGCAGCAAAAACAATCTTGAAGGATCTACAACCCGTAATTATTATTGTAAAAAATCAGCGAAACTTTGAATACCCGCCATACTTGTTAAAGGTAAATAATTTCAAGGTTCAAGATTAAACCTCTATTTACTCAATAGCTTAATTAGCATCACCTTTAATAATAATTGGGTAGGTATTAATAATAAAAACAAAACAAATAGCGATAAATTTATCTCAATGCGCACTGAGACTTATCGTTGTCAGCATACTCCTTCTGCCCATTCATACGGCAAATGCTAACCAGCAGCCAAAAGCAGAAAAAGCGGTAGCTGAAAAAAACCAACAAGCCCCTATGACAGTCGATAACATTGTCGTGGTCAGTAATGCTATTTTCGATGAAACCGATCCCGATGCTTTTTTTATCCATCACTGGGCTAATTGGCTACACATTAATACCACTGAACCCACTATCTTAGACAAACTCACTTTTGAAGAAGGTGATGTTGTCAGCGAGAAAACCTTTGCAGAATCCCAACGCCTATTACGCGCTGAACCATATTTACGTGACGCCAAAATATATACTTCGAAAAAAGCCCCTGATGCCGATACCCACGAACAAACTGTGGTTGTCGAAACCTGGGATAACTGGTCTTTACTCCCCACTTTTAGCTTAAGCTCTAGCGGCGGTGAAACTAAATATTCAGTAGGGATAAAAGAAGATAACCTCATGGGACTGGGGATTAAAACGCGCCTAAAATATCAATCAAATGCTGATAGAACCGGTTATAAATTTGGTGTTAGCGCGCCCCTTAAAGTCATTAAACACGCCACTGTTTCAGCCAATATTTATGATAATAGTGACGGTCAAGCAGTACATCTTTATTTTAATAAGCCATTTTATTCGCTAGATAGTCAAAATCAGTATTTTGCTGAGTATTTAACAGACCAAAGACTCGATACCCTAAGGCAAAATGGCGAAGACATTAATGAATTTGAACATAATGTTGATTATGCCGCTCTATCTTATGGTTGGCTGTTAAATAAAACTGAAGCAGACTTATCAAGGATCACCCTAGGTATCACCCAAGACAAGCATCAATTTGCCCCCAGTAACACTTTTCCAAATGGCGCTTTACCTCAAGACCGCGACTTTATGTATCCTTGGCTTGGGTTTGAATACCTACAAGATGATTATCATGTATTTACTAATATCCATCTTATTAATAACAACGAAGACTTTAACCTAGGCTGGCGCCATTATGCACGGCTTGGGATTGAGACTAACGATGTCGATGAAAACTCCTCTGTAGGCTACCATCTGAATATGAGTTCTAGCAGGGGGTATCAACAAGATAAAAACCTGCTACTCCTAAACTTTAGTGGCCAAGCCAGCTTTAACACCAGCCAAAAAGACTTTTATAACATCAGTGCACAAGCTGAATACTTTTATAAAATTCACCCCAAGTGGACAGCCTATGCCAAAACCCGTATTGCGACCTCACAAAATAACTATCTCGATAAGCCATTTGCTTTAGGTGATGACACCGGCGTACGTGGCTACCCCAATAATTATCAATACGGTGATAATCAATGGCTGGTCACTGGCGAAGTCAGATATTACCCAAACATTAATTTGTATCAGCTAGCCGAATTAGGCTGGGCAACTTTCGTGGACATGGGGCATGCCTTTGGCGGAACAGATGCAAACAATGAAGTCACGACTCCCATTGGCAGTGTTGGGATTGGTGCTCGGATATATTCTTCTAAATCGAGTTACGGCAGTGTTGGCCATATTGATTTAGCGGTGCCTTTTACCAACGGCGAAAATGTCGATGATTGGGAATGGCGATTTCAGGTTAGAAACCGCTTCTAGGTAAACCTTTAATGCTAAATATTAAATGATAAGCGCATGCCTACTCTACACAAGTCAGCACTATAGAATGACACGAGCATGACATGTAAAACACAAAGCAGTATTTTAAAAAGAATTGCTTTCAGCTTCTAAAATAATATTGTTCATCTCACCTGATGCCATAAGCTTGTTGATTGTATTATCAATAATTGGCGCTAATTCAGCATGGTTAGGGTGAATATAAATATACACAGGATGAGTATCTGTTACCGCTGACAACTCAACGGTCTTATCAGCATTCATTGCTGCAATGGTGGCTTTTCCATCAACATAACTGCTCACTATGGCATCAACACGCTTTCTGGTAAGCAAGTTCACCAACTGCTCTGGCGTTGAAGCCTTAATCACACTTTTTGCCTCAATAGCTAAGTTTTGGCTATGCTTAACGCCTTCTAACACTCCTATAGTCAGCCCCTTTAAATCTGCGGAGGTTTGAACGTTAATGTTACTTCCAGTTCGAACATACACTGCCGTTTTAACACTGTAATAAGATGTAGGTACTCTAATAAAGGTGGGATGTTCTTCACCGTAACTCCACACTCGCATCACTTCACCTACAGCCTGTGAAGCAACCATACTGCGCTCAGCACGAGGTGCAGGTAGCATTTCAACATCGCAATTTAATTGTTGTTCAATGCACAACTGTTGAAAAACTAACTTACCGATATTTTGAATAGAAGAGCCTTCAACTCCCACAAAATGATAGCCCTCAGCCACAGTTTGTTGGCTCAAGATTATCATTGGCAACGCTAGTATGATTTTACTCACTATAGATTTAGTAGTTTGAGCAAGATTCAATATTGAACTCAGAATGGCAAATGTGAATTTTAAGACCTTATAAGTAAATGATGTTTTAGCTAACAATGTGAACTCCAATTCCATTCTTATTAGTATAATTTTATATCGAACTGAATAAATAGTAGATACGCATCTATATAGCGTAGTTTATGGAAATTAAATTGCAGCAACTTCCACTAATTAAGTCTAACCATAGATTATGGCTGATAATAACAAAAAAGCCACATATGCAATGTGGCTTCTTCTGATATCCCACACAGACAGGGTGAGTGAAATATCTTAATCAATTAGTCTTTTTCAGAAAACGATTCAATTTTCGCTCTAACCTGTTGCTCTTGTTCTTTACTTTCGATGCGATAAATTTTCTTAATCTGGGTTCTAGATCTTGGCTCTGATCCTGTCATAACGCTATCAAAGCCGACAGTCACTTTACCCATTCTGGACGAGACTACTAAAGCTTGAGCAAACTTCAAATTACTATCAACACCATTTAATACCAACAAATATGTTTCCCGAGGACGACTATCAACAAACACGGTTCGGTTATCCATAGTGCGCCAGCCATCCATACGAAAATTATCGATTGAATTGACTTCAACCAGCTCATCAAATTGATAAAGCGCAGCTTTCTTTTGTGCTGACTCAGATGCTGTACAGGCTGTCAGTAGCAGCATTGAGCAGATAAGTATTAATCTTTTAATCATAAACATCCCCTTTCACCTTAATCGACTTAATCGACTTAATCGACTTAATCGACTTAATCGACTTAATCGACTTAATCGACTTAATCGACTTAATTAGCCATCACCATGCTCTAACGTTATGACATTTATATGAAAATAAACAATAGCACCTTTAATATATATTTGAGTATAGTGAAAAAAGATCACTCAATGCACTTTTAAGAAGTTAATGCGATTACATCATTCCATAGCTAGATTTTAAATGATGTATTGAGTTGAATTCCTGTTTCCGACTAAGTGCCAAGTCAATGATATAAAATCTTTGATATCAAGTCGCTGACATAAAAACAGCCAAGCTTTTTCAAGTAAGTATTCAAACCCTTAAAAATAAAAAAACCGCATCAAAAGATGCGGTTTGGTAACAAGTTTATGCCTCTTAGATTCGGTTTATTTTGACGCTTTTTTACGTCTAAAGCCTAATAAACCTGCTAATAGGATAAATCCTCCCATTGCACCACCACTTGAATCTGAACCTGATTCAGGCTCTGGTGTCGGTGCAATCACCTCAGCCGTGATGGCAATATTAGCCACTGCCGCTACTGCGGTTTTATTACCGTTACTCACCACTAGCTCAATTACTGCCGTACCGTCAGCATCAACGGCAGGTAGCGTTAGCTCAGTTTCCATCGCTGTTGCATCAGCAAAGGTTACCACAGGGCCAGAAACTTGAGTCCAAGTGTAAGTCAGCTCGTCGTCAGTATTTGGTGCTGTACTACCAGCAGCAGTTAATGTCACGCTAGTAGACTCATCAGCGGTTAATGACACCGAAGTGGCACCATTAATCATGGCAACAGGGATCCCTTCAAGCATCACTGGAGCAAGTTCATCAGATAAGCTTAGCTCTCCTACCTGATGAGACACGTTAAACGTTAATGCTTGCGACATCACAATGGCTTGAGTATCAAAAGCTACAACAATCGTTTGCCCAGCTTCATTCGCTGCTTGAACCATTTCCCAGCTGATCATATCACCTTCAAGTGTTCCTTCATGGCTATCACTATCAATACTTAACCCTTGTGGAATGGTTGCTGACACAGTAATGGTACGCTCTTCATCAGTGATATTATCTGTTAAGGCAATAGATAAAGTGACGATATCACCTGTATCGGCAGCATCAACATCAATACTACTAAAAGCAAAACTTGGAGTGCGATAAAGCTCAATAGGCATTAAACCGATATTGTCTTTCACATCTACACCAGTACCTAACTCCAATACCGTAGTATATAAGGTGTCTGACTTTAACGGCTTATTCCAATTTAGCACCAGTTCAATATCTTCATTACTACCGACTTCCGACTTATAATCTACTGTCAACGCGCCATCATCTTTACCAATGATTGCAAGCTCTAAAATCATTTCATCTTCAACATCTGAAGGTGCTGAAAAGTCACCGAAGTTATGCACTGTTACGTAATATGAACCTGGCTCTGGATCATTAATCTCACACACTTCATAAGCAGTTTCTGTTGCACTCATACATATCAGAGGGTCCATCTCTAATGCATTATCAGGACGGCCGTTATAGTTACTATCTCGACCAATATACATATCTAAATCTGGTGAACTAGTATGCTTTACTCTTGCCACAATACGTTTAGTATTTGGGGTCACATTAATTAACTGAGAATAATATTTACTAGGGTCATTATAGACATTAGTTGGCCAGTATGAGTTATCACTGTCATCACGCGGAATGGTCGTTTCAATCACTTCCACTTCAGCTAATTCAAATACACCTACCTGTAAATCACTTGATCCAACGGTAGTAATTCCTGAGATTTCTGCACTGCCATTATCTTTTGCTGTTGATAATTGCACATCGCTTGGGAAACTCCCTGCAACAAAGCTACCAATAATCGGCATTTTTGAGGGTGTTAAACCATTATCGCTTGGGGTTAATACTAAATGCCCCATGCCATATTCTGATGCGTAGCCATTACCAATAGATGCTGTCACATCGAGAGTAATACTTTCACCCGCTGCTAATGTAAAGCTACTTGGTGTAGCACTTACCGACATACCCGTTGTATCAGAAGAACCAGTCACAGCCCAAGTTGAGTCTGCAGTTGCTGTAAAGGTACGAGTCCAATTACATTCCATCATGCATTCATTTTGTAATGCAGATGCTATGTTCATGTCTTCAGGGACACCGTCTAAGCCAGGGTTTGCATTAAGGTAATCATCATGAGACATGTCCATTAATAAACCGGCATTTAGCGCAGCATTAATACGTGCACTACCTGCTCCAGCAACGAAGAAGTCAGAAGGGGTCACGCCATCTTCTAGTAAAGTGTCGGTTTCAGCACTGAGCATTAGCGCTGACTGAGCCTGCGCAGGTGTCCATTCAGGTCGCAATGCGGCAATCAAGGCATAAGCACCAGTAATATGTGGTGTCGCCATTGATGTACCATCCATGAAGGTGAATGGTGATTCGTTTTTATTAGCGTCGTCATGCCAAGGTTGGTACTCGGTATTAGCCGCATAAATTGCCACACCAGGCGCTGCAATATGTGGCGTTAACCAACGATTCATAATTGATTCTGGACCGCGAGATGTAAACGAAGCGGCAATATCGGCTTTAGAAGGATCTTTTTCCATCACTGATGCACCAATGGTGGCGGTGTGGTCACTGCCTAGTGCTAACCAATCCATGAGCGACTGACCTTGGTCAATATCCAGATGAATCGCGGGTAATACATGTAAATCTGCATCAACGGTTTCATCAACACTGGTGACATTAACAAGCACTAAACCACTTGCACCACCAGCAAGCACATTTGTTCCCTTACTCACTCGAGCAATTTCACCACGTTCACATACAACAATTTGATCTGAGAATGTGCCTGCATCAAATGGCTCAAGACAACCCGCATCCCCAAAGTCACCAGCAAACACAATATCCCCTGATATTCCGCTAGTCGCTCCTTTACCTGATAGTGCTTCTAAGTCGTAATCTCCTCCTGTTAGGGTGACGTCCTTGTCTGTGAAGTTACGATCATGGGTATAAGCCGCTACGGTGGTTAACCACGGAGCATTACCCGGAGAGCCAACAGTTTCAGCGCCAGGGCCGTCATTGCCCGCTGCCACAGCAACATGAATGCCCGCTTCACGTGCTGCTAGAAATGCCATTGCATCGCTATCATTCCATGGATCGCTTGCGCCGCCACCGATTGAATAGTTAATGGCTTTTACACCATGCTCAATTGCATGCTCTACGGCATCAGCAGTGATATCAGTCCAACAACTACCATCAGCCACACACACCTGATATGAAATAATATTTGCATGAGGAGCAACACCACTGATTTCGCCTAGGCTAAATTCTGCTTCCTCGCCGACAGCATTAAACACTGGGACATTTTTAACCACATTACCAGCTGTGGTTGATGCTACATGAGAGCCATGGCCGTTATGATCTATGGCAATTAAATCATCACCTTCAGGGGTATAATCAGCAAGAAGTTCAGGATGCCCCCAAATGCCGATGAGCTTGTCATTACAATAATGTGCTAACTCTGACTTGGCACAATCACCGGTGTAAACTCCTTCGCCTAATGGATTAGTGTGGTCATAACCATCTGCACCAACGTCAGCAAATGAAGGATGCATTGCATTAATACCGGTATCAAAAATTGCTACTGTGATACCTTCACCCATGCTGCTAACACCAGTTGCAGTGCCATCCCATGCACTTGGTGCTTCAATATGTGACGGGCCGCTATCTGTATTGATGTGACGTAATTCGACTTTTTTAACGCTTTTAATCCCAGCAACTGAAGCAAGCGTTTGTGCTTCTTTATCTGATAGTTCAGTACTAAACCCATTTAAGGCAATTTGGTATTCACTTTTAATTTCGATTTGACGATTGAGTCGTGACTTGGCTTGAGCAAGCGTTTGTTGTCTTTGGCTTTTCAAATACTGAATATAGTTCTGGCTGGCGGCACTGTTAATATTTAATACGCCATTACCTTTACGGCTATTAGTTGGATTACTTAGCAAGCTCGTCGCCGCTAAATTATCAACATCACCACGGTATGTTGCCAATGGCTGATCATCTAAAAGCACAATATAAAGATTTTCAATATTACGCTTACTTGTTGTAGCTAAGCGCAGATTAGGTACATTTCCATCCGTATCCAACCCTCGAGTATCAATAACATTGGCATTGATGCTAGGGGCGAAAGCTAAAGATAATGCAGCGGCTATTAAGCTCTTTTTATAAATCGACGTCACAATGTCTTCCTCGTTATCATTATTATTTATCTCACAAACCGACCGCGGATAATCTTGAGTGTTAGCCTGCAAATTGGAATGTTGTTGTTTGCTATAACCTTGATACTCGATTGATTTATTGCGAGGCAAATATACGGCGACTATTCGATTTCATTTAAGCTTCAATTTTCTTTCAATTCCTTTTTTTTCATGCAGTTACAAACCACACTTGTATCCATATGTATCAAACTATCACTAAAAAAAGTCATTATGGCTCCTAACACAAAAATATGACAATTATCTGGTAACTCATCAAAGAAACCTCAAAAAATGCAATCTGTATCTTATTGTTTTAAAAGCAATTGAAAGTTTTATGAAACATAAAAGAAACAAAATCAACAGCGTTTAACTTGTGGTTTAGCTGCAATTGAATGAAAACCTTATGTACGAGTGTTGAGCAGGACTGTTCTGACTTAACTCGCCGAGGAAGCAAGAGGCTACTCAAGCAAAAAAATAATAAAACGATTAAACGTTAACTTTGAAGGGAAACCCTATGTCATTTAAGAAGTCAAAACTCGCAAGCTGTATCGCGCTAGCAGCATTAGCACCTACTGCAGTCTATGCCGCCACACAAACAGATACCTTATCTGCATTCTCAAGTTCAGTAGCGCAAACACAAAATGCCACTCTATTTGTTTATCTGTCAGAACAGGGTTCATTGACTAAGGCAACTATTAACAACAAGCAAAAATTTGCTGCATCTTTACAGCAAATCGAAACCAATCAACAAGCAATCATTAACGACATAAAAGCCCTTGATGGCAACATTAAAACCCTACCAGGCTCAAAGCTTGTCAGTAACTTTATTCGAGTTCAGGCAGACACCAGCTACATCGAAACAATCAAAAAAATGCCAGGTGTTCAATCGGTTGTCGTCGCAGCTGCTCCTATTCAAGTTCCTCGCAATGCCCTTAAAACAGCCAATACTGCAATACCAGCAACTGATTCAATTAAAGCACCTGCATTATCAGATGATTTAACCGCTGGCGAAGGCGTTAAAGTCGCCATTATTGGTAGTGGTGTGGATTATACTCACACGTCATTAGGCGGCGATGGCACGGTGGAAACTTATGCCACAGCGATGGAGAACTCAGTCAATGCGTTTGATGGTTTCCCGACTGAAGTCGTGGTTGAAGGTATGGATTTAGCCAGTGATGCAGGTTGGGGATTTGATCCTAACCCAATAGATCAAAACGTGTACTTTACTCGTGATTATGATGGTGCAACTCACAATACAGGACACGGTACTCGCTTAGCCAGTGTAGTACATGCCTTAGCGCCTAGTGCTAAAATTGCAGCCTACAAAACCTCAAACGTTTCTGACCCATGGGGTAATGGATATAGCTTAACTGCAGAAACTTCAAGTAGCTTCATAATGGCACTTGAGTACGCACTGGATCCAAATCAAGATGGTAGTTTTGATGACAGAGCCGACATCATTGTCGTTGACGCCCTCGGCGGTAATGCATTCTATGCCGAGCATGATGATGGCGTTTCTAGCGCTGTGATTGAAGCATATGCTATTCAAATGGCCTCAGCATTAGGCAGTTTAGTCGTGGTTAATGCAGGTAACGGCGGAGAGTGGTACGACAATAACTTCAATATGACATGGCGTGGCGCGGCACCTAGTGCCCTAAGTGTTGGCGGTATCACAGCTGACGCTGAAGACAATATGATGGTGACTGAGAAAACACCTTATGGTCCTGTGCGTGGAGCAACCAATTACACTAAACCTGATATGGTCAGTTATGCTGAAAACATCGACGTGGCTGTTGTCGGTGGCGGTGATGAGATGGACACCGAGTCTGATACCGTCATGGCTGCTGCACGAGTGGCTGCTGCCGCTGCGATACTAAAATCTAAACGCCCTGAATTATCAATGATCGAAATCAAAGCTTTATTGATGAACACGGCCAACAACGCGATTATGGATCGTAATGACAAGCAAGGTGAAATTACCCTCATAGGTAGCGGTGTCGAGAACATTGACGCTGCATTAATGTCAAATGCCGTAGCTTGGGAGAAAGGTAGCTATCAGCCGAATTTAAATTTTGGCTTCCACGAAGGCACTGGTACTCAGCGCTTCATGAAAGAAGTGCAACTTAAAAACTTATCAGAAGAAACAGTAACCTATGATGTTGCTTTAAATAGCATAGAGAAAAGTGGCACTCCAGCTCTAACATGGGAATACCCTTCAACCATCAGCGTACCAGCAGGTCAAACTGTTGTATTCCCAGTGACCATGGTGGTTAATTTTGACCAACTTGAAAACTGGCCAATGAAAATGGGTACAGACTTAACCATAGAAAATTGGCAGGCGATTGAACTATCGGGTCAATTACAATTAACCGCAGATGAAGTGCCAACTATTGCCATTAGCTGGTTAGCCAAGCCACGTAACAGCAGTAAAATATCCCGCAACTTTAATACCTTTGAAGAACAACATAGTACTGAACTGACGGCTAAGTTTTCCGCTGACGCTGGCGCCCATGTTCAGCAGTTTACTAATGAAAGTACTACTGACACCACCTATGCAGTATTCCCTGCCATGTATAACCGCACACAAGTTCCTGTAGGCAAAGAAAACACCCAAGGCAACATGTTAAAAACTGTGGCGGGTGGTGTTTATGATGAAGCCATGTGTTCATCAGGTAAAAAGATGGTTGTGGCTGGTCAGTTTTTTAAACCTAACGATGTTGGCATGGCAAACCACTTTGATAAAGCGGGCGTAGCCCTAGTTTATTGGAGCGCTTATCAAGAACAATTTGTTATTGATCAAGGATTAGATCAAGAAGTCACTGGCGACCCATATGCATGGGATGAAGCCACCCAAGTCGGCATGAGCGGTTTCATTGAAGTCGATGAAAATGGTCAGCCACAATCTTGGTACATTGATTTCAAAAAAGAATATGATTGGACCGACCATTATGGCCGTTACACTAAATCAAGCTTACCGACTTATGTCACTGCACATGGTAAGAATTTCGTCGCTCAATATTGTATGGATGAACTTTACCACGGCGAAAACATGGCAAGCGTTGAAGACTTTGATCAAAATCAGGGTTGGATATTTGGTACTGACCGTGATGCCGCTGCCAACTTAGGTGAGCCGATCATTCTCTTTAACCCGGTTAAATACGGCAAAACTGAAGCCTCAAGTTACTTTGATTGGATGACGGGTGAAATGAAGGAGGTGGAAACAAATTCTGGTGCACTTCCAATGATATCTCGCCTTATTGAAGAAGGTGAAACCAAGCAATACAGTCCCATGGAAACTTTAGCGCCAGGTGAAAGTGTTGAGCTAGGTGTGGCGAGCACCTGTAGCTTTACCTTCGGTTTTGGCAGCATAGGTTGTGATAACCATGGCATGCTAATGATGAGCCTTGAAGATAACTGGGCAATGGCTGTACCTTCTGGCCAAGGCTCATATGCATTTATACCGCATCCAAAAGATGGTCAAATGCATAGCATCAATGAAGACGCAGAAATGGGCAGTGTTGTTGCAACGGTTGAATTAGATGCTGAAACCTTCTTTGCCAACGGTAACTTTGAAGCAGAATGGTCTCCTTACTCTATTTCTTTGGCTAAAGCGATCCCTGGCGACCCATTCACTGTGACCAATATCGGTGAGATTGTGGTCAATAACCCTGAAGCATTAGACTATGATGCTGGCAACACTAGCTATGAGTTGGAAGTGATCGGCAAGCAAGGTCAAGTTTTCACGGCAGTATCTAAAGTGATGATTAACATCAATAATGTTAATGATATTGCTCCTGTATTAAATGAAGCTATGCCTGCGGTCACTATGGCTGACCAACAAGCTGCTGAAATTGATGCATCAATGTACTTTAGCGACGCTGAAGGTGATGCATTAACATTTAGCGCCACAGGCTTACCAGAAGGCATTAACATTGATAGCAAGACAGGTATGATAGCAGGTACCGCTGCTGCAGGTGTTTATGATGTTGTAGTAACAGCTGATGATATGGTTAATAAAACTGAAGCCAGTTTCACCATGACCATTAATGCTCCTGTAGTTGTACCAGAGCCAGAAGCGGATAATGATGATGGCGGTAGCCTAGGCTTTTTAAGCCTTAGCTTATTAGCTTTATTCGGTTTACGCCGTAGACAGAAATAATGAGTTAATCTCATCAAAGTGAATAAAAAGCGCCTCAGGGCGCTTTTTTATTCTTTAGGATACAAATTGAAACATATAATTAACATTTACTTAATAACAATTAAACCCATGTTATTAAAGGCTAAAAATAGCAATTAGTTTCATCTCCTCAAATTTAAAAACTCATTGTTTGTTTCAAAAATTAATAGATCGGTTATGTTACTCAAGGTTATTTAGTAATGCGTAAAACGCATCAATCAAATATGACGACTAAATGAAAATCAAATAAAACTTCATTTTTAGCCGCTATGACAAAATAATCCTCTGAACATAATAATAATTAGAAAATACTCAGGAGTTTATGCTGCATTCATGATTTCTCTTCCATATCAGCGATATCAAATTGGTCAATGCACTATCAACTGTTATGACATGACCATCACTTCAAATGACAATACGGTTGCGTTACCTGCAAAAGTATTCGAATTTTTGAAGTTACTGATCTTGTACCCTGAACAAACTGTCACTAAAGAACAGGCAATTGAACAGGTATGGCAAGGTAATATTGAAGTCGGAAAACGTGGCACTGGTAATGCGATTTGGCAGCTGAGGAAGTCCTTTTCAGAGCTAGGGCAACAGCCTGAACATTATTTTAAAACCGTCACTAAAGTCGGTTATCAGTTATTAATACAGCCCACTCCCATCATAAAAACGAATAGCAACGTCATTCGCGAAACCGTCGAACATAAAAAAAATGTTTTCATCGCTGTTACCGTGTTAATGCTAGCCGCAATAGGCTTATTTGCGGTGCAATCAGCTAATAAACTGACCCAATCAAATACAGTAAACACGTCTATCACGCCACAGCGCATTACCAACTTTGAAGGAGTGGAAGAGCGCGCAGCGATTTCGCCAGACGGACGTTTTATGGCATTTCAATGGCGTAAAGCCAATGCAAAGGGCCACTTGTATATTAAAGATCTTGATGATGATAAAGCGCCATTGAGGCAAATTTCGATGAGTAAAGACACTGAAGGCGTACCGACTTGGTCGCCTGATGGACACTCATTGGCATACATGCGCCATACTGCAGATAATCAGTGCTTCATACATGTACGGGATTTAATTACCAACCAAGATAAACAAATAGATTCAGGGTGTATAAGTAAAGGCTATTTACACAGCCTTGAATGGTCGCCCAACGGCCAATATTTAGCATATTCAAAAGCAAAAGAAAATCGTTCAGTCATTCATCAATACCGCTTCAGCGACAACACCGTCACGGCGCTCACCTCGCCTATTGCCGGTGAACACGATTTGATGGTGACTTGGTCAGCTGACTCAAGTCAATTAGCCATCATGCGATCACAAGAAAATATGATAGCCAAAGTCATGCTCCATACTCTTAGCACCAATACAACTGAGGTCATTGCAGATAATGAAACCTTAGTCATTGGCTTAGATTGGGATCACAACAGCAATTTATTGTATTTTACTGCATTAAGAGAAGCGGCATTTATCATCCAACGCTACGACTTTGACACACAAACATTATCAAGCTTCCACCAAGATGAAACTATCAGCAGTATCACTATCAGTGAAGCCACCAATGACTTGTATTATTCGCGACATATTTCACAGGAATTCATTACCCAGCGTTCATTGACAGATGGCAGTATCGTCAAACAACTGATTTCATCATCACGGGATTTATACGGCCAATACTTTGCCAAAACAGATGGGCTCATTTTTCTTTCTAATCGTTCAGGAGACTGGGAGTTATGGTTAAAAGAAGATAATAAAAATACCATGCTGACAGATGGAATGGGAATGGTCAGTATTCCTGCAACATCGCCCCAGAATTCAATGTATGTCGCCCCGATAAGAACCAAAGGCTTGGATTACAACGAACTGTATTTAGGCGATACCGCCAACCAAAGCTTAGTGAAAATTCCACAAGTTAAAGGTAACGTTCGTTACGCTTCTTTCTCGGTTGATGGCAGTCGCGTTTATTACTCCTCGCTGATTGATGAGCAGTGGGGGTTTTATCAATATGACTTAGCCAGTGAACAGGTAAAACTCATCCTCAATGACAACATTAAATATGCCGTTGAAGATAATAATCAAGGCATGTATTACACCTTAGACAATGTCGCAGGCATTTACTATTTAGCAGCAGGTTCAACACAGCCCATTAAGGTTAATAACACATTAAGATCCAAAGATTGGGGCAGCTTTTTCTTCCAAAATAATGCGTTGTATTATCTTGAGCGTAGCGACGAAAATGATTTAATTAAGCGCTTAACCTCCAATGGAGAAAGCGAGATAGCGTTTAAATTACCCGCAATGAGCATTCGTAATGAGCGCAGTATTGCAGCAGCAAGCGACGATACCATCATCGTGAGCATGCAAGGGATTAATGACGCTGATATTTATCGCATACCGCTGCACTGATCCACTCCCCCTAATTAAACAGATAGTTGAAACTGATAGTTTAGGCTGATAATTAAGCCTGATAATTGAGGCTGACAGTTGAGACTAATAATCGAGCCTGATAATCGAGGCTGACAGTTGAGACTAATAATCGAGACTAATAATCGAGACTAATAATCGAGACTAATAATCGAGACTAATAATCGAGCCTGATAGTTGAGACTAATAATCGAGCCTGACAGTTAATGTGTTTCTAACAGTTTCATGGCTAAGATGATTTCAATTCATTACTGACATATTCTTTTGCAATTCAATAACCTTTTCCACCTCAAACCCAGTGCATTTTCACAACAGATTTGACACACTGTGAGGTCAAATATTGGGTTTAGAACAAAATAAAAAACAAAATAAAAAATCAAGCACAGAATCAATAACAACAAGGATGCCCCATGAAAGCACTTTCTCTGGTTTGTGCCAGTATCGCTTTGGCGTTTTCAGGCTTTAGCCATAGCGCAGACATTGACAGAAATAACATTCAACAAATTGGCCCAGTCGCCACTATCACTTCACAAACCTTATCTGCTGGCAGCCATAGTGATGCGTTAAGCGCAAACCTTGCCGCAGCGCTGGCACAAGATAATGACGACATCCGCATATTTGGCCAAGACTACCCATGGCAATCAGCAACTGCGGCAGCTGACAAAGGCTGGTTAGGTTATAAAGTGCAGCTGAGTGTGGATCGCTTTACCCAAGGAACCTTAACGGTCAATGGTCTACACGCACCGAAAATTTATCTCAACGGCACTTTATTTAACGCAGCGAATGAAGCAAAACTTAAACTGCCAAGTGGCGATCATCAAGTCCTTATCCTTGCCGATGGCAACGATACTGAAACCGATTTCAGTCTAGACTGGCAAGGTGAAACCGATATTGATGCGCCAAGCTTTAGCCAAACTAAAACCCAACGGGTATCGGCTGAGCAGTTATTTGACTCTGAAGTCATTACTAGCCTTAATTTATCGCCAAACGGTAAATATTTACTGCAAACCAAAAGTCATTATCCAGCCAACAATGACAACAAACCCGTTGCAGTGACAGAGTTAATAGACACTTCAGATAAAGAAGTGATTTATCGCTGGCAAGACAGCGCACCAGCAAGTGCAGCCTGGTCAAACAACAGCAAGCAGCTAGCATATGTTGCTGATAATCAAATTCAATTGCTGACAGTTTCAGACATCAGTATTGATATCGCAGCAACTGATATGGAAAACGTCTCTAACCTGCATTGGTATGGCGACAATTTATTATTCAGCTGGCAAAAACCATTCAAAGCAGACGAAAAAGCCACTAACAAACGCTTTAAAGCATTAGAAGATAGATGGAGTTACTGGCGTAATAACAGCCAGATTTATTTATTGGACAAAGATTCAGGTTTTATCCGCCAACTGACTGATGGCGAGCTCAGTAGTAACCTAGTCGATAGCCACATCGACAACAACACCCTACTACTCACCCGTAACCCAGTGGATTATAAACAACCCGCTCACGGCCTGACTCAGCTAGTTGAGCTTAATCTTGCTGACTTAACTGAAACCCAGATTGGCGAGTACCGCACCTTTAATTCAGCCACTTATACCGATGACGGTATGTACATCATGGCAGGGCCAGACTTTATGAATGGCTTAGGCGTTCAGGACCCCAAAGTGGTGGTTAATAATTATGACGGTCAGCTTTACTGGCGTGATGCTAACGGTAAGGTCATTGCACTGAGTAAAGATTTTGACCCAGCCATTGGCGGCGCGGCAAAACTCAGTAATGATGACTTAGTATTGCGTGTTGGTGAAGGCGATCGTGGCCAGCTGTATTTGTTTGATTTAAGCAAAAAACGCTTCAGTAAAATTAGCGCTGGCATGGACATGGTTAACCGCTACAGTGTGGCAAGTGACTTATCAAAACCAGTCATTGCTTATGCTGGCACCTCTGCAACAGTGCCGCAAAAAGCCTACTTTATGAAGTCAGGTAAAAAATCGCTACTGTTTGATAGCAAAGCTGCCAGTTATGCGGATACACGCTTAGGTAAAATTGAAGATTTCGATTTCACCAACAAGCATGGACACAACATCGACGGCCGTGTGTATTTACCCGTCGATTTTGACGCCAACAAACAATACCCAGCCTTAGTGTATTACTACGGTGGCACCTCACCTGTAACCCGTAACTTCACAGGTCGCTGGCCATTTAACCTCTGGGCTGCAAAAGGTTACGTGGTATATGTACTCCAACCAAACGGCGCAACCGGTTACGGTCAAGCATTCAGTGGTCGTCATGTTAACGCCTGGGGTGATTACAGTGCTGACGATATTATCGAAGGTACGCAAGCTTTCTTGAAAGAGCACACCTTTGTTGACCCTAAACGTGTAGGTAACATGGGCGCCTCTTACGGCGGCTTTATGACCATGTATTTAGCCACTAAAACTGACATTTTTGCAGCATCTATGGCACACGCAGGGATCAGTAACTTATCGGCTTATTGGGGCCATGGTTGGTGGGGTTACGGCTACTCAGGCGTAGCTAGTAAAGGCAGCTTCCCGTGGAATAATCGCGATTTATACGTCGACCACAGCCCGTTGTATCATGCAGATAAAATCAATACACCGATGTTACTGCTTCACGGCAATGCCGATACTAACGTACCAGTAGGCGAAAGCCATTATATGTACACGGCCCTCAAAATGCTGGATAAGCCGGTTGAACTGATTGAGTTCAATGGGCAAGATCATCACATTAATGGCCGCCAAGCACGCTTTGACTGGTGGGATGCCACATTGGCATGGTTCGATTTACATCTAAAAGATGAACCACAATGGTGGAACACGCTCTACCCTGAAACAAAAGAGTAATAAGCCCTATTATTCATCATTGATAATCATCAAAATCCCTGCTCGATTAAGTGGGGATTTTTTATCTCTGCCTCTTCCTCAAACAGCCGTTTGATGCAAATAACCCACTTAACCATCTCGTTAACTCAATAACCTCCCAATCGATTACGGACTTTAATCACCATAATAATTGGTGATTACGTCTCTTTTTCACAATAGAAAAACACGGCACTATAACTTCATCAAACAGGCATTGGAGCTAGATTATGAAAGCCATCGGATACCAACAAAATTTGCCTATTACTGATGTTAACGCATTACAAGACATTGAACTGCCAACACCAGTTGTGAGTGGCCGAGATATTTTAGTTGAAGTAAAAGCCGTGTCTGTTAACCCAGCAGATTATAAAATTCGCCAAGATATGCCAGCAGAAAAAGACCAATGGAAAGTATTAGGCTGGGATGCAGCTGGTATTGTAAAAGCGGTTGGCGATGAAGTGAGTTTATTTAACGTAGGCGATAAAGTGTGGTACGCCGGCGACATCACTCGTACAGGTAGCAATGCACAATTTCAGTTAGTTGATGAACGCATTGTAGGCAAAATGCCAAATAGCCTTTCTTATGCTGAAGCTGCTGCACTTCCTCTTACGACGATTACTGCATGGGAATTACTATTTGATCGATTAGATGTTGATCGATTAGATGTTGATCGATTAGATGTTGAACGCTTACAAGGTCAGCGCCAGCAAGAAAATAGTTCAGATAGTTCTGCACAAGAGCTGCCTGCTAAAAAACGCATTCTAGTGATTGGTGCAGCTGGAGGCGTAGGCTCAGTAATGGTGCAATTAATTAAGCAGTTAACTAATCTTGAGCTCATTGCAACGGCGTCACGACCTGAAACCGTTTCATGGTTAGAAGATTTAGGCGCTGATCATATTATCAACCATCGTAATCCATTAAGTGAAGAATTTACCGTGCAATCGTTGGCTGAAGTTGACTATGTGGTGAGTTTAAATAATACCGAGCAACATTTAGTCGAAATAGAAAAAGTCATTAAACCTCAAGGCAAGTTCGCCTTAATTGATGACCCTGATACGCTCAATATCATGCCGTTTAAAATGAAGTCGGTATCTGTACATTGGGAAATGATGTTTACTCGCTCTTTATTTAAAACTGAAGATATGCAAGCGCAACATGAGTTACTTAATGCTGTTTCTACTTTGATCGATGATAGCGTCATCAAAACTACGGTTGGCAATCATTTCGGCACTATAAATGCCACAAATTTACGTCAGGCTCATCAATTACTTGAGAGCCAAAAAGCCAAAGGAAAAATCGTTTTAGAAGGCTTTTAGCTTCTCGCATAAGGCGGCGCATAAGTCTTGGGATCAGTTATCGAGCAAGTCATCGAATTTGACCATGACACAATCGCCTATTAAGTACTATTTAATCCACACCACATTGGGCTTACTCAATGCGGCATCAAGGAAATGACGATGTTAAATCAAATTGTAAAATTTACGGTAAAGGCAGAATACCAAGCAGAATTTAAAGCAGCTTTAATGACAAATAAGCAAGGCGCCGCGAATGAAGCTGGCAATGTTGAAATGAAACTGTTTGTTGATAATAGCAATCCAAATGTATTTTTTGCCTATGAACGCTGGGCAGATAAGGCAGCCCTTGAACATCACATGACACTACCGCACACAGCTGCAATGATCGCTTTATTTGAATTGGCACTAGAGCAACCTGTAGAAGTGTTTCACTTAGGCGAAACCAACCCATTGCCTATAGCAATAAAGCCTGCTGATCCTGAAGATGAAGTATTTATTATCTTTTTCATTTTCAAAATCAATCCACAAATGCGCCAGCAATTATTGGCTCAATTTGAAGAGCATATTAAACACTCTCGTACTGAACAAGGTAACTTGTTGTTTGATTTGTACACCGTCGAAGGTGACGACAGCACGTTAGCTGTGTATGAGCATTGGCGCAAGGAATCGGACGTATGGGACATTCACTTTCAGCAGCCTTATGCCAAGATCACTGGCGCCTTGATGGAGCAAGCTGTGGTAGGTGATATGCAGCAATATATGAATTTTGTCACTGAAATATAAATTTATTCAGGTTAAATGGATGAGAGCAGCTAAACTCTCATCGAATATTGGGCTGCAAAGCAGCCCAATTTGCCTCACTTATACATATTTTTATAGCCAGGCATATGATCAAGCCAAAATGGCGGAGTCCCAATATGTTCTTGCACCGCTTTGATAAATTCACTGACTAATAAGGTTTGTTTACGGTGTGGGTAAACGGCATAAATGCCAGTATCTACAGTCGATAAGCCGTGATTGGTCAATAACGGTAACAACTGAGATTGGGTGATTGGCTCATCCAAATTAAACAAATCAATTAAGCTATAACCTAAACCTGATTTCACTGCTTCAATCAATGTGCGCACATCGCTGACTTTGTAATTGCCACGCATTTTATACATCTTGTATTGCTCGCCATGAGGCGCTTCCGTCAGGCACATCTGATCTAAACTGACATTACCATTGCTGTAAATGACAGCTGGTAACTGAATTAACTCCTCAGGAGTTTGCGGTATTCCATGTTGCTCGATAAATGATTCTGATGCCACTATCGCAAAATGGGTTTTAGCAATTTTTTTGGCGATTAAATTTGATTCAGCCAACTTGCCCACTCTAAATGCCACATCAAAGTGATCAGAAATAATATCGGTCCGCTTATCATCAAGTGACAGCGTGACTTTGACATTGGGATACAAGGTCATGAACTTGGCAATCACAGGTTGTAAGTACTGCTGGCCGAAATAAATGGCTGATGAAATACGAATGATGCCTTTGGGTTCTGACTGATAGGAGTCAGCAATATTTTGAATTTGGGTTAAGGTTTCCATCAAATTTTGAGTTTGTTCTAAAATCTCTTCCCCTGCAGAAGTCAGCGAAAAAGAACGTGTAGAACGGTTGAGCAGTTGCACCCCAAGCTCAGTTTCAAGCTTTTTAATCTGCTTCGACAGTAGCGAATTATCCATATCATGCAAGGTGGCAGCTTTTGTAAAAGAACCTTGCTGAACCACATCAAGAAAAAGGGCTAATTGCTTGGTGGTGGATGACATAAGTTAATTCCTATACTGATAAGTGTAGATAAAACAAAGCGTATTAAGCATCGTATTTTATCCATCTTAGCAGCTAAGTCACGATTGTTGCTGCTCTCAGCCACAACAAACTTGATCTGAAAGACAATAAGGCTCACTTATAATGATTGCAGTGAGCTCTTTATTAATTCATCAAAGCTAACTCATCGAGCGCCTGCCTTTAAGCAGCAATAAAATAAAGTAAATGCCACCAACTATCGACACGATAGTGCCCGCTGCAATTTGCGATGGATAGACTAAGTTTTGCCCTAGCCAATCAGAAAACACCATCAAACTCGCGCCTAGTATTGCCGCCGTGGGCAATTGCATCTCCACTTTTTTCGCGCCCAAAATCACCGCCATGTGCGGCGCTAACAATCCAATGAAAGAAACCGGTCCCATGGTTGCCGTAACCGCAGCACACAATAAAGCCACACAACACAGCAATAACACAAACGCCCGCGGCACATTTAAACCACGCGCTTTAGCAAACTCACGCCCTGTTGAAATCAGCGTCAGCCAACGACATGTGACTAATGCAAAGCCAATCAAACCAATTACAATCGCGGCTAGCATTACTGCCGATGACGGCGTGACTCGGTAGGTTGAGCCCGCAAGCCAACTTAAAATAATGTAGGAGGTTTCATCACCCTTAGCTAAGGCAAACTGCACTATGGCTTCAATCAATGCAGTCAGCGCAATACCAATTAAAATCAGCATTGAAGGCGCGTACTGGTGACGCTTACCCAGTACAAGCAATACCCCTAGCACCGACATACTGCCTAGAAAGGCAATCACAGGTGCGGTGCTAAAGATGTTTAACCCAATAAAAATCGCCCCGCCAACCAATGCCAACGTTGCCCCCGCAGAAATACCTAAAATATCTGGGCTGGCAAGCGGGTTATAGATCAAACGCTGTAATAACACCCCTGCTACCGCAAGCCCTGCACCAGCAGCAGCTGATGTTATCAATCTTGGCCATTGAATTTGCCAGCCAAAGGCATCAGGGATTGCCCATATCCAGCTGACTTCTTGTCCGTTTGTCACGCCTTGACCATGAGTGACTTGATTAAACAAGGTAGTAAATACTCCAAGGGCCACCAAGACAAACAATAAGCCCAATAACTTAGGTTGGCTCATTGCATAATGACTTTTCGGCATTGAAAATGACAATTGATCTTGCGCCGATAGCTTACGACGGGTGAACCATATTAATGCTGGCGCACCAATCAAGGCTGCGGCGGTACCAGAAGGAACCAGATCAAATGTGAGTACACTTAACCCCACAGCTAAAGCGTCGGTAATCACTAAGATAACGCAGCCTAACAACATGCTATAAAACAGTTCATCTTTAGGGGTTCTTGCCCCAAGTTGACGGGCAATATTAGGCGCCAACAAACCTATAAAACTAATGACGCCCACAGTGGTAATGCTAGCAGCGACTAACCATAAGCCAATGGCAAATAAACCGAGAATCGCCGGAATAATGTTTAATCCACGAGCTGAAGCACTCGCTTGGCCCATGCGCAATAAAGCCAGTACTCTTGGCGCAAATAAGAAAATCAATATTGCAGCTGACAACTTAGGGAGTAACCATTGCACTTGCTGCCAGCCATTTTGTGCTAAATCGCCCGCGCCCCATATGAATAGGTTTTTAGCATATTGATCATTCAGCAAAATGATCGCCGTTGCTATTGCGCCCAATAGAATATTAACTGCCATACCCGCTAGTACCACAGGTAAGCCTGCAAGGTTACGCACACCTGCAATCAATATCACTAAGCCAAGGGTCAGCATGGCGCCAATTAACGCCGCTACAGAGGCATAATCGCCCACCAGCGTTGGAAACCACACATTCATAATCACTAACGCAAGCCAGGCGCCAGAGGCGGTACCTAAGGTCATCGGTGACACCAGCGGGTTTTGGGTCAATTGCTGCATTAAACTGCCCACTAACCCCAGCATCGCGCCGACCATAATCGCCATGACAATACGAGGTAGTTGAGACTCTACAAACATGATGGCATCAAAATTATCTGCCAATGCTTGTCTGTCAGCAAAATGCATCAATAAACTGAGCTGCTTGGAAACTTGAATTTGGGTATCAATTTGAGCCGACACCAGCACGGCGAGGACCAAGCCAATAAAGGTTAATGCATATCGATTAATTAAAGGCTGGCTCATTAAAGCTCTCCTTCAATCGCTGATTTATCAGAGCTCATTAACTCTGCGTCGATGGCCATTGGCGCTGTATTAACTGAATTGGGGGCAATAGCTAATAAGCTTTTAGTCAGGGCTTGTGCCATATATTCAATTGAAATCGCCCCTCCGTAGTTCCATGCAGGGGCAATACTGTTCATCTTGTTATGACGCACAAATGGCATGGCATTCCACATCACGCTCTGGCTAAGTTCAGTTTCTTGGGCAAATGGCTCAAAATACAACGCGACACCATCACCAATATAACGCAGTGATTTTAAACGCTGCTGTTTAAGGCCCCATTGAGTGGCTTCAACTTTTAATGCGGGTTCAATGCCTAATAATTTAAGTGCGTATTGCGCTGTCGAGTTATCACCGTATAAATATACCGAAGTCATACTGGCAAAACGAAACGTACTCACTTTTGGCAAAGTGCCGTTATAGGCACTCAGCAATTGCTGTTTTTGCTCGGCTATCACCGCATGCATTTGAGCAATTCTCGTTTGCGCCTCAGGCTCTTTGCCTAATAGCTTGGCTATGCTCAAAAAGTTATCTAATGCAGCTTGAGCATTATCATGGTGTTCACTGTAGGTTTGAAAAAATAACACTGGCGCGATTTGTTCAAGTCGTGGCAATAAATCTAATTGTGGTGAAGCGATAATAATCACATCAGGTTTCAGCGCAGCCAAACGTTGAAAGTTCGGTTCAACGCGAGTGCCCACATCCATCACCTCATCAGGCACAGCAGGATTCATTACCCACTCTTTGTAGCCAGCGACATCAGGCATTGCGATGGGCGTTACGCCTAATTCAAGTACTTGCTCAGCAACATCCCAATTCAACGCGGCAACTCGAGTGGGAATGCTGGCAAACTGCTGAATACCATTGCTATCTTTAATTTCAATCATTGAGTTAGTACTGCTGAGCTGATCCGTAAAGCCTTTATGTGGCATCATCAGGACAGCGGTTAAGCACAATAAAACCACGACTCTTAGCATACAATCGCCACCTTATGCGGCTTGCTTGGGTGATCGACTAATGTCACTGGTGTCGCGTATAAATCACTGAGTAAGGTTTCATCTAACAAAATATCGGTATCACCTTGAAAAGCGATTTTGCCTTTCTTTAGTGCAATAATTTGGGTAGCAAAGCGCAGTGCAAGGTTCAAGTCGTGCAAAATAACAATCACGCCAACCCCTGTCTCTTTATTAAGACGGCTGAGTAATTCCATTAACTGGTACTGATGCTGAATATCAAGCGCAGAGGTGGGTTCATCTAGAATCATCAATTTGGCTTGCTGCGCCAGTAACATCGCCACCCAAGTACGTTGACGCTCACCACCTGATAACTGATCCGCTAAAGTATCTTTAAATTCAGAAACGCCGGTTTCTGCCATTGCTTGCTCAATAATCGCTTGGTCTTCATCGCGCCAGCGCCCTAAAGTACCGCGCCAAGGGAAACGCCCTAAACGCACTAATTCAGCCACGTTGAGCCCTGCCACCTCAGGCAGTTTTTGTGGCAAATATGCCACAGTACGAGCTAAGTCTTTCGCGCTGTATTTACTTAACGTTTTATCTGCCAAGGTGATTTCACCTTGCTCAGGCTGAAATTGATTGGCAAGTAAGTTAACCAGTGTCGACTTACCCGAGCCATTATGCCCAAGGACCACAGTCAGTGCATGAGGGTCAATATTGAGTTGCTCGATATCAAGAATGGTACGTTGATCGCGGTTAACTTTGACGTCGTTCAGTTGGTACATTAAACACTCTTCTGTTTTAGCTTGGGACAATTAGCGCATTTCTGGCCAGTGACGGTTTTATACACCGAGCAGCAACTTGAACGAGTAAATACTAATTGGTTGGTTATAGGTGATAGCTGAATTTTCTTAAGATGTTCGTCTGGCAATGACAACGCATTTAACCATAATGCCGCCTGCTGACGGATAAAATAGGCTGAAAACTCAGGGTTAGTCTGTTGCAACAAGAGTAGACGATTCAATAAGGCATCTGCAATTAAATGCTCTACAAATCGAGGCCGACAACGGACTGATTGATCTAATTCTTGGCGAAAATGCTCAAAGATAGTCAGTAATTGCTGACCTGCTGCGCTCACTAACTGATGGTACTCGCCCGTGCTGCAGTCAGTGCACGAAAAGCAAAATCCTGCCACTACACCGTCTTGATGACGCTGGGACATATTGCATAAATCAGGTAGGGCTTGGCAATGATAAATCGCTGTAATAGCAACATATAGCGGCTGCCAAGTCAGTAAATCCCAGCTGCGAGTCAGCCAATAAGCTTGGCCCGCTTCAGGCGATTGCTGCCTAATACTTTGATGCAGAGAACGAATGTTTTGTAAGTTCGATTGCTGAGATGAAATCAGTGATGAATCGGGAGCGTCAGAAACCAAAATCTCCCCTTTAAGGTAAGGAGAGATTTGTTCGCATTGCTGATAAATATCGTTAAAAACAGATAAACTCATTGCATCGCCACTTATTACATTGGTCAGTTAGCATTCATTACTAATAGCTTTTATTACTAATAGCTTTCATAAATAAGTAAAACCATAAAACGAGGCTTTCGCCCCGTATTTATGGCTATCGTAAACGCAATTAGAAGTTATATTTGAAGTTTAATTCAACGTTACGTTCTGCGCCGTACCAACAATTCACTGAGTCATAACAGGTGTAGTACTCTTCGTTGAATAGGTTATTAGCAACTAAATTAACGCTAGCACCTAATAAACTGCTGCTGAACTCGCCAAGATCATAACCTACTGATAAATCCACTAAGGTGTATGATTCAACTTGGTCAGTGTTCATCGCGTCCATTTGCATTTCGCCCACATAACGCACACCACCGCCAATACGCATACCCGCTAGCGCACCATCATCAATGTGGTAGTTAGTCCACAATGATGCTGCATGTTTCGGTACATAAATAGGTTGAGTACCTTGCAGACCGTTACCGCTGTCTTTGGTAATTTCCATATCGATATAGGTGTAATTAACCGCAACATCGACATTGTCATTAACAAACCACTGGCCTTCGAATTCAGCGCCGCGAGATTCAATCTCACCAATTTGCAGTTTATCGCCCCAAGGATCATCAGGGTTTGCCATTAAGGCATCACTTTTAACAATGTTAAAGAATGACAAGGCCGCCGTTTTGCTTTGATCTGCTGAGCCATACTTCAAACCGAACTCAAACTGCTCGCCCATTTCAGGTTTGTAAGTTGAACCATCGGTTTTAGTCCCCGCAACTGGCTCAAAACTGGTGGCATAGCTAACAAATGGCGAAATCCCATTTTCAAACTCGTACATTGCGCCAACGCGGTATGAGAACTCTTGATGATCAGCAGCTGAGTTTGTATCAGCATAATCATCTGAATATTCACTCGATGAGCTGTAGTCATCGTAGCGGCCACCCAAAATCATAATTAGATTGTCGTAGCGCATTTGGTTTTGGAAATACAAACCCGTTTGCTCAACTTTAACGTCATCCGTCGCATCATAAGTCGAAGTTAATTCGGACGGGTTAATCATGTCGTTATTCGGATTAAAGATGTTGAACGTACCAAACTGGCTGGTCATCCCATATTCTGAATAAGCCGAAACACCATCAAGTTTTTGGTAATCAAGACCGAACAACAAGTTATGCTCAACATCACCGGTATAAACTAAACCTGATAATTGGTTATCAATGGTGAAACCTGTTGAGCTTTCTTCAGTACTGTAAATGTTACGATCTAGGATGCCTGTTTCAGGATCAAAGTTATCACCTAAATGGTAAGTATTCTTTTGCGTTAACGTCGCATCCATATAGCGGAAGTTTTGCAAAAAAGACCAGTTATCGTTGAAATCATGATTGATTTTATAACCCGCTAATACAAACTCACGCTCAAACTCAGACCAGTTTTTGTCGCCAGCGAAAGTCGATGAGCTAGTGCTGCCGTTTGGATTGTCATAAATCATGCCTGATGACGGCAATGATGAGTTCATTCCCATTGATGGATCGTTCTGGTAGTACAGATTGAAGTTTACGTAGGTACTGTCCGACACGTTCCAATCAATCGAAGGTGCGAACACAAAACGTTCTTCTTCGGTATGATCAACTTGACCATCTTTGCTGCGCGCTAAGGCAATCACGCGATAAGAAAAATCACTGTCACCAATTTGGCCAGTGGTATCAATAGAGGCTTCGATTAAATTATCAGAACCTGCCGCCACATTCACTTCAGTGCTGCGTGCATCTTGTGGGGTTTTAGCAATCATGTTGACCATGCCACCTGGTGGCATTGAACCGTAAAGTACTGACGTTGGTCCTTTAAACACTTCAACTTGCTCAAGCGCTACAGGGTCAATTTGAGGCTGTAAGTTCCAACCCGTTAGTGACTGCAGTACTAAGCCGTCATAGTAGCTTTGGTTAACATCAAAACCACGAATATTAAAGGTGTCATACATGGTGACAGCGCCACCTTTTTGCTCAGTGGTCACGCCTGGCACATATCGCAGAGCTTGGTTTAATGACTTAACACCGCGTTGCTCAAGTAATTCGCTGTCTATTACAGTGACGCCTTGAGGTGTTTCAAGCGGCGTTAGCGATGTTTTAGTCGCTGTATTTCGATAGGCTTGGCCAAGAACTGTAATGGTTTCAAACTTTGGGATTTCAATCGATAAGTCATTAATGTCTTCAGCTAACACTTGCTGGCTATAAACCATAGATGCGCTCATTGCTGCTGCAACCATGGATAATTTAAATGACTTACTACTGTTAGATGAGACCATACCGCCCTCTGCCTTTTTAACGTTCAATTCCATGTCAGTAAACATGAATACTAATGAGAATGATTATCAAGCGCGGATGATATAGTGTTTCAACTAGATACATTTAACAATTTGGTGCATGAAGGGAGGAATTTATAAAATAAATGTTATTTCGAGAGAAGTGTCACACTTACAAGATGCAAAGAGAGAGGCAATAGAAGTAAATTAAGTCACGCTTTTAATCGGCAGCCAATACTCCATATGGGAAGGTTCATCCGTGTTGATACTTAGGGCACCATAATGCTCTAAATCAAAACCATCAACGCCCTCAAAACCTGATTGAGGTAACCAGTCACAAATTAACCATTCAACTAGCTGACCAAAACCGCTTAGCAAGCCATGATAAGACACCACTGCATATTCTTGGCTTGGTATTGTTAAACAGGTTAATTGCTCCGACTCGACTAACGCCTGAATCGCCAAAGGCAACTCAATATCGACCGTAAGCGCAGCCCAGTAATGCAGGTCTTTAGGTAATCGGGTATCAACAACGCCAATCATTTGCGCCGTTAAAGCCCCTTCATCGTCAATCAGATTGAATAACGACGCCCATGTAATCGGCACTATGGTCGCAAAATTCGGCGCCTCAGCCAGTAAACCATTCACAGGAGTAGATACACCATAAACGGTAAAGCCCGGCCTATGTTCAATACGGGTTTGTAATGAGGTGCTATCAATAAAGTGCTCAGCACGTTGAGTTATTGCATTGCGCAAGCCGACTTTGGTACCACGTCTGCGATATTGGCTAGGGCTAAGCCCAAAAAGTTGCTTAAAAGAACGACTAAAACTCACCTCTGAGGTAAAGCCAAATTGATAGGCAATATCCAACATTCGATCATCAGTAGTCACCACTTTATCCGCAGCCAGACTTAACTTTAGTTCTCGAACATACTGCGCCACATTCAAGCCCGTTTGCTGCTGAAAAATACGTTGTAATTGCCAGCGAGAAAGCTGGCACACTTCAGCAAGCTCATCTAAGCCGAGCGTCTTATCACTATTGTGATGAATATAATCAAGCACGCGTTCTATTCGGCTATAAGGCGATTGGCCTTTCATAAAATCTATCCAAAATCTCAAATGATAGGGTGACACGATGAAATATCAGTAAGTCATTATTATGTATAGCAAGTTAACACTTAAACATAAAGCTCGAAGGCTATTTAGCACATGCCATGATGGTTATTTATCGTTCTGCCACTTCAATCTCACCAAAAAAATTATAACGATAAATCATAGAGATAAGCAGTCACAACCTTATTTTTGAACACTTGTTCAAAATACAGCTTGAACGAACGTTCAAATTAAAGGTATAGTATTTCCATACCGAGCGATTAACCCCGGCACTTTTTAAATGACATCCTGTTTTAGGGTTTTGTCAGCTTAAGCCCTATTAAATAAAAATTGGAGTAATACCATGAGCAAATTTACTATTCACAGTATCGAGACTGCACCACAAGCGAGTAAGGCCATGCTAGAAGGTTCTCAAAAAGCCTATGGTATGGTGCCAAATCTGCACGGTGTATTAGCTGAATCACCAGCAACATTTGAAGCGTATCAGTCACTGCATAATCTCTTCACTCAGTCATCTTTTGATGCTGAAGAGTTAACGGTTGTATGGCAAACCATCAATGTTGAGCATGAGTGTACTTATTGCGTACCGGCTCACACTGGGATTGCTCACTCGATGAAGGTCGATGCTGCGTTAACTGAAGCATTAAGAAACCGCGGCGCAATGCCAACAGCTAAACTGCAAGCGCTGCATGACACCACATTATTAATGGTGCGCAACCGCGGCGTGTTATCTGATGCTGAAATGGAAGCCTTTTTTGCAGCAGGTTATGGCCAACAACAATTACTGGAAATCATTTTAGGATTATCGCAAAAAGTGATCAGTAACTATGTAAACCATGTGGCTAAAACCCCCGTTGATGAGCCATTCCAACAGTTTAACTGGCAAGCGACTAAGTAAATAACATACTAGAAAAGAGTGGTGCATTATCCACTCTTTAATGTTTTACTGCCCTCTTTCTATTCAGCAGTATAAGGTCTTTTATGTCGACAAAAATTAAACTCGACGTTGTCTCAGACGTCGTATGTCCATGGTGCATCATTGGTTACAACAGCTTAAACCAGGCGATTGTTGAACTCGGTATGGAAGATCAAATTGAGCTTGAATGGCAACCGTTCGAACTCAATCCCGATATGCCAGCAGAAGGGGAAAACTTACGTGATCACGTTGCGCGTAAATACGGTTCTAGCGCACAAGACAGCGCTAAAGCTCGAGAAAACATCACCCAACGTGGCGCCGATCAAGGGTTTGCATTTAACTTTAATGACGATTCAAAAATCGTTAACACCTTTGATGCTCATATCTTACTGGATTATGCTAAATCTCAAGGTAAGCAAACAGCGCTAAAACTGCGTTTATTCAGTGCCTATTTTACCGAGCATAAAGATGTCTCCGACAGAAATGTATTAGCCAGTGAAGTTGCCGCAGTCGGGCTAGATGCCGACGAAGCCATGGCATTACAGGATAAACCAGAAGTCAGAGCACATCTAAAAGCAGAAAAAGATCAATGGACGGCTGCAGGTATATCGTCTGTTCCGACGGTCGTGTTTAATCGCACCAGCGCATTAAATGGCGCTCACCCAGTTGAGACTTACAAGCAAGTGCTGACTGAGCTGCTCGCTAAACAATAGCAATCGGCAATTCGCAATCTCAATTCGCCAACAGTAAAATTGCAAATCCCCCTTAACAGCAGCTCATTAAGCTGCTGTTAATCTATATTCATCACCATGACATCAGCCCTAAATTGATATTGAGCTTTTTGCACTATAATTAAATTATTCATGAACGTATGACGGACTGATCAATGAATAAAAAAACAATACTTGATCCCAAAACTTTCCTACTTGATAAACCTAATGAGCTAATTTCGCTCGATAAATGGCAAAAAACAGTCAACCTTCTCGCCAAAGTGTTTCATGCTCCCGCTGGGTTTCTAGTGCAATTTACCCCAGAAGAGGGTTTCCAAGTCACGATTGCCAGTCAGCAAAGCACAAACCCATATTCAGCAGGCATTGTCATTGAACCTGCAGCCAATATCTTTTGCCGAAAAATCGTCGAAACGGGCAAGCCACTTTATGTTCCAAATGCACCTATTGATCCCTGCTGGGACACCAATCCTGAAGTCCATAATGATGGCTTTACTTCATACTTAGGTGTACCGGTTTTTTGGCCCGACGGCACGCCTTTTGGCACTTTTTGTGTGATGGACTACGACCAAACAGAATATGAACCCAGCTATCTGGAGCTCATTGAACAGTTAAAAGATATCCTTGAATCCGATCTCACCTTAATCGACCTATATGGCCGAATGCAGCAACTTGCGATTACCGACCCGCTATCAGAAATTAATAACCGCCGAGGCTTTGAAGTCTTAGGTAAACAACGCATATCTTTAGCAAAACGCAATCAAGCCAAACTAGGGTTATGCTATTTAGATGTGGATAACTTTAAACAGATCAATGACCAATTTGGCCATAAAGTGGGAGATGAATTAATCCAACATATCGGTGTGGTGTTAAAAGCAACTGTGCGTCAAAGCGACGTTATTGGCCGCATTGGTGGCGATGAATTTGTCGCATTAGTGCTATTAGAAAATAAGAACGACCAAACGGTGATCAAACAGCGATTACAGAAAGGTTTTTTATCGGCCAGACACAGCCCTAATCTACCTGATTACAGTGTTTCCATCGGCATTATTGACGTGGATCTTAATACTGACTTTGTTGAACTACTCGATAAAGCAGATCAGGAAATGCTAAAAAATAAAAAGCCAGTTTAGCTAACTAAACTGGCTTTAATGTCATTGATTAAGTGGCTCTAGTTTTTACCAATAATGGCTATTAGCAAAGCGATATTATCGCCAAACGCCCCACTCACCTGTCGTACCAGGTTGCTCACCTTGGGTCCACCATTTCGCTGTCCAAGTTCGGCCATCAAACGTTACTGTATCCCCTTCAACATAAACCTTATCCGCATCCCAATCACCTTCAACTGGAGGAACTTCTGGCGTTTCCTCTTCACCGATTACAGTGAATCCATATACTGAACTGTCACTGCCTTCGCCGTTTGATACCGTTAATCTAAACGACAACTCATGCTCACCTTGGTTATCTAATTGCTGAGTATTAACCATTAGTTCGCTATACAAACCTTGCTCAACATTTACGGCAGGACCACTTAATTGCGCCCATTGCACACTATCAAACTCACCTTGGGTATTATGTGGATGAAGCACGACTACAGTGCCGTGCTCTACCTCAGCAATTTCAATTTCTTGTAAAGCCTGTGGCGTGATAACAGCTTTTAATTGTGGGTCAATTTCTTCAGCAACAATACTGAATACACCTGAAGCACGCTCATCTTTTGAATTAAAGTAATTAGCATGTAGGTTATCTCTAAAATACATGTAGTGATTCATTTCAGCATGCCAATCACCAATAAACACATGACCACTGTGATTAGTTTCGTAGTAGCCACTGATTTGCGATGCTAATAAGCGATCCCAATCGAGTTGATTATCAGTAGTGATTTTAATGCTAAATGAGTTATGTACTTCACCATATTGATTCAGCACATCATATTTAACCGACTCACCGATTTGAGGGGTATTAATGCTGATGTCACTCGGGATAAATTGCTCACCTTTATTTAAGTAAGGTAAGTCTGGATCAACCGGAGGCTGTTCATCACCAGTAATGGTAATGTCGCTACAGTTATAGAAACCTTCACCCACAGGGTCGATACGCTGCCATCTTGTATACAACACGGCATCACCACTGCGATCTGCTGGAATAGTCACGTTCATGCGATACTTTTTATCAGCACCTACAGTAATATCACCGTACTCTTGAATTAATTCTAAATCATCCCACTTAAGAGTCTGTGATACATCAACACCGGGTTTTGTTAGATAGATTTCCCAGTATGACGGGTTATGTGGCGCTGTTGCATTGAAAACAAATTCAAACGTCCCTGGCGCGATTTCAGTGCGCGTCCAGTCTGAATGCGCGATACCTAAACCACTTTTTTGCGAGTCATTGGCATAACATAATGAACCGTCTGGAATGGCTGCTTTAACAATGTTTTGATCAAGGTAATCTGGCGCTTGAATGTTAATAGCCACTTCATTACGTTGAATAAATGGGTAGGTGCCCGACTCTTGCAGTGCCGCAGCACAAGCTGCATTAGGTGGATTACCAGTCCAAAGTCCACCTTGCTCATAACAGATTGATTGTCTCGCCTCAGGAAACTCTACCCAGCCATGAGCTTGAACTGTAGTAGGCACGATGAAATACATGGCAGTAAGAATTGATGAAAGTTTAAATATTTGCTTTGACACAGCAAGTCACTCCTTGGGAGTTAAAGAGATAAAGTAAAATAAGGAAAAAGACTAAATGGAGTGAACTATAGGAGCTGATACTCTGATAAAGTCGAAGCAATTATCTAGCGTAATAATCACTGTTTCAACTAGCAATATTTTGACACCTACGTCAAAATGTAACTTATGCTAATCCATTGAATTTTAATAGAATAAACTAAAGAGCATCAGCTTAGTTACAGCATTTTATTTCATTATTGACACCAAACTAAAGAATCAAATAATTTCATCTATCTCAATGAATTATAAAACAAAAAATAATTGACGCGTTAGTCGAGAATTAGATGTTATTGACGAGTCATGAGCTAACGTCAAAAGTCGGTATTAGCGCTTTGCTTAAACTCATAACTTCAACTTACTTCATTGGATGTCACAATCTAATATGGGAGGCTTCTACCCTTGCCACATTTGAGACATCGAAGAACGTTGCACAATTAAAGAGTAAGCATCCACTGTTTAGTAAAATTAAGGCAGAACTGTCAAAGATGGTTTAGTTTTTTTCTAATAAAATACAATGTATTGTTGAAGTGGTATAAAGCATCATTGCACTTAATAAAGTGAGCTTAACCAAGTAATAAAGCAATGGAAGGTAAGTTTATCAATGGATAATGATAGGTTTTCAGAATTAGACTGGCTAAGAGTCATTTTAATTTTTGGCGTTTTTTTACATCATGTTTTTATGCCATTCAATGGTGATGGTTGGCATGTGATGAACAATGAGTCGAGCAAATTACTTGACGATATCATGGTTTATTTTGAGCAATTACGCTTACCTTCTCTATTCTTTATAGCCGGTGCTGGCAGTTTGTTATTATTGAAAAAACTGCCCGCTAGCAAGTTTTTACTAAGCAAATTCCACCGTTTATTTGTCCCTTTAATTATTGGCATGATACTCATTGTGCCGCCACAAATTTATTATGAACATATTAATGATTATAAAAATTTAACTACCGCTTACCAGCAATTAGCGCTTTCATTTAACGCGAATCATTTGTGGTTTATTGAGTTTCTAATTGTGTTTATGGTGCTCGCAATTCCGCTGAATAAGATTCTACATTCTCAAACTGGAAATGCTTTTATTCGCGTCATCGAACACATTACTAAGTCTAGATATGGGTTGTTTTCGTTAGTGATTACTCTAATTATCATCCGATTAGGCTGCAAGCATTGGATGCCTTCACAAGATCATAATATTGAAAACCTATCTATTTCTTTGTTCTATTTCTTTTTCTTTCTAGCAGGTATGTGCTTTATAAACAGCCCCCAAATATGGCAGTCACTACGCGAAAGTCGAAAACTAAACTTAATCATTTTTATGCTGAGTTCAGTACTTTTCTATGGGTATTACTATTCACCAGATCTCAGTGAGTACGCTTCACTAGCAGTTCGCTGGCAGATTTGGTGGTTAGTCTGCACTCTAGTGTCATGGTCGGGGTTATTAGCATTATTTGGCTATGCAAGCGCCATTTGTAGTAGCACACCCAAATGGCTGCGCACCACTAACGAATTGATTTACCCCTTCTACATTTTGCATCAAACCATCATCGTGGTTTTTGCTTTCTATATCGTTCAGTGGGATGCTGGCATTGCTATAAAATCAATATCAGTTTTACTCCTATCGCTAATAACCTGCAGCACAATTTGTTACTTCCTAATTAGGCCACTTAATATCACACGCTACATGTTTGGTTTAAAAGTACTTAAATAAAAATGCAATTGCCTGCATAAGGTTCATACGTTCCCATTGAAACGACAGAAATGCACTGCAGACTCTTTATGATGACTAGGATTTAAGCCTGACGGCTTTATTGGTCGTTGTAACGTAACCCTATTGATATTGGCTAATTTATCTAAACCCACAACTTCAATCTAATCTATTGCCTGCCGCAGGCTTATGTGCTGATACAACTGCTAGACGCTACACGTTTTATAGAAATCAAAAGGTCCCTGAAAGCTCTGCCAAAACATCGATGTTTTGGTCAAATTTGTTCCCGACAATAATGACATTCCTGCCATCCTTGGCAATCAGAAGCTCGCTGCTGCATCTACACTGGGATTTCTGTCTCTTCGATTTAACTTTATATGTAGAAGAAAAAAGATAAAAGCACAAATATCAATAGTTTTACCTGCCCAAAAATTCCATTTGAATTGAGGACGTTGAAGAAAATAGCGTGAGCCTGACAGGACGTCAGGCTAGCTTTCGAGGTGCAGGGATGCACCATCGGAAGCGTTAGCATTTTCGAAGAAGGCCGAAGCAGTAATCAAACGAAGTCAAAAGCTGGATCAATCCCCATCGAAAATCATGCGCTTTTCAGCATTTTTCGTCGGGGCGCTGAGGGTTTGTTAAGGGGTACTAGCGCTTTACCCCTTGACTCTGGTGTGGGCGAAGCGCCACGACTTTCAAACTAAAACTATTCATTTAAAAGGGTTTTATCGATTCAATTTATCCCATCCAACTACCAATCCCTTCCAATTAACTATTAACGATTAACTATTAACTACCCAGTGCTTCATCAAACCCATCTAGCTCAATCACTTCCCCTGCATCCATATCATCAATATGGATATCCCCAATCCGTACTCTCACTAATCGCAATGTTGCAAACCCCACTGCAGCTGTCATTTTACGTATTTGACGATTCTTGCCTTCACACAAAGTAATTGATACCCAGCTGGTTGGCCCATGTCTTGGGTCGCGGATTTTACGCCCTCGACTAGGTAATTCTGGGTCGGCTTTTAACTTAAAGGCTTTGCAAGGTAAGGTGAGATATTTACTGCCATTTATGCCAATTTCAACGCCGCTTTGTAACAGTAAAATCGCCTCAGGGGTAATATCACCGTCAACCTGCACATAGTATTCTTTCTCGATGCCTTTACTGCGAACCTTATGACTCATCATGCCGTCTGTTGTCAGTAGCAACAGTCCTTCTGAGTCATGGTCTAATCGGCCAATTGCCATGGTTTTTTCAGGAAAAGCATGCAGCTCCCCCAGTAAGTGCTTTTTCTTACGAGTTTCAGGCACAAACTGACTTAAAAAACCAAAGGGTTTAAAGATTTTAAAATGCTGATGAGTTTGGGTTGTTTCAGAATTTGGCGCTTGTTCTGAAGCAGTAACTTCAGTTAACCCAGCTTGGTTAATGGTCGGCATTTAGCTGTGCTCGTTGTTGCAATATGATGGGAGTGAGTAGCTAGTATAAAGCGAGATGACTTAGGATGCACAGAGCACTACCCAAGCAGGCTTGTACTCTGTGATTCAATGACGGAGTTTGATGGTTATGCTGGGTACTTGATCCGCAGTAAACCTGCGAGCGAAAATGAAGGCGGTATTCACAGTGGCCAAGGTATTTTAGACTCACTCACCTTAACTGACTCCTAAACTGCATGCGTTAATTAGCTTTTTATTCATCAGAGGCTAATTTCTCAGACAAGCCTTGTAAACTATTAACGACCCGTGTCGGCTTAATCTCCCACGGGTCAAATATAGCTTGAGGACTACGCTGAACCCATGCGGCGTACATGCCAGCTGATATGGCGCCAGTCACATCAAATGGGTTACTGGAGATGAGCCATGTGTTAGCTGCAACACTGTCTGCTCGGCTTAAAAAGTGCTGATAAATAGCAGGGTTAGGCTTAAAGGTTTGAATTTCATCAGCGCTCACTACACCTTCAAAAAATTCTGCAATACCTGCCGAGGTTAATAAGGTTTCAACCGCTTCATTAGTGCCATTTGAGAAAGCAAATAAACGATACCCTTCGGCTTTAAGGGCAAGCAAGCTGGGTTTAACGTCATCAAATGCTGGCAAGGTTTTATAGCTTTCGAGTAAGGTATGTTTTTGAGCTTGAGTTAATTCGATTTGATAATACAGGCAGCTATAATCTAGCGCTTGGCGGGTACACTCACTAAAAGGAACATAGTTTTTCATCAACCCTCGACGAAAAGAATACTCTAATTGTTTCTCACGCCAGGTAGTGGAAAATAAATAAGCTTTGTCACCCATCATAGTGTGCAACTGCGCTAATACACCATGGGTATTAATTAAGGTGCCATAAACATCAAATGCGAGTGTTGTAGCCATGCTAGCTCCCCAAAAAAGCCATCAATAGGCTAGGCGTTTAATTTAACAGAAAATGGTTAACGACATGCTTTTAGCTGTGAGCTATCAAAAACAGCATCGATTAGATCTTGAATCGTTTTATCGTCTTGATTCGCATGTGCATAGGTTCTTATACCTATAATTTGCACCTGAATAAAACGCGCTAATGCTTGTGGATCTTGTTTAGCATCTAGCTCGCCCAATGCTTGTGCTTCAGATAATAACGCGGCAAATTCTGACTCAACCATTGCTAATGCATTTTTGGTTTCTGCTAATAAATCGGCATTATCTTCAGTTAATTCTGCAACTGTTTTCACCAACATACACATACCGCTCGGGGCTGCAGGTTTATTACAAATGACAGAGCGTTCAATAAACAGTTTTAATGCTTTTATTGGCGAGCCAGCATCGACGCGACACTTCGCTAGCATCTCAACACCCATTTGAGCATAGTATTGTAAAGCCTCTTTAAACAGTCCTTCTTTACTACCAAAGCTGGCATAAATACTACCAGGGCGTAGATCGATCACTTCTTGCAGGTTGCGCATTGAAGTGGCGTGAAAACCTTTTTCCCAATATAGGTTGGCCGCTTTTTGAATCGTTTCGTCACGATTGAACTTGGCTGGTTTACTCATAAAACTCCCCTTATCACGGACTCTCACAACGTACTTTCATCACGTATTAAGGTCAATGTTTTGAACGATTGCTCAATTTTATAATGAACGACTGTTCAAGTCTAGTGAGCGTTAACCATGATTTACTATGACCTATAACAGCTGCACTGGCAGTTTTTGGGTTTATCTGATTTAATCACCTTAATCACTTTAATAAATGACGCAACTTGGTGCCAAGGCTCAAACAACTGAACTTCAATAACCATCAGGCCAAATTTCGATCTAGGCCATTATCCCCAATGACACTATCGATAGTGTTAATGGTATTGCTGTGTCAGTTATTTACCATGAGCAGTGCATTCTCAGTGCAATATCCTCACGGAGAACATCCATCAGGTGTTGTGCTTGCTCATCATCATGCCCATTTATCACAGCACTCTCATCCTTACCATTACGCTGACATTACGCTTAACCTGCCCTTTAATGCCACTGAGTCACAGGCAGAAATACTGACGGCGAATCACCCTGCTCAGTCCGCTGCAGATCATGAACATTCTAGCCATTCGCACTCAGCAGCTCATCCACCGTTCGAATCCACTTTTACCGCTGAATTTTCTCATTCGAGCACCCTTTCAGATAATCCAGTCAATTATCAAAGTCACCAACTTTCTCCCCCAATCCCGCCACCACATCAATAAGTCACCGACTTTATAATCATATTCTTAATAAGAGTGATTTAACTGACTGTGCAGTCATCGAGGCCAAACTGAATTATTTCAGCCTAATCTCAATGATTAAGCTCAGTCGTAAAGTGATATTTATAACGCGCGTTTGTGCGTGACTTATTGGAGTTACAACAATGAGCCAACCACTGGCCACAGCCATAAAAATGGCCGTGATATTCATGGGGCTTTTCGCTTCATTTTCCTTATTTGCCCACGGAGTAGATGAAACTACTCGACAGTTTTTAACCCAAAATCAAGGGGTATCAATACTGCCCTTTATCTATATTGGCGCTAAACATATGGTGACAGGTTACGATCACTTACTGTTTCTAGTAGGAGTGATTTTCTTTTTATATCGTGCCAAGGATGTCCTGTTATATGTCAGCCTTTTCACCTTAGGTCATAGTGTTACTTTATTGTGGGGCGTATTTAACGACATCAATATCAATGCCTATTTAATCGATGCCATTATTGGGTTTTCTATTATTTATAAAGGTTTTGATAACTTGGGAGGTTTTAAACGTTTATGGGGAATTCAGCCCAATACCAAACTGGCCGTACTAATTTTTGGCTTGTTTCACGGCTTTGGTTTAGCCACCAAAATACAAGAATTTAATTTGCCGCAAGATGGTTTAGTCACCAACATTATTGCGTTTAATGTCGGTGTCGAAATAGGTCAATTCATGGCCCTAGCCTTGGTGTTAATTCTAATGAGTGCATGGCGTCGAAGTCCGAGTTTTATGCGTTTTTCAGTCGCGACTAACACTGGGTTAATGAGCGCAGGCCTTATGCTCGTGGGCTTTCAACTAACGGGGTATTTCGTCAGTTAATGGCGTTATTAGCTTAATTATCCACACGCTTTACCCATAACGTTAATAAATTGATTTAAAAAGGATTGACCATGCAACATTCTGACAATAATGACGTGCAAGTGCAGTCAACAGCCACACTAATCAAAGCCAGCGTCATCGCTACCGTTATCGGTATTTTAGTACTCGCGGTCGCCATATTACCTGCTGAATACAGCATCGATCCGACCGGTATTGGCACAGCCTTAGGGTTAACCAAAATAGCTCAAGCAGCTGAAATAGGGACTATTGAAAATGCAGGAAGTGTGATTAATGAAGAAAGTGTAGATGGTATTGAGAGTGCAGAATTAGTCATTGTCACCGCGCCCTTAGTTGCCGACATTAAACAAGCCCGAAAAACGTCAGCGGTAAGATCGGATAGCGTCAATGTGGTTATTCCTGCAGGCAAAGGCTTGGAATATAAATTACTGCTCAATCAATTTACTCATTTAACCTATCAATGGCACACCCTTGATGAAGCCCCGTTGTTTTTTGACTTTCACGGTGAGCCCCAAGGCGATACCACTGGCTATTATGAAAGCTACAACATTAGTACTGCAAATAAAGTGACTGGCTCATTAACCACCCCTTTTGCAGGTGCCCATGGTTGGTATTGGAAAAACACCAGCGATGCTGCCATTACCGTGGTACTCAGCACGACTGGGGCCTATAACATTAAAGGCTGATTGGCTTAATGGTTAGTGGTTAGTGGTGATGAGTCATCAAACTAAATCAAAAAACTGAATCAAAAAACGGAATCAAAAAAATCCACTGTCGATTATCTTAGCGATACTCTGATAGTGGATTTTTATTAGAGAGCCCTATTTCAAAGCCAAACCATCAACAGCTTCAGTTAAAAAAGCTAAAAATATCTAAAATCAGGCCAAACCCTCTAAAAAACTCTATTTTTAAAACAGTTCACTCATCAAATCTGCCCATCTTTAGCTAATGTCCTCGGCGGAAGCAATACTAATAATCCTAAAATTAAGATGATAATGATGAACAATAAAAAGCACATATTGGCATATAGCATGTCACTGGCCGCTCTTGTTATGGCAGGGTGTGGTAACGATGGCCGTGATGGTGAAGACGGTATTTCACCACCACCTAGCAGCCCTTCAGCAAAGGTTTTATCCCTAGATATTGAAGATGTTTCTGTCTCTGAGGGTAATATTACTCTTAAATTCTCTGCTGAAAATGAACAAGGTACGCCAGTCACAAAAATTAACAGCATTAGAGTGGAAGCCGCTCAGTTACTCGCACCAAGTAATGGTGATAGCTCTGCTTGGCAATATCTGCTCAACGAAACCTGCAATGAAGAGTGCCCTGGAGAGTTAACCGACTTTGCTAACGGCCAATACCAATACACCATGGGTACCAACCTAGCCGATAGCAGTTACTTTCCAAATGGCTATGATGCAAGTTTACCCCAACGCGTTATCCTCCGCGTAAATGGCACTGAGTTAGTGCCGACCACATATCAAAACACTGATTACATGGTCGATGGTTCTGAGCTATCGTTCACCCGTAATATTGTCGATAGTCAAACATGTTTAAGCTGTCATGAAGACATTGCCAGCATTAAACATGGCGGTGATAGCCTAGAAAACTGTGCCACTTGCCACTCAGCAGGCAGAGTCGATGATGATAAAACATGGCCTATCATTGCTCATCAAGCTCATATTGGTGTTAGCTCTGAGACCGTTGGTAACTGTTTAGCTTGTCACAACAATGAAGAAACAACCGAACACACTGAAGCGCTAAACTGGCAAACAATGCCAACTCGTGAAAATTGCTCTAGTTGTCATAACTTAGAAGAAGCCAACATAGATCATAGCGGTATGAGTGATAACAGCCAGTGCTCAAGCTGCCATAGTGCCGAGCATGTCTATGATAAACACCGAGGCAAAGCCGATGCCGGTATCGCTGGCCGCAGCCTAATGAATGTCAACATTAGCGATGCGAAGATTGTTGATGTTGAAGGTGAATCCTTTGCAGAAATCGTGGTTGGACTTGAAGATCAACAAGGCCAACCGCTGCCTTTTACTAGCACAGAAGCGAAAGATTGGGATTATTTATCCGGGCTTGAGTTGTACGTAAACTGGGGCATTGATGTTAATTTCACCCAAGGGCAACAAGACGGTATAGGGCTTGCTGGTCACATGGGACAAGGCCGCGGCTATACTGTTTACGGTAAAACCACCAAACGAATGACGTCAGAGCAAAGCGGATTACGTCCCTTAACGCCTGTGCATGCATTAGTTGATGGCAATCTTGTTTACCGGGTCGGGCCAATTGAGATGAATGATACCTTTGCAGGTGACACCTCAGACAATTATGGCTTTATCTCGAATCGAGTCTTTTTCTGTACGGATGATTTAGGTCAATCAGCGACCTGTGGTGCCGAAGGCGTTAAGAGCAATGCTACTTATAACAAACGTTGGTTCTTTGATGCCAATGGCCTGCGTGATGAAATTAAACGTCGCCCAATTGTGTCAAACAAAAATTGCGGTTCTTGTCATGGTTACAATGAAGAAACGGATACTACCGAGCTAAATTGCCGCAGTTGTCACTCTCGCAATACTGAGTCAAACCTCGAGCTGGCGAATACGACCTGTTTCTCCGGTAATGACGGTGAAGAAGCTATTGCATTTAAGCCTATGATGCCTCGCGGTAAAGGCTACGGCACCTCAACTGCTGATATCGTTGATGCATGTGTCGCATGTCATAATCCCAATACTCCGCCGACCCAAGCCATTCGCGAACGTCATACTGTGCAAGGTGACAAAGACTTTGTTGAGCAACTCGTTGTGAGTCACCCAGATCATAAAATCTGGATGCATTCATTACATAACAACCAGCGGGCAACTCAGAAACAACCGGATTGGATCCGCTCAGTAAATTACCCCGCTAACCAAGCCAACTGTTACCGTTGTCATGAAGGTGACACTTTTGGTGCAGAGCGTTTAACTGAAGAAGGCAAACCCTTAGCATTGGATCTGACTTATGATCCTGATAGCAGAGCATATCCGGCCACTGATGTTAACGTCGATGCTTATGTGAGCCCAGTGTCGGCAACTTGTTATTCATGCCATGCCAAGCGGTATGACGAAGACAGCAATACCATGGTAATTAAGCCCCATGTACGTGCGCATATGGAGCAAAATGGCGGTCGTTTTGGTGTCCCTAAGGATGAACTGGAAACAGAATCCTGTGTGACTTGCCATAAATTAGACAAACTCAAACAACAGCATAAATTGAATTAATCCCCAAATTCATCATCACTCCACCAAAGGGGCATTTATGCCCCTTTTATTTGAGGAAGGTCATTTTTTTTGACCACTTTCACATCAATATCAACCACATTTCGCTATATTATATCTCTTCTAACGCACTCAGGAATTTTCATGTTGTTGCTGGCCAACTTGCTATTCGATTCTGACAAACAAACCCTGACGGATGCTAGAACAGGTGAGCAGCACTCATTATCGTTTTCAGAAAATGCAGTATTAAAACATCTAATACTGGCTGAAGGTGTCGCCACTAAAACCGATTTACAATCAGCTGGTTGGCCTAACCGCAATGCGACTGATGCATCTCTCAATCAATGCATCAGTACCTTAAGACGAAAGCTTGCTAGCGATGAGTCAATAGAGCTTAAAACCATTCCGCGTCATGGTTACGCATTAAGCGCGCCACAGGCAACAAAGCAAAACAAAAATCCCCGTGCAACCCTAACCATGAAGGCTATGGTTATATTGATATTTTTGAGTATCATTATCGCCGTTATAGGGTATAGATTATGGCAACCGTCCTCAGTAAACCTGCCTTTTACGTTATGCCAACAACATCCATTAACAGCAGTAATTGAGGCGACCTCAGAAGATCACTGTGATTCATTGCCGCTGCCCATCATTAATCCATCCCAGCCCCAATGGCTAGGACAACACAATCATTACTACAGTTTAGCAATGTGCCCAGAAGGTGATTGCGCTCAAACGGGCTTGCTCAATACCGTTAGCCATAACGCCTTAATATCTTCAGTACAATTACAGCAGCTGACGCAAAAGATACAGCTCACCACCACGCCGTCCAGAAATCAATTAACCTTACCCAAAGCGGCTGTACAAACAACTGAATTAACCGAGCAACATTATAATAATTATATTTATTATCCGACTGAATCTGGTGGCATCGTAAGAGTCGATTTTAGGATGGCCTTGCTCTACAACGAAGACAAAGCAGGCATTATGACGGTTGATGCCTGTATTAGCCTGTTAAATTGCGATGGGGCATCGATACAGTTTCAAGCTCGTTATCAATTTAATGAGCAACAAATAGAGCAAGAAGGTCACAACATAAGTGTATTTTTCATGACCGTTGACCATCAACACCTCACTCCAGATCAACATTTAGGAAAACAAGGCGAACTGTTCACTTTTTACAGCTCGTTGCGCCGCAGCCTATTGTTCGATAATGATATTCGCTACTACCGCCTACAAGATGATGAGCATTATGGTGTATGGCAGTTACCACTGTTAGGCAATCCGGTAGCATGGCTGCATCGACAACAATTAGCGCTATAGTACCTATTGATGAGCCCATTTCACATTCTTGATTGTTGAGTGTTGAGTGTTGAGTGTTGAGTGTTGAGTGTTGATTGCAGGTGGCAGAGTACTCAGTAGGACTAAGCACAACGCGATATAGGGACTTGGTCATCTTGTCTTGCCCGTTTGTATTGGAAACAATACTGCGATGCCGTTGTTACCGGGGTAATTAACGATAAAAAAATCCACTGTCGATTATCTTAACGATACTCTGATAGTGGATTTTTTAAATCATAACCTAGCGCTGTGCAGCAACAGGCTTACTTTTGCGTTTTACGGTATTGATCGAAATTAGCGATATAGTCGTCCATGTTACCTTCAAGCATCTTGCGATACTCTTCGACGTAATACTCCATCATATCCGCTTTTTTCTGCTGCATTTGTTCTGCACTCTCAAAACCTGTAGAACCGAACCAAGCGTTATAGCGCGATAGTGAATACATAAAAGAAGCGCTAATTTCACCAGTTTTAATTTCTGGGTCTTGGTTGTGCTCATTAGCCACGTTAATAAACTGGTTTGCACGATCGTAAAATGCTTTATTTGGAGCTGAATCTGACATGCTTAGGTCCTTAATAATGAGCCATTAGTGTGCCGACTTTGCGGCAAACCTTATCTATATTCAGATTAACGCGCTTTCACGCCTCTATACTGTAATGTTGTTCACACTCTACAATGGTGAGTTTTGATAACTGTGACCCGCATCATTTTGCAGGTAAGTAAAACCAACTTAAGCTGATTTAAAAGATCTTCCCTAGGGTCAAGTATACCGTTTTATGATGCAAGTCATTTATACCAACCCCCAAAACTGCAGGCCCGAACCCAGTTTCAGTACCGACAAAAATGCTCGACGCATAAATGAGGTCGCCTAAATCTCGTTCACTCTTATACTGCCAAACATTGCCCATCTCAGCTGAGACACCGAGATATATTGGAATGGCTTTACCTCCGAACCCATGCCAATCAATACGATATTGGTACACTAAAGACCCATAAGCTAACTGTGAGCCGACTAAGGCATCTTTATGTAAGCCGGATAAGTTGAGAAAACCACCCAATTTATGGGTATGAATTAAGCTTACTTGGTTGCTGTCAGTACCACTAAGATTAACTTTACTGATTAATGTATGTTGCCTGTAACTTTGAGCATGTTTGAAAACAAACTCATAATTAAACAGTTCAGTATCATCAAGCATCTCGCCTAGAATAGGTACGACAACAGGTGCTAAGTTATCTTTGTTATAGGCGCCTCTAAGATAAAGCAAGGTGCCTTCACGGGGGAAACTATAACTGTCTAATGAGTCATAGCTTAGCAATGCAAAACTAGAATAAGTGTCATAATCAATATCTAAGTTAAACACTGAATCGGTTTCAATATTGCCCTTTTCAGTCGAAAAACCTAACTCAAAAATCATGTCATTAATCAAATTAATGCCAATCGCTGTGCTGACATGGTGAGCACTATTATCTGTACTGAGACCACGTTCGTTATCCCAGTAATACAATTGCTCCTCTTGAGAGAATTGATATCGCGTTTTCCAGTAGTAAGTATCGAGCGCATCTAAAGGTAAGCGGTATTCAGCGGCCAGTAACTTTTCTCGCCCAGAGGTGAGTTCGAAACGCAATTGAGCACGAGTGCTGGCCACATTATTCATCGTATACATCAAATCAAGCTTCAAATCAGACACTTCACCAAAGTCTTCTTCCCATGAAAAGCCAATATCAAAAAAATTAGGCCCCCAACTTTTTTGCTGCGCGTTGAGTACCAGTTGTTTATTATTATCGTCGTCACGGACAGTTTCGACTTCAACTCGCTCAAATTCATTTAATGCGTAAACTCTATCTATTGCTGCAACGATATCTTCAGCCTTAGGTCTATCACCCTCTTTGACTGCAAAAGCCGATTCAATCTGCTTGTTATCCACCATACTGTTATTGACCATTGTTATCTGGTGGATAGACTGCTGCTGGAAAGAAAGTAATGACTGCTTATAAGCTAGGCGTTGAGATTGATATTGCTGATAGTATTCCGGCGTTGCTTGCAGTGATAATAATTGTTGTTGATGCTCAATCGCCGCCTGCTCACCATTACTAAAACCCAGTGGCATGCTGCTAAAGTCTGTCGTATCTAGCAGGCTGATGTCTGGTCGAATAAGAATATCTTGTGGTTGTAAATTTTCGATTTGCTGAACCGCATTCGCGCGAGTCATGATGGTAGAAAGCTGGCCTAATATGGAGAAGCTATCTTTTAGCTCAGTTTTAGGCGCTAGTTCTGCGCCAATATCAATCGCAATAACGACATCTGCGCCCATTTTTCTAACGGTATCCGCTGGCATGTTACTCACCATCCCACCATCAACTAAATACATCCCCGCTATTTCTACAGGTTGTAATATGCCAGGAACAGAAGCAGACGCCTGCAATGCCTTTAACAAGTTACCAGATTCAAGTACCACGGCATTACCGCTACTGATATCAGTGGCTATCGCTTTAAACGGAATTGCAAGGTTGTCAAACGAGTCTTGCTTAGGCACCAAGCCTGCTGAGCGAATATATAGATTACCCATTGTCTGGCCACGAAGTACGCCCTGAGGCATAAGAATCTCACCATCAAGCGAGCCAAATTCAAAAGGAAGATTAAACCGATCAAAATCTTGTTTATCATGATAGTTTAATGCCTTACGCGGCACGGCATCATCAAAACCACTGGTCCAATCTAGGTTTAGCATGATTTCTTCAATATCATCAGCACTATAGCCCAACGCATAAAGCCCACCAACATAAGCACCAATACTGGTGCCAGCAATATAATCTACCGCAATCTGATTTTCTTCAAGATAGCGCAACACCCCAACATGGGCTGCACCTTTAGCTCCGCCGCCGCTCAGCGCTAACCCAACTTTTAAACGTGGTGATTTATCGACTTCAATATGACTGCTATCAACGTCTTTTTGAGGTATAGCCGTTTCTAATAATGGCGCTTCGACCCATTGAGGAGCGACATTTGTTAACTCGCTCTTTGAGGCGAGTACATCGCTTTGTGCGTAAACTAGGGTGGGGGAAAAACCACACAGCGTGATTAAACATATTGTAAACCGCACCATTAACTGTTGCGCCTTAGCTTTTTGCCTCCAAACGTTTTGCAGCCAGATCTGTAGCAACCAAATCTGTAGCAACCATATGTTATGTTTCACCTGAATGAGCCCCTTAAAAAATAGGGCGCTATCTTACGAGAGAACAAGGTAAGAAAATAAGGGGCATTCGTGAGTTTAATTGTCTCAAATAGCAGTACAATAGGGTCATTTCAATACTGAATAGATCCATGATTGATTGACTCTATCAGCAAAAATGACTTAATGATTTTCCGTCGCTCACTCAAATTACGCTAATTGACTAATTGTTTACAAAACCACCGCAACAACATACACAACCGCCCCCAACAAAATTAACAAGTGTATTTTTTTACATAAAAAAGTGAAAGCGACATCGGCATGAACGAATTAACATAAGGTAATAAATTATCAAAATATTCGTAGCTCAACCCTGATGTAGCATTAAAATTAAATTATTAAATTACAATCGGTTAAAACAATAAAACACATTAACCTAAGCTAATTAAATTAAACCCAAGTTAGCCACCAGCACCATAAACTCCCTTTTATATTGTTAGCTCAATTTTTTATTTTAATAGTGAGATCTAGAACACTAGAACTGAGCGCACACTTGTACTCATAATGCCTCATTAGCAATATTGACCATTGGAGTTTGTAATGCCTCAAATAACCTGCACACAATGCAGCCAGACAATCGACGCGAACTTAATCAGCTGCCCTCAATGTCAGGCAACTCAAGGATTAGACGCACTTGCTGGGATCGATCCGAATATCCGTATTAAAAATCAGAAATGGGCAATATGGTTTGGGTTCTTATTTGGCGGCTTAGGGCTACATAAATTCTATTTAGGTCAATACCTAAAAGGCAGTCTTTACTTAGTATTCAGCTGGACTTTGGTGCCGTTTGTTGTTGGCTGGATTGACTCTATCCGCACCATGAAAATGAGTTCATTTAATTTCGAGCAGCAATACAGTAAACGTGCGATTTAGCACGAAAATGCCGATTATATAATGTGTTATTTGCTGTATTCCACGCCTTATTAAGCATTTAATAAGGCGTTTTACATTCTTCCACTGACGACTCTTCCTTGCATATTCATGGCTATTATTTTTGCTAGCCAGATCGCTAAACCGTTCAAACTTCTCCCTTTCCTAAACCTCATAGTGCTATAGTAAATTCAGTTTCAAAATAAAGAATTTCAATTCACCATTTCAAGGGTTGCCTATGTTAAATGAGAATCATGCACTTATTTTCGACTTTCCTGAGTTTAAGAAAGACATTGTTTATTTGAATCACAAAGACGAAGCGTTCGAAACCTTATCCAAGCAATATCACTTATTAGATTACGAGATACGCGAGTTAGAAGTTGAAGGAAGCCCAACTGATGATGAGCATATGCATCAGTTAAAAGTACAGCGTGCTAATTTAAAAGATGTATTGTTCCAAAAATTAAAGCAACATCACGACCAAGACGCGTCCTAACTCCTCAAGTTTGAATAAAAGGGGATACATTGAATCCCCTTTGCAGCATTAATAAGCTCTCTTTCCCAAACGACACCTTTGCCCTAACAATGTATCTGGCTCTGAACCATGAGTCGTCATTTATCTAATCCTATTAATGCCATCATAATTAGAATACAGCACCTCTTCTAAACACGGTTTTATGCCATAAGTGTGACCTACATCAACCATCGCACTCAATAACAGACAACAGCATCAAGCAAACATCCTATTAGCAAAACCCCATTTCTGCTAACATACATTACACATTCCTTAACTTCCCCCCAAAGGAAAAATGATGACTCGTTATACCCTTGCCGCGACTTGTATCGCTTTAGCATTATCAACTAGTGCCAATGCAACCACTGTTGAAGAAGAACTGAAAGCATTAAAAGAGCGCATTGAGCAATTAGAAGCTCAACAGAAAAAAGCAGCCGAACAACCACAGGTTATTGAAGAAGTGGAAGTTGCAGTTGTTAACGAAGTCGTCGAAGAAGTTGAGGTCAGCGAAACAACAGAGGCCAAAGTTAATTTTGGCGGCGCTGTCCGTGTTAATTATTCCTATGAAGATTTTAATGACACCAACGCCGATCGCGGTGGCGACTTTGACTTTGACCTATTCCGTATCGATGTTTCCGGCAGTTACGGTGACTTAATTTATTCAGCTCAGTACCGCTGGTTTGAGTACATGAATGTAGTGCAACACGCTTGGATTGGTTATAACTTTGATGAACACCAACAAGGTAAAATCGGTGTCACTCAAGTACCATTCGGCATGCTAACTTACGCATCAAACAACTACTTTTTTAGCTCTAACTTTTATCTTGGCCTTGAAGATGACCACGATATGGGTTTGAACTACACCTATAAAAGCGACGCTAACCGTTTTGACATTGCCTTTTACAAAAACGATGAACAAGGTGGTATAGACGGATATGTGTCAGATCGTACAGACCGTTACGCCTACGATGTTGTGGGTATTCGTCTAGACGGTGAAGATGCTTACGATGCACCAACGGCAGGTTATGAAGCAGGTGAGGTGAATACCTTTAACCTGCGTTATGCACACAACTTTACCTTCGATAAACTGGGTGTTGAGCTCGGTGGTTCTGTACAAGCAGGCCAGTTGGAAATAGCCAACGGCACCGATGGTGACAACTTTGCAGCAGCTATTCACGGTATTCTCGATTACGATCGCTGGAACGTGAAATTACAAGTAACAGATTACGAATACGATGTTGATGGCATGGATGTCGACCGTATTGTGGTTGCCGCTTATCACTTCTATGACTCAATCCCAGCAGAAGCGACCACTTACATCGCTAATGTGGCTTACAGCTTACCAGTCGATTTTGGCCCAGTATCTAACCTCACCTTCTACAATGATTATTCTTTAGTGACGGGTAAGTCAGCCTCACTTGAAGACACCTTTATGAATGTCACCGGTATGGCGGTTTCAGCCGGCGGTTTATACACCTACTTCGACTATGTAGTAGCTGAGAACCAACCATTCATCGGCGGCACAATGGTCGGTGATGGTGACACCAATAAACGATTCAATATTAACTTCGGTTACTATTTTTAGGCCTTGTTAACCGTTGTTTATAGTTGCAAATAGTTGCAAATAGTTGCAAATAGTTGCAAATAGTTGCAAATAGTTATTAATGCCTGAACTTAGATAATAGTTTAGGTAATGATTTAGACATCAAAAAGCCCGCTATCGAAAGATAAGCGGGCTTTTTATTGAATGCGACGACTGGCTGAAAAGCGATTTTTCAGTTCTGGCCTTCATTAACCTCAGTATTTTAATCACTGAATATTAAGTCACAAATATTCAGCAGCAACGAAAGTGAGTAGGGAGTTTGATATATAGCAATTAATCATGGGTGGCTATGTTGCTTTACAATCCATAGCCGACACCTTTATAAACTTCTTTTATCCTATGGTAACGAGACTGCCTACTGTCATTTATGTGTAAAGATCATTAATTATGGGGGGCCATACTATTGCTCACACTATTGATTTTAATAATTTCACCCTAAAAATTCGAAAAATAAGCGGTTGCTATTTTAAATAACAATCGCTTTATTGAAATAAGTTTAGCTTAACATTGCCGTTACGTCTGAGCTAAGTTAATTGAGTGATACCGGATCCCCCCAGCCTATTACTTTTACACTTTCTGTCCTGCTTATCACTTCGATGATTAGATCCATTTCGTATTCTTCATCTCGATCTGACGTTCTAGTTCTAATAGTGCGAAGTATCCTCGCTCTCCATGGTGTATTTAGCATTTCTATTTCAAGGTCTGCATTCATTTTCTTACTATGTCTCGGTGGAATAGTTGTTCCAGGGATAGGTATTTGAGTTTCGCTTGTCGTCGAATCTGAGGTGCTCCTAGATTCGCCTCCGCTCGCCGTAACCGACATATTGACACTACCTATTCCGTAGCTAATACCTGTTTCGATCGTCATACCCACTTCCCAATGATACTCGTGGCTCGTTGTATTCTGTGGAATAAACTTTGCCACAACAGCTTGAACCTGAAGAAGGCTTTCACTTGCAGGGTTTTCTGCTAAATACTTTGCACCTTTTAATCGTCCAGAACCAAGTTTCTTAGAAGAATAGACCACTTCAGGCTCTCCAGTCCGTTTAGGTTTTCCCTGAAGTGTGTCTGTAACTGCTAAGGAAACGATGTCAAAGAAAAAATCATAGCGGCGCGAGCCTGTGTTTGCGGGAGCTCGATTAGAACTACCTCCCGAATTAGCAGCTGCTGAGGTATAGCCAAGACTGCGAACGCCACTAGCATCTCTCTCGGAGTGCAAGTAGTATTTTTTACGAAACCTGCCATCCTCATCACCTTGAAGAAAGGAAATGCGGAAGCGATTGCCGTCAGGCTCGAATTTTTCCAATTTCATTTCGTAGGCACGATCTAATTTCCCAGCCTTTCTGTTCATTGGACTGTTTTCAGGTGCAATATCGTCACTAAGAACATTTGACTCGCTCTCCGAGGGCGGAGCCCACTTCAAGAACCTATTTTCATTACCTATCTTTGTGGTAATTAACCGTATAACAAGATCGTTTGTGGTGCTGTGGTCACCAAGAACCTCCACCATATACTCCCCCTCTCTACCATTCTGACTGGTCGGCCCATAAAGATTTGAACCATCTGACAAGATCCCCACAGGAGCAATATTAATACCTCCCCAAGCATCATAGAAATACACTATTTTTCCTGATGTGAGCGCATGAGCATGATGGACAGGCTCAGGTTGATTTGGCTTCCATTTCTTTTTAGCTTCGTCAAGATAGCTCTGCTTATCAATTTGAAACCAGGTCCTAGCTTGGGCTGATTGAAATGGCAATATACAAATCACTATTACCATTATTACTACTGAAAGTTGTTTTTTCACCTTTTGCTCCTTAGTTAAACCGCTAGGTTCATTTTGAGTATGCTTTTTGAATCGGAGTGATGAGTGACCACAAGGGGCATCTCCGATTGGTGTAAAGGGCAGTGAAATCTCTCACTGGTATCCTTTGGTACAGCTACAGTTTGAGTAGATAGAGAAATGGATCACGCGATTTGCCTTTTTCGGGTTTCAAAATGCAATATAAATTCACTCGCGCCTAAATAGCCCATTGTTGCAATTTACAGCCCTTCTTTGTCCGCTTACCAAGACCTTATCATTGCGTGCATAAGCGCTAAAATATTCGTCATCATGTTTAATTAACACAAGGTTGCCATCACCTTTTGAATTCATTGCCCACATAAACGATCCTACCGCAACAAGGTTCAAGAATTGGTTAGCTTAATCTTGCTCTTATGCTTAAGCCCCTATTGCTGCCATCGGAGCCAGTCTAATGATTTTAGCTTTCCTACAGCTAACGATATCCACCCGTTTTATTGCGGTTTAATTGCAGATTTAATTGTAGATTTAATTGTAGATTTAATTGTATTTAGGGATATTAGGATTTGCTCTTCAATGTATTACATTGATTTTTACCATACTCATGTGGGCTTGAAGGGTCAATTGACAGAATGGTTGATTTTTAAACAGGCTTTACTTTGTCACTTTTTCCACTCGAAACACCTTTGTAGATACATGAAAAAGTGGCCTAGAAAGGTTAAGTCATAACTATTGGATCATAGTAAACTAAAAAACTTGACTCCACCGACGCCCAGAAGGAGTCGTTACACTTTGATTTAACAACCTTAATTCATATTAAGATTCGATAGCCTTTTATAATGTACTGATATTTTTCACTAGAGAATAACAGCCTATTTAGAATAGTAATTTGCGGAATAAAAGTGGGATTTTACTTTTTGAATCTGTAAACCTATATTACAGATAGCAAATTATCATGACACCCACTTCTAAAATACAACCCAACAACTCTCTTCGTTAATAACAATTACTGCTCAAAAATTCGAAATATCGAAAGTTATTATGTTAATTTTACTCATTTTATCTTGGATATCATCGGTATGACGCTTATGCTGCCGCTGAAACCAACCTTTCATTAACCATTTATCATGGTGGTCATGTCATTTATTACTCGTAACTTTGAATAGACTACATAAAAGCAAACAATAATCACGCTTACCTTCTGGTAAAGCATGAATGAAAATACAAGTAACTTGATGACTTATTGCTTCTTTTATAATTGATAAATAAAATGAATGTCTATGTATTTAGATATTTTCATAGTAATGAAAATACGTTTAAAATTGTCAGTCGTGACAATAGTAGCTTTGCGGTAGTTCAAGGATGAAAATGATGAATGGATATGGAGGCAACTTGAACAGTTCAAGTGATGCTATTATTAATGAAATTAAGGATGTTGTACTTGCTCTTGATTACGAGCGTTATGGCATTAAAAGAAATAGATTACCGCCTCTAGGCATTGATTATTTAGATATTCTCGATGACGTAACAAAGCTTGAACGACAAGAAATTGAAAACATTGCAAAAGAAGTAATTTCAAAGCATAAAAACCCTCAAACTCTGTCCATGTCTCCCCAGCAAAGGCGCCAAATAGAGCAACAAGAGATATGGCAACGTCAAGAACACCGCTCTTTCAGCTCCTTCATGAAAGATTTTTCGAAAGGTTTTTCAATTTATAAACTGCTTATAGCATCTAGCTTACTCATAATTTTCGCAGTGTTAGTGCATATGATGACTAATGATTTACGTGTCAAACTGGTGAACCAAGAGTTAGTTAATGAAAACCAGCAAAAACAAGCAGTATTTGAACAGCAAAAAGCCGTCATGTTAGAAAATGTTCAAAAACAAATTGAAGAACATAATATTAACAGCCAACATTTTTTTGAAGATAACAATAAAAAGTGGTTATTTCAAAGCTTAACTCGTGAATTATCAAGTGCTGGCAAATCTATCAACGATTTCTATCGACAACACCAGCGCCTCCCTAAAAGTAATAAAGAGGTAAGAAAAGTCATTGATAATTTAGAAGAGCAAATAGGTATTAAGGAAGCTTTCATTTCTAACAAACAAGGCATCGCAATTGTTTTAGACTTTGAGTTTGCCGCTGGCACCGTTGTTCACCTGACCCCAACAGAAAGTGGTTATGGAATTCATTGGCGATGTGAAACAAATGCAGATAAAGCCTTATTACAAAACCCTACTCAGCATATTTGTGCACATAACTATAAAACTAAAAGGATGAGTTTGTTGCCTTCAGTATGGGCAGATTAGAATTACACCGTATTTCAAACAATAAAAAGCCCGCTTATCTTTCGATAAACGGGCTTTTAATTTATGAGGTGAGCTGGCCGATAAGCCGGGTCCTGTCTTGGACAGTTATTCATCTAGGCCTGCAATCGCTCACAGGCTCAAGCGACCTACCCGGTCCCAACGCGAGCAGCGCCATACGGGACCCTATTTGGTCTTGCTTCGGATAGAGTTTACCTTGCAACCAACTGTTACCAGTGGCCCGGTGCGCTCTTACCGCACCCTTTCACCCTTACCAACCGAAGTTGGCGGTCTCCTCTCTGCTGCACTTGTCGTCGGTTTACACCGCCCAGGCGTTACCTGGTATCCTGCTCTTTGAAGCCCGGACTTTCCTCCCCGTTCTTGCGAACGCAGCAACTGTCTGGCCAACTCGGCGCGGATTATAGCGTAAGCGACTGCAACACACCATCTAAAAAATAGCTTTGGGCTAAACCATTCGCATTTTAATTACAGTCCGATTTCTAAACCGTATTTATAAAGTGCATTCTTTTTAAGCCCGTATATTTCACCCGTTAACGCTGAAGCCTTTTTAAGCGGTAACTCTTGGCATAACAGCTTTAGAGTATTAATCACAACGGTTGGAATTTCTGATTCAGTGTCGATGCGATGACCATGGATCATGATGACGATTTCACCTTTTTGCTGATTCGGATCGTCTTTTACTGTTTGTAACACCTCTACCACTGAACCAGATAAAAAAGTTTCAAAGGTTTTAGTGACTTCACGAGCCATAACTATTTCACGATCGTCACCTAACGCTGTCACAATGGATTCAAGGCTATGGACAATACGATGCGGAGATTCGTAAAAAATCAACGTACGCGGATCTTCTTTTAACGCCGCAAGTTTATCTAACCGTCCTTTTTCTTTAGACGGTAAAAATCCTTCAAATGAAAAACGATCAGACGGCAAACCTGATGCGCTTAATGCGGTGATGGCAGCACAAGGGCCAGGCAATGGCACTACGTTGTACCCTGCCTCACGCACTTGTTTAACTAAGTGATATCCAGGATCTGAAATTAAAGGTGTGCCCGCATCTGAAATCAATGCAACCGCTTCACCGTTACTTAGTTTTTGAATAATCCACTGCGCTCTGTCACGTTCGTTATGATCATGCAGTGCTGTTTTACGGGTCTCGATGCCAAAGTGGCTTAATAATTTTCCACTGTGACGTGTGTCTTCACAGGCAATGAGTTTAACGTTATTAAGTACCTCTATTGCACGGCTGCTGATATCCCCTAAGTTACCAATTGGGGTGGGAACGATATAAAGTGCGACCGATAGGTCCATAACTACCTCTGTATTGAGTATCATCAAGACTTTCGCCAAGTGAAAGAGCAGGTTAAACTAGAGACAGCATCTTACCAGAGTGAAGCCCTGTGTTAAAAAGACTGATTACAACAAAATTCGTTTTCGCAGCTATTTTATCGACAGTATTAGTGGGTTGTGCAACTCAAACTACTGAAAATAAACAGGCTATTGATAGTTCATTGGCATCCGTGACGCAATCGGCCAATATCTATTTATCTGCAGCCAGTAACGCTAAACAGCCACAAGAGCGTGACAAATACCTGTTATTAGCCGCGCATGCTTACATTAATGAAGCCAATGTGAGTGCTGCAGATAAGTTACTTGTCTCGATGAAGCCTCAATTACAGCCTGAGCCAACACTGCAAGCAGAATGGTTGTACCTTTCTGCACGCGTGGCTGAGCAAACTCGCTCTGACGCTGATGCCCTATCAATTCTCACTTATCCTAATACCTGGAAGCTGCCAGATTGGCAACGTGTGACTTATCATCAATATAAAGCACGTTTGTTTAATCAAACTAAGCAACCAATTGATGAATTAAGACAACTTAGTTCACTGAGCTTGTACTTACCAAAAGAGCAGTCGTTTGAAGTCAACGACACCATTTGGCGTACGTTACAGCCATTGCACGAAGAAACCATTAAAAGCTTTATGCGTGATAACAGTAACCCGACCTTTTCAGGTTGGTTGCAGTTAGCTTACATAGCCAAACACTATGCAGTAGACCCATCACAATTAGTGCGATATTTAGGTGAATGGCAACAAGCCAATCCTAATCACCCTGGTGCGATGAAATTACCGTCTGATTTAGAAAAAGCCTTAAATGCTAAACCGTATAAGCCGCAAAATATTGCTGTGCTTTTGCCATTAACAGGTAGACGAGCTGCTGTGGCAGAGCCAATTAGGCAAGGCATTTTAGCCAGCTATATGGCTGCATTTGATGATCAAATTGAACTTAACTTTTTTGATACTAACCTTGGCGTTGAAACCGCTTATCAAGATGCTTTAGCCGCTGGCGCTGAATTTGTCATTGGCCCACTTTTACCTAATGCCGTTGAAGAAATGCAAGCACTAAACGAGCAAGAGCTTATGACGGTTCCGCAACTTTATTTGAATCAAACTGAAAATTTCACTCCTAATAGTGATCAGTTTTATTTCGCTCTATCACCAGCTCAAGAAGCCAGTGATGCTGCGCAAAAGCTGTATAACGATGGCATTAGTTTGCCACTGCTATTAGTCAGTAATGACTCAACCGGTAAACGCATGGCTGAAAGCTTTAACAGTAAATGGCTTGAGTTAACCGAAGAAAATGCTGAAATCCATTATTACGATGGCGGCGATCAAATGAAGTTAACCGTGCAAGAAGCCCTAGGCGTTAAAGACAGCCAAGCGCGCATTGCACGAATGAAAGAATTGATAGGGAATAATATCGAAGCAGATTTTCGTTCACGTCGCGATATTGATGCCATTTATATGATTTCTGCCGCAAAAGACCTGGTGCTGCTTAAGCCTTTCTTAGATGTTAATTTTAGCGTTTTTGCTGATCCTGTTGCACTTTATACCACCAGCCGCAGTCGACTCAGTGGTAACTCTACGCAATCGGCACAAGAACTCAATAACCTGATGATCAGTGATATCCCTTGGTTAATGGGCGCCAACACCGAAACCACCATGGTGAATCAACTATGGAGCAATTGGAATAATGGTCAAAAGCGTTTGTATATCATGGGCTATGATTCACTAGATTTGGTAAGTCGTTTAGCACAAATGCGCGCATTCCCAGGTTATCAATTTAATGGCCGCAGTGGCGCGCTTTCTGTTGATCAAAATGGTGTTATTGAGCGAACACTGAGCTGGGGTAAATACCAACGTGGACAACTTCGTCCGCTATAACAAGCAACTGAATTTAGATGGATATCCGTTAAATACAAATGAGCCAAACTAACGCTGGGCAACAAGCTGAATCATTAGCTCGAACTTACCTTGAACAACAAGGTCTACAGTTTGTGACTCAGAACCAGCGTTATCGTTTTGGTGAAATAGATTTAATCATGCGAGATAAGCAATATTGGGTTTTTATTGAAGTTAAATTTCGCTCTTCAACTCAATTTGGTGGTGCGTTAAATGCATTATCGGCAGGCCAAATATCTCGTATTAGAAAAGCTGCTGAGCAATATTTACAAACTCACAAAATCAATGCCCCATGCCGCTTTGATGTCATTGCCATTAATGGCCAAGACATACAATGGTTACAAGGGTGTTTTTAAATAGACAATTTTAGCTATAATGCTGCCTAGATAGTGATTTAAGCATGATAGCAACACTTTACCGAGTAAGGATTAACCATGTTAGAACGTATTAAAGACAGCTTCACAGAGTCAATTCAAACTAAAATTGATGCTGCTGAAGCATTACCAGAGTCGATTGAAAAAGCGGCTGAAATGATGGTTCAATGCCTGTTAAGCGGTAACAAGATTCTTGCATGTGGTAATGGCGGTAGCGCTGGCGATGCACAGCATTTCTCAGCAGAATTACTTAACCGCTACGAAATTGAACGCCCACCGTTACCAGCCATTGCTTTAAGCTGTGACACTTCAACGATTACTGCTATCGCCAACGACTATAGCTACGATGAGATTTACTCTAAGCAAATCATGGCACTAGGACAACCTGGTGATATTTTATTGGCGATTTCAACCAGTGGTAACTCTGGTAACGTAATTAAAGCGATGGAAGCAGCTTTAGGTCGCGATATGACTATTGTTGCGTTAACCGGTAAAGATGGCGGCGCAATGGCAGGATTTATGAGTGAAGGCGATGTTGAAGTTCGCGTACCTTCTAACGTGACTGCACGTATTCAGGAAGTTCACTTATTAGTCATTCACTGTTTATGTGACAATATTGACCGCACTCTGTTCCCTCAGGACGAGCAAGCATGATAAAAGCAGTTCTTGCCATTGCAATACTGTTCCTGCTTCAAGGCTGTGCAGGTGTTGTAATGGTTGGTGCTGTTGGCGGTGCAAAAATGGCCAATGATGAGCGTAGTATGTCTACGCAAATCAGTGATACTAATGCCGACTTTAATATCACCAGTGCACTATCAAAACATCAAGATATTAATAGCCAGACCAACATTACTGGTGTGGTGTTAAACAGTAATGTGTTGATGATTGGCCAGTCTCCTAATTCTATGCTCCGCGACAAAGCCGTAAGAGTAGTACAAGAGTTAGAAATTGGCGGTAAGCTGCATAACCAAATTCGTATTGGTAACCCCACTTCATTTACTACACGCAGTAACGATACGTGGATCACCACTAAAGTTAAAACCCGCATGTTGAATGAAACAGAGTTAGATGTCACTCGGGTAAAAGTGGTCACCGAAAATGGTGAAGTGTTTCTGCTTGGCATAATTGCTCGCGATCAAGCAGATCTTGCAGTTGAGGTGACTCGTAACACCTCTGGTGTGAGAAAAGTGATTAAAGTATTTGAATATATAGACGCTGATTAAGCGCTGTTAATCAAGATATAGCACTCGCTTATGACTTTATGGTTAAACATGATATTGAGTCAGGCCGATTAGCCGCACTTAATTTACCTGAGATTTTAATCGGGTTTAACTTTAGTTGTCAGCAATGTAGCTAAAATGAACTTACAATAGCGTGCTTTATTAACGACTAAAAATGCAATCTCAAAAAGTCTCAAGGCTTGATAAAGTCGCAGCAAAATCAGAGACAAAAAAGCCAGCATTTATGCTGGCTTGTTTTTACAATTAAAATACTTAGCTAATCGTTAGACGATCATACCGATTTTTTCGTACACTTTTTTAATCGTTTCTTCTGCACGAGCTTGCGCTTTTTCAGCACCAGCTTTAAATACCGCATCAAGGTACTCTTCATCTGCTCTAAACTGACGGAAACGCTCCTGCAGTGGTTCAAGCATTTCAACAACCGCTTCACCCGTTGCCACTTTTAAATGGCCATACATTTTGCCTTCAAAGTCTTTCTCAATAGACTCAATTGACTGACCGTTACAACCTGACATTAGGCTCAATAAGTTTGATACACCCGGTTTTTCGTCAACATCGAAACGAACAACAGGTGGCTCTTCGCTGTCTGTCATCGCTTTTTTAACTTTCTTCATAATCGCTTTAGGATCATCAAGTAAACCAATAACGTTATTACGGTTATCATCTGACTTAGACATTTTTTTGGTTGGCTCTTGCAGTGACATCACCTTAGCGCCCGTTTCTGGAATAAATGGCTCAGGTACTGCAAACGTATCACCATAAGCATTATTAAAACGTGTCGCGATATCACGAGTCAGTTCTAAATGCTGTTTCTGATCTTGACCTACAGGCACTTCATTTGCTTGATAAAGCAAAATATCAGCTGCCATCAATACAGGGTAATCAAATAAACCCACATTGATGTTATTGGCATGTTTTTGCGACTTGTCTTTAAACTGCGTCATGCGGTTCAGTTCACCCATTTGGGTGTAACAATTTAACGCCCAGCTTAATTGCGTGTGCTGCGGCACTTGTGACTGTAGGAACACAGTACTTTTGTCAGGGTCGATACCACAAGCAAGATAAACTGCTAACGTGTCATAACAAGCTGCACGCAGTTTTTCAGGATCTTGTCGTACAGTAATTGCATGTAAATCAACTACACAATAAATACAATCGTGGCTATCTTGCATGTTAACCCACTGACGAAGCGCGCCCATGTAGTTTCCGATACTTAGCTCACCTGATGGTTGAGCACCACTAAACACGATAGGTTTTGCAGTCATTTGTTTTATTGCTCCATTGATCTAGCAGTTTGTTTTAGCCGTTAGTGTTAACTGAAGGTAATAAGGCTAAAATCTGATTAAATTGTTCGCATACCGCAGTTGGGCCGCTCAGCCCAATATCTTCACCGTAGTTGTACCCATAGGTCAAGCCTATTGAGCTTACTCCGGCTGCTTTTGCCGCAAATATGTCATTTTTTGAATCCCCAACCATTAATAGTTGTTCGGGTTCAAGTTGCCATTCATTTAAAATATGCGTTAATGGCAGAGGGTCTGGTTTCATTTTATCCAGCGAATCCCCTCCCAAAACCAAACTAAATAATTTATCTATTTCAAACGCCGTTAATAGCGGAACGGTAAATCGATAAGGCTTATTGGTCACGATTGCTAGCGGGTAACCTGAAACTTTAAGGGTGCTTAATGTCTCTAGTACACCCACATAAAGCTGACTATGCTTTTGCAAGTGCAGCTGGTAATGCTTCATAAAAACAGGCATTGCAGCATCAAGCGCGTCTTCAGAAACTGATGTAGACTCTGCAACAGAAGGCGATAGTATCTCACCTGCAGTATAGGCATGATGTAATGCACGCAGCATTAATACCCGAGCGCCATTGCCAACCCAGTTTCTAACTTGTTGTTCAGTACAAGTGGAAAGATTGAGCTCGGCCAATGTGGCCTGCGTTGCCGCAGCCAAATCTGGCACGCTATCGATAAGCGTGCCATCTAAATCAAAAGCGATGGCTTTAATTTTAGAGAAGTCAGCCATAATTACGCGTCAACTTTAGCCAGTTCACTGCGCATTTCATCAACCACAGTTTTATAATCTGGTTGATTGAAAATAGCCGAACCTGCTACAAACATATCTGCACCTGCAGCTGCGATTTTTGCAATATTATCAACTTTAACACCGCCATCAACTTCAAGACGAATATCAAAACCACTCGCATCGATTTTGGCGCGAACTTGTTTAAGCTTATCTAGCGTTGATGGAATAAATGATTGTCCGCCAAAACCTGGATTAACTGACATCAATAGGATGACATCTAGTTTGTCCATGACATGGTCAAGATAATGCAGTGGTGTACCTGGGTTAAATACTAAACCAGCTTTACAACCTGATTCTTTAATAAGTTGTAGACTGCGGTCTACATGCTCTGATGCTTCAGGATGGAAAGTGATGATAGAAGCGCCGGCTTTGGCAAAATCAGGAATAATACGATCAACTGGCTTCACCATTAAATGCACATCAATATCAGCAGTTATGCCGAAATCACGTAGCGCCTGACAAACCATAGGCCCAATCGTTAAGTTAGGCACATAATGGTTATCCATAACATCAAAGTGAACAACGTCAGCCCCTGCATCTAATACGGCTTGAACATCATCACCTAAACGGGCGAAATCGGCTGATAAAATAGATGGGGCAATCAGAAATGGACGCATAGTCTTCTCGAAGCGATTAAAAGTGGCATTATTTTACCCTCTGCAGAGAAAACGCTCTAGTCACAAACAGTAATAAAACTTTGCTAAGTCCAATAAATGTAAATATTAATAATCTGTAAGTATTAAATTGATCTAGATCACACTCAATGGATGTTCATTAACTAGACAAATTTGCTATAATGCGACTTACGTCACTGTGTCTTTTATGAATATATAGTTTCTGATCTCTACATCTTGTTGGATCGTATACCGTTATTCGAGACATGTTTATTTATTGATTCTGAAAGTATGAGACAAGGATAGCCCTTATGATGTGCAGTCAGCGAAAAATGAACACCCACCAAACAGGTAAGGTGACGTTAAAGCCTGTGTTAAGTATTTTTTCTGCTAGTGCATTAATGTTCGTTGCATACTTTGCAGCATCAGATAGTCGCGACCAGCTACTAGCTGAAAACTGCGCATGTTCAGACACTGCAACCTACAACTCAAGTCTCCCGAGCAGCCACCCTAACAACCGTTGTGCAACTCAATCTGATAATGTCAGCTGGGGAAGCTGGGTGACAGGTAATAGCCGCTCAAGTCAATTCCATTTTTTAGACTTGCTCGAACTCCTACATGGTAGCGAAAAAAGCAAACCTATCAGTGATATACCTGCAAATAATCCAAACACCATTTAATGTCTATTTGGCGAGTATTTACCAGCACTGTAGCCGCATTTTTTGGGGTGCAAACTGAAGATAATCGCCAGCGTGATTTTCAGAAAAATAATTCGCCACTGCCTTTTATCTTTATGGGAATCGCTTTAGCCGCACTAATGATCTTGTCGTTAATCTTTATCGTCAATCAAGTATTAAGCTAAAGACCATAAGCCAAAGAAAGTAAGCCAAAGTTAACCATTCATTATTCTCAAAGCTTGAACGAGATTAATCTATCACTTCTTGATAGTGATGATCATATAGCGCCATGATTTCATCGACTTTCTTACGCGAACTGCCTTTTTGACTGATATTACGCTGCACTGCAATCGAGGCTAACTTTGCGCCGCGATAAAGCTCGCGAGTAAGCGGAATGTCATGATTACTGATCAACACAGGAATATCACGTTCAAGAGCTGTATGACGAGATTGTCTCGCTAAAAGCGCTTGGTCATCAAGACTAAAGCCTGGCCCTACGTATGTTGTAAAGCTAGCAGTTGTTGATAAAGGCGCATATGGCGGGTCGCAATAAATCACATCACCTGTTGTAGACATCTCAAATGCTTGTTCATAACTCACACAGTGAAATGTTGCCTTTTGCGCTTTAATGGAAAAGTAGCGAAGTTCATCTTCTGGGAAATACGGTTTTTTATAAGAACCAAAAGGAACATTAAAACCGCCTTTTCTGTTATAGCGGCATAAGCCATTAAAACCATGTCGGTTCATATAAAGAAAGTAAACTGAACGCTTAAAGGGATCTTTGGTTTGATTAAACTCAGTTCGAATGCGGTAATATTGTTCTTTGTCATTCATTTCCGGTACAAACATCGCTTTCGCTGCTGCAATGTAGGTTTCCGGTTCATTTTTGACAATATTATAAAGATTAATCAGGTCATGATTAATATCGCACAGCAGATACTCTTCATATTCCGTATTTAAAAATACAGATCCTGCACCAACAAAGGGCTCTATTAACCTCTTACCTTGCGGCAAGTGTTTTGCTAGCTCGTCAACGAGTTTAAATTTTCCACCCGCCCACTTAAGAAAGGCTCTATGCTTTTTAGTCATGAATACCAGTTACTAGCAAAATTAAAGCTGATGATTGTACTCTTTTTAATAAGAATAATCATTGTTTGAATCATAGAAACGAATGGCTTTTTAAGCGATTAATTCGATTTGATTTCATATCCCTTAAGATCGCTCCACTTCCTTATCCATGGTGCACTCAAACCCAGATCCTGTTGTAAATTGTCAGATTGTTTTTGAGCCTCTATAACACTATCAAATTGACCAAACAGGACAATATGGCGCTGCTTGAAGTTTGCTTGTACTAATTGCAGTTCGTTTTGCTGTATCTGACTTAGTTTTGACACGATAGCTTCTAACGATTTTTCATCACGCACACTGGCAATTTGTAAGGTATATCCTGCTCTGCCAGTTAATAAAGCTGAATCTTGTTGTACTGCCACATCAATGCTACTGACTTCAAGCTTATCTCGTTCAACAATAGTGATATCTTCATCAACATCAGCAACTTGAACATCATGATTTACGTTACTGTCCACGTCAGCATCACTCATTGAGAGATGTATATTATTGCTCGCGCTATCCTCTTGTGAAGATAAACCCATTTTGTCAACTGGCTCACTCCCCTCATCATCCAGCGAGGGATTAATAGGAAGCATTGATTCAATAACTTTATCACCCACTAAATTAGAGCCTTGCTTGGATGGTATTTCTTCAGGCTGGATCTTAATAGCAGCAGATATTAATGACAGGCCATAATGATGTATGAACCATTGAGCGCGGCTCGTTGGTAGCTGATACTCTGCAAATACGATTTTTGGCTCATTTTCAGCTTGTTGATCGTTTTGAGTTAAATAGATGGCAATGCCTATTCCTGCCATTGCCATAAATACAAAAAGTGAGACTAACCAATGCAAGTATTTGGGCCATGACTTTATTTCTTCGGGCTTATCTTCCAAAGCTTTTTTCAATAAATCGAGAACTTCTGCAGGTGTGCCAAGTTGCTTTTCAATTTGTGCTTGTATTATTTCACGAGGAATAAAGGGGGTTTTATGACTTCTAATTAATAATGTCCGATAAAGCCCTTCACGTTCTGCAAGCGATAACGGTTCCACTTCTACATTCAATAGCAATGATTGCATCGAATCTGTGAGCTCAAGATTGAGTTCAGTTAAAGAATCTGGCTCAATCGTAAAAGTAATTGAAATAGGTTTACCCGCACATTTCAATTGCGTTAGCACTAAACATTCTGCCCATAACTCTCGCGGCATATATTGCGCATCGTCAATAATAATGTGTAACGGTTTAGTTAAACTCGACTGGATCCTCAGCAAAGTATCTGCCAAGGGTAATGCGTCATCGAAAATGGGCGATGAGATCAATTGAATGAGGATTTTTCGACGAATTTCAGCACTTTCAGCATGCATAGGACAGATAACTAATGCTGAATTATAGTTATCAAGCTCACTTGCGAGGGCTGTCACTAAGGTTGTTTTACCTGAACCTCTTACCCCTGAAACAAGCACAAGTTGCTCACTATAACTCGCGATATGCTCTAGTCGCTGAACTAATGATTCTTGCGAAGGTAACAAAAGCGTTTGTTGGATATCCACAAGCCCACCATTAGACTTACACTAACGTTTAAACTGCGCTACAACTTAAACTTGACTGATGACTTCTGCGAGCAGTGACTCTTTTACATCAGAGAATACTTCAGCAGTGCCTATTGAAGTCGGTAACACCAAACGAATTTGGCCCGCTAACACTTTTTTATCTCGTCGCATGTGTTTGATATAACTATCAAACGTCATGTTTTCAGGCGAAGTTATTGGTAAGTCAAACGCTTGCATTATGCGAGTGACTCTATCAAAGTCGGTTTGCTGAATTAAGCCTAACTTTAATGATGTTAAAGCGGCCATAATCGTGCCCGTTGCCACAGCTTCACCATGCAACCATACGCCATAGCCCATTTCAGCTTCAATCGCATGACCAAATGTATGCCCGAGGTTCAATAACGCTCTAACACCACGTTCAGTTTCATCTTCAGCAACGACATCCGCTTTAATTTGACAACATCTAGCAATGGCATAGGTTAACGCATCTTTATCAAGCGCCTTAAGCGGCTCAACATTTTGCTCTAGCCAGCTAAAAAAGTCAGCATCCCAAATGATACCGTACTTAATGACTTCAGCCATTCCCGCAGCAAACTCTTTTGCAGGTAAAGTTGATAAACAATTGGTGTCAATTAGTACTGATTGAGGTTGATAAAATGCCCCAATCATATTTTTCCCCAAAGGATGATTCACAGCGGTTTTACCGCCAACAGAAGAGTCAACCTGGGACAGCAGTGTTGTGGGGAGCTGTATAAACTCCACACCTCGCTGATAGCAAGATGCAGCAAAGCCAGCCATGTCACCAACGACACCGCCACCTAATGCAACTATCACACAATCACGTGCAAAATTATTTTCTAGTAACGCAGAAAATATTAAATCCAAATGCGTGAGATCTTTATATTTCTCACCATCTGGAAGCACAACAACACCCAGTTCACCACAACTGACCATAGCTTGTTGGACTTGTTCTAAGTACAACGGAGCTATAGTGTCATTGGTGACTATGAGTGCTTTTTTACCAGAAAGGTAATCGGAGAGATAAGTATTTTGCTGCAATAAATTCTGGCCAATAAAAATGGGATAACTTCTTATACCTAATTCAACCTGAACTTGTTGCATAAACCTACCTAAAAACCGAGTTGCTCAATGATTTGATTTGCGACTATTTTCGCACTTTGCTCATCTGTCTTAACGATAACGTCTGCAATCTCTTCGTATAAAGGATTACGAACATCAGCAAGATTTTCAAGTACTTCCCGTGGATCATCAACCTGTAGTAACGGTCGACGTTTATCACGTTGAGTACGAGCCACTTGCTTATCGATTGTAGTCTCTAGGTATACAACAATACCTCGAGCCGACAAATGATTACGAATGTCTTTACTTTGTACAGATCCGCCGCCAGTAGCTAGGACAATGCCCTGCTTTTCCGACAGGTCGGCGATGACTTGAGCTTCACGTACACGAAAGCCTTCTTCGCCTTCTACGTCAAACACCCAGGCAATATCTGCACCTGTGCGTTGCTCAATCTCGTGATCTGAATCGTGGAAATCTAAATGCAGCATTTGGGCCAAATGGCGACCAATTGTGCTTTTGCCTGCGCCCATTGGGCCTACCAGAAAAATATTGCGTTTTTCAGCCATTATATATACGTCTGAATCTTATATGAAATGTATGCCTTATCGACTTAAACTCAAGCCGACCTATAATTTAACCTTGCTCTAATGAGACTTGACGACGGATTATCTCAGTTATAGGGCTATTGTTGCAAGTCATGTTGATGAATTAAACACAGATTCTTCAAAATAAATCCATCATGCAAGTTAAAACCCTCAACAGCACAGAATGAGAAGATTAAGCTTTTACTAATAAAATTAATCAGCTACCTAAATTTCAGACAAAAAAATACCAGCAAAAGCTGGTATTTTTATCAAACTAATTTTAAAGTTTTTCAGTTACAATTTTTGGTGTTACAAAAATAAGTAGTTCTTGACGCTCATTACTATCAGACGTATTTCTGAATAAGAAACCCACTAGAGGAATATCGCCTAAAACTGGGACTTTACTGACTCGGCTAATCAAACTTTGCTGATAAATACCACCAAGCACAATCGTTTCCCCATTATCAACTAATACCTGGGTTCCGATACGTTGTGTATCAATCGATACAGCTTCACCTGTACCTGTCTGAACGGTTTCACCTCGAGTATCTTGAGTAATCTCTAAATCAAGAATGACACGGTCATCAGGGGTAATTTGTGGTGTAACTTTTAGGGATAATACCGCTTTCTTAAAGGTTACCGTTGTTGCGCCACTTGATGCTGACTCAACATATGGGATCTCAACACCTTGTTCGATATAGGCTGACTTTTGATTTGACGTTGTAATACGCGGGCTAGCAATAATCTCGCCTTTGTTTTCCTGTTCTAATGCACTTAACTCTAAATCAAGTACCGTACCATCTGCCATTTTCGCAACACTAAATGCAATACTTGCCGCATTAGTCGCTGAAGAAGGTAAATTCACATTTAAGCGATCGCTCAATGCAGGAATAACACCTGTTACAATATCATTTGCACCTTCCAGTGAGCCTGAAGTCCCTTTATCACCTTGCTGATCTGTGATGCCCCAACGTATTCCTAAATCTTCTGAAACGTTATCCTTAACAGTCACCATACGGGCTTCAATCAACACCTGCTTAATCGGTATATCAAGGACTTCAACTAGACGATGAATTGTCTCTAAAGACTCGGCAGTATCTTTAACTAACAAAGTATTGGTTCGCTCATCAACAGCAACGCTGCCCCGATTCGATAGCAAGCTTGAATCTGCACTCTTCATCAATTCAGCAATATCAACTGCTTTTGCATAGTTTACTTGAATGTATTCAGAATAAAGCGGAGCTAACTCTTTAACTTCTTGTTGATTTGCTAAATCTTGTCTTTCTCGTATTGCCAACTCTTCACTTGGCGCAACCATCAAGATATTACCTTCAATACGCTTATCAAGACCTTTTGTTTGTAAAATTAAGTCTAGCGCCTGATCCCAAGGTACATCATCTAAACGAAGGGTAATGTTGCCCTCGACAGTGTCACTTGTAACTAAGTTAAAATCATTATAATCAGCAATAATCTGTAAAACGGTTCTCACCGAGATATTTTGAAAGTTCAGCGATAATGAGCGGCCATTATATTTTTTATCTTCTTTAGCTACTGCAGCGCGCTCAACTTTATTAATACTAACTTTAAAAACATTGCCTTCTTGTTTGTAGTTGTAATCGTAGTTGCCATCGACATCAACCATAATACGAGAAGTTAAATCATCTTTAAACGTTTCAAAACTGGTCACTGGAGTATTAAAGTCTTGTACATCCATGACATACAGATGCTCATTTTTAATATCTGTATTATAAAGCTTCACTTCTAACTTCGAACCCACTTGGGCAACATTGGCTGCAACCGAGCGATTATTCAAATGTATCAGTAAGTCTCCACCACCCGCTTTGTTACGGCGAAAATCAATAGTATCAATGCCATTAACAAAAGGGTTATCAGCATTATCAGGGCCTGAAGCCGTATCATTGACAGTTAAGCGGTAGGTATTGCCAACCACTTTCCCTTGATAGGGTTTCACTTCTGTTAAATCGACAACAACATTTAAAGACCCATCAACTTGAGTTGTTTTTAACCCCTCAACACCGACTCTATCAATAGTGATGTCATCTTTTTCAAGGTTTGAAATACTGTCTTCAAAACTTAAAATGATTTGTGCTGGTGATCCTGATAAATCAACCTCAGGTTTATCGAGCGCTGACTCGAATACAAGTTCTAATTCTAATTGGTGATCGACAACAGAATGGTATTTTACATCCATTAACTTATTGGCGGCTATTGCACTTGGAAGTGCGCCCATCATTAAAACAACACTTAATACTGCTTTAAATAGTGAGACTTTGTTTGTCGATGTTTGCATCGCGGCAGAAGATTTCATTATTCCCTCATCCTTCGCACATTATTTGCCTGTTAATTCTAAGTTACTTGCTCTTTCAGCCCAGCAACCAGAACCATCAGGAATTAATTCTATAATTTCAATATATTGCGGTGTCACTTTATCGATTTTCCCATGATAAAGTCCAAGATACTCACCGACCCCTAAGCGATATACGTTTGCATCAGATGACTCTACTAAAGCCCAAGTCGTGCCATCTTCACTTAACGTACCGCGCATTCTTAAATTGTCTATCGCATATGTTTCTAAGCGCCCCTTACGGCGTTTCAAATCAGGTTGTAGACAATTTCTACTGGTATCCACCACTTCTTCGGTAAGCTCTCGTGAAGGTGGTACAAAAGGACTGCGCATTAACTCTGCTTGATAGGCAAAGTGTTCAAACTTAGGTGTTTCTTTTAACGGAGGAATACGAGCAATATGCTGCGCTTTAGTTGTTGTCACAAACAACTCTAAATCACTGCGATCACCAATACAGCCAGTTAACATCAATACCACCAACATCAAAGGCAAGAATTTCATTATTTCTTCCCCTTATTTTGATCTGCTGGTAATTGTGCACCTTCTTTAAATCGATAGGTTTTCGCGAGAATATCCATCGATAAACTTCCACTTTCATCACGCTTGATAACAAAGTCATGCAAGCTAACGATACGAGGTAATTTTGCTACACCGCTGACCATATTACCTAGTTGGTGATAATCACCGACTACGGCCAGCTTAATTGGGAACTCCAAATAGAAGTCGCGTTCGATTTCAGTATCCCAATCCAGACTGTTAATACGTAAACCTGCATCGGTCGCAACAAAGGTGGTGTCATCCAATAGGCCTGGCATTTCATTTTCAGAAGGTAGCATTTTTAGCAATTCTGCAAATTGCGCTTCCATTACCACTAACTGCTCACGATATAATTTCAAATTTGCAGCTAGACGATATTTACTTTGAAAGTCTTCCCTTAAGGTAATTTCTTTTCTTTCTTCTGTATCGAGTACATCTAATGCATCAGATACGAACAAGTAATAACTCGCTCCCATCACTGTCAATGAAAGAAAAACGGCAAAAACAACTTTGACTAAAGTAGGCCAACCACCAATGTTTTCAAAATCAATATCATTAAACTGCTCTAAGTCGAGATTCATTTTCGACCTCCTTCAGTTGAATCCATTGGTAGAGTGTCATCAAAAATGGTCACTCTTAATCTGAACTTCTGTAATTGTCTTAAATTTTCGTTTTGGCTAATGATCGACTGCATGCTTGGATCATTTAAATATTGCGATGTTTTGACTTTTCTCATCATATTCGCAACGTTGTTATTTGATTCACTGCGACCTTCAATCCAAAGTAAGCTACCTTTCTTTTCAATACTTGAAAGATATATTCCTGGTGGAACGATACGCACGAGTTCATCTAAAACATGTGTCGGCAAATTACGAGATTGCTGTAGGTTTAATATAATCTTAGTACGTCTTTCAATATCTTTCTTGCGTGCAGTAATTTTTCTTATTTCTGCGATTTGGCTATCAAGAAAAGATATTTCAGTCTGAAGATATGCATTTCGTTGACGTTGATCATCAGTCACAACCTCAATAAAGCTTAATGCTAAAAATACAATTAAACACGTCACTAAGAAAACTAACGCTAATATACCTATATAATCTCGTTTTTGTTTTTCTCTGGCCTCTTCACGCCATGGAAGTAAGTTTATGTTCGCCATTGAGCGTAACTCCTAAGCGCTAAACCACAGGCAACCATATATTTACTAATACTAGGCTCTAGCTGGTTTTTAATATCAACATCAGCATGTAAACAACCTTGGAATGGGTCTGCAACAATTGAATGCACCCCTAATTCATTAGTTAATAATGCTGTCATGCCTTCAAGTTTTGCCGTTCCGCCACTTAAGACAATATAATCAACTTTATCTTTACCACTGGCTGTACAATAAATTTGAAGCGTTCGTTTAATTTGCTGCAATAACTGTGTTTGGAAAGGTGATAACACCTCAAACATATAATTGCGTGGTAACTCACCGGTTATTTTGGCATTTTCAGCTTCATCATAAGACATGCCGTAAAACGATAGAATTGATTGGGTAAATAGTTCACCACCAAATGCTTGCTCACGAATAAAGGTTGTTTCACCATGCTCAACCACTGCAAAGGTAGTCATATTGGCACCAATATCCACCAAAACCACAGATTTTTCGTTAGCACCTTCAGGTAGCTGAGCAAGAATCAACTCAGATGACCGACCTAAAGCATAAGCTTCAACATCGACAACCTTAGTATCAAGTTCAATTGCATCCAAAGAATCCATTCTGGAATCAATATTATCGGTACGACAAGCACTTAATAGCACATCAACTTTCGTCGGGTCAGTTGTGTTGGCATTGAGTGTTTCAAAATCGATACTCACTTCATCGAGTGAATAAGGGATAAGGTTATCTGCTTCAATTTCAATTTGTGCTTCCATTTCTTCTTCATTTAGTGAAGCGTCCATGTAAATCACTTTCGTCATTACAGCAGAGCCAGAGACCGCAACAGCAGCAGACTTAATTCCTTTTGGCAGTCCACGCCTTATATGCCTTAATGATTCAATTACCGCTTCAGCATCACGGATCTCATGATCGACAACTGCACCTTTTCTCAAAGGAGCAGATATATAGTTTAGAATTTTATATCCATCAGCGGTCTTGCTAAGCAAAATGGCTTTTACTTCATGAGAACCAATATCGATTCCAACCATTTGCGGAGCCTGACGCTTCCAAAATTTAGAAAGCATATTCCGTCATCGCATTTATTTTTTTATATTTTAAAATAGATTAGCACAAAATCAACTCGTTATAAGTATTTGTATTAAATGTTTCTAAATTTTACAACTTGTTTTTTTTTGTTTTCATGTTTTTACTTCACCAAAAACCCTCCCGCTTATATACTAGCGAGCATATTTATGATTTTTGGAATATTTCGGTGAAGTGGTTAAAACGAATACTTATTGCTATATTTAGCTTAACTTTATTAGGCGTCGGCACTATTGTCGCAGCTTATTATTATCTTTTGCCTGAATTACCGGATGTAAATACACTCAAAACGGTAAAATTACAGACACCATTAAGAATATACAGCAGTGACGGGCTGCTTATTTCTCAGTTTGGTGAAAAAAGAAGAATCCCAATTGAATATCAGGATGTACCTGAGCAATTAATAAATGCTGTTTTGGATACCGAAGATGCTCGTTTTTTTGAACATAAAGGCATCGATCCTATCGGTATTGTTCGTGCTGCGGTCATTTTAATTACCACGGGTAAAAAAAGCCAAGGTGCGAGTACGATTACTCAACAGGTAGCCCGAGGGTTCTTTTTATCACGTGAAAAAACCTATATTCGAAAAACCAAAGAAATTTTCTTAGCATTAAAAATTGAAAAAGCACTTACTAAAGAAGAAATCTTAACACTCTATTTGAATCGTTCATTCTTAGGTAACCGCGCATATGGTGTCGGTGCTGCTGCTCAAGTTTATTACGGTAAAGATTTAATTCAACTGACATTACCAGAAATGGCAATGATTGCAGGCTTACCCCAAGCGCCTTCTGCAGCAAACCCTATTCGTAACCCAGAGCGAGCTAAAACACGTCGTAATTGGGTACTCAGTAGAATGCTTGAAAAACGCAATATCACTGAGTCGCAATATCAAGAAGCCATTAATTCACCGATCACAGCAAAATATCACGGTGCTGAAATTGATTTATATGCACCCTATATTTCTGAAATGGCTCGTGAGTATATGGTAAGTCAATACGGTGAAGAAGAAGCCTATACCAATGGCTATAACGTCTACACCACCATATCTTCTGATTTACAATTAAAAGCCCAAAGTGCATTACGAGATAATGTATTTGCTTACGATCAGCGTCACGGTTACCGAGGGTCTATCGCCGAATTATGGCCTTCAGAACCTACAGTTGAAAGTATGGCCACCAGCGATATTATCGCTAATTTGAAGAAAACGCGCCCTATGCAAGGCATTATGCCGGCTGCTGTTATTGCGATAAATGAGCAACAAGCAACTGTATTGAATGCCGCAGGCGAAGAAATTCTGTTGGAATGGAATGGCTTAAAGTGGGCTCGTAAATTTATATCAGATAGACGCCAAGGAAAACCACCAAAGAAAGCGGAAGATATTTTAGCTGTTGGTCAAAAAGTGTGGATTAGAAATAATGGCGAATATTGGCAACTCTCTCAAATTCCTCAAGTCTCTAGTGCCACAGTTTCACTTGAACCAAGTGATGGTGCGATTAAAACTCTTGTAGGCGGTTTTAGCTTTACCCAAAGTCAGTATAACCGTGTCACTCAAGCCAAACGTCAGTTAGGTTCTAATATTAAACCTTTCATATACTCTGCTGCACTTGAAGACGACTATACTTTGGCAACATTAATTAATAATGCGCCAATCAATAAACCAGATACTCGACAAGGTACAGCTTGGCGTCCTAAAAACTCGCCGGATATTTATGGTGGCCCAACTCGTTTACGTGTAGGTCTGGCCCAGTCAGTTAATGTCATGTCTGTACGTACAATGAGACATATTGGTTTAGATAACACCATAGCCAAGTTAGTTGAGTTTGGTTTTGATCCTGACGACTTACCTCGTAATGAATCTGTCGCGCTAGGTTCACCTTCGGTTACACCTTTGCAAGTGGTTACTGCATTCAATGTATTTACTAATGGCGGCTACTTAGTTGAGCCATATTTCATTACACAAGTAACCGATTCATTTGATAATGTCATCGAGGAAGCCAATCCACTATTAGCTTGCACGCCTGCTGTCCTTGATAAAATGGCTGAAGTAGCAAGTGATGAGAATGACCCTTTTGCGGCTATGGCGGCTGAATTTGCACGCTCTCAAGGCGCTGAACTTGAGGAGAGCATTGAGACTGAAAGTAGCAACAACACATTACCACTGTGTGGTGATGAAAATAGCCGCTTTGCCCCAAGAATTATTACTGAGCAAACTGCGTTCTTAGTGACTGAAGCTCTTAAAAGTGTAATTTGGGGTGGTGGCGACTGGAGTAAAGGTACAGGCTGGAATGGTACAGCATGGCGTGCATCTCGCTTGATAAAGCGCCGTGATATTGCGGGTAAAACTGGCACAACCAATGAATCTCGTGACACTTGGTTTAGTGGATTTAATCCAACATTAACCTCTACGTTCTGGGTTGGATTTGATGATCATAGCCGCAGACTCGGTCGCACAAGTTGGGTAGCTGATGGGCCAGAAAACCAAATATCAGGTGCTGAAGCGGGTGCGAAAACCGCAGGGCCGGGTTGGAATGACTTTATGAATCAGGCGCTCAAAGGCACTGAGGAAAAGACAACGATTCCGCCTAAAGGCATTATCTCCGCACGTATCGATTTGGCAACGGGTCTACTGACCCGTAAGACGGATCATACCACCTCTTTTGAGTATTTTGTTGAGGGCACTGAGCCAAAAGAATACGCAAAAGAAGAGATAACAGATGAAAATATTTTCATCGAAAACCCAACAGATGATTTATTTCAGTAATCGCTTTATTCTAAAAGTTAATCTGACATAACAAAAAGCCCTGAGTTAATGATTAACTCAGGGCTTTTATAATTTTAAGCGTTACCTATTCAGCTAACACTGGTGATTACTGACCTTGCTTTACAGCCAATGCTTGTTTCACTTGAAGAATAGATGTACCACCTAATGCTTCACGTTTTTCCAAACAAGATTCAATAGTTAAACAGGCATATACATCATCTTCAATGACGTCGCTAAATTGCTTTAATTCAGCAAGTGGTAATTCTTCTAACGGTGTTTGCTTACCAATAGCAACCACTACCACCTCGCCCACTACATGATGCGCTTCTCTGAATGGCATTCCTTTAGCAACAAGATAATCAGCTAATTCTGTAGAGTTAGCGTAACCCTGTTGCGCTGCAGCTAAGGTTCTTTCACGATTAACTTGTAGGCCGCTTAACACAAGTGCAGCCATCTCAAGACAGATAGACCAGCTATCCATCACATCGAATAAGCCTTCTTTATCTTCCTGCATGTCTTTGTTATAAGCCAAAGGTAATGCTTTCATGGTGGTTAAAATGCCCATTAAGCTGCCATAAACACGGCCAGTTTTACCTCTAATAAGCTCAAGTGCATCAGGGTTTTTCTTTTGTGGCATTAATGATGAACCAGATGTCACTTCATCATCTAAATCAATAAAACCCGCTTCACCGCTGTTAAAGAAAATTAAATCTTCAGCCATACGGCTTAAGTGCATCATGCTGATAGATGCATCACTGCATAACTCAATCACATGGTCGCGATCTGATACGGTATCAAGGCTATTTAATGTTGGCGTCGCAAACCCGAGAGATTCAGCAATGGCATGTCTATCCATAGGATAAGCTGTACCAGCTAATGCGCCTGAACCTAAAGGACACGTGTCAGCACGCTTTAATGCATCTTCTAAACGACTAATATCACGTTCAAACATTTCTACATAAGCTAAACACCAGTGACCAAATAATACTGGCTGAGCTCTTTGTAAATGGGTGTAACCTGGCATAACAGCATCTATTTCACGTGCAGCAAGGTCAATTAATGCACCTCTAAGCTTTTGCAGCAGCGCAAGTGATTGCTCACCCTCTTTTCTACACCATAGCTTTAAATCTGTCGCCACTTGGTCATTACGAGAGCGTCCTGTGTGCAGTTTTTTACCTAAATCGCCCACTTTAGCAATCAAAGATTGTTCCACAAAACTATGAATATCTTCAGCACCTGAAGCAATAATGGCTTCTGGCTTATCAGCAACTTCAGCAAGTAGCTCGTTTAATGCTGCATGTAATTGCTCACATTCCTGTTGGGTTAAAATACCCACTGAAGTAATCGCCGTAGCCCAAGCAATCGAGCCGACAATATCTTCTTCAATTAAACGATAATCTACTGGCAGTGAGTCATTAAATAACTTAAATAATGCGCTGCTTTCTTGACTGAATCTTCCGCCCCATAACGCCATGTCGATACCCTCTTTAAATTCTTTAATTCAATTACATTAATCTGACAAAAACGGGGCTTATATCAGCCCCGTTTGTTTACTCTTAACAGTTGAGCTTATTTGCTGTTAAGTGCTCTGATACGGCTTGATAAAGAATAAAGGCGAATAAAGCCTTCAGCATCTTTTTGGTCGTAAACATTATCGTCACCAAACGTCGCAAACTCTTCTGAATATAAGCTATTTGGAGAACGCTTTTTAACAACACTTGCTTGACCTTTGTAAAGCTTAACCACAACTTCACCGTTAACCAGCCCAGCTAATGCTTCTGACGCAGCAATCAATGAATTACACAGCGGTGTAAACCAACGACCGTCATAGACCAAATGAGCCATTTGAGCGCCAACCTGTTCACGCCACTCACGACTTGTTTTATCAAGCACTAACTCTTCAATGGCACGAAGGCCAGCAAACATCACAGTGCCGCCTGGCGTTTCATAACAACCACGAGACTTCATGCCAACCAAACGGTTCTCAGTAATGTCGATACGGCCTACACCATGTGCGGCAGCAAGTTCGTTTAACTGCATTAATGCTGCGTATGGAGATAAAGCCACACCGTCAACATGAGTCACACGGCCATTTTCAATGTTTAACGCAACATACTCTGGCGTATTCGGTGCATCTTCTGGTGCAACCGTCATGGTCCACACTTCTTTGCTTGGCTCGTTCCATGGGTCTTCTAGCTCGCCACCTTCATGCGAGATATGCCAAGCATTAGCATCACGACTATAGATTTTGGTCGCCGAAGCTGTGGTTTCAATGTTTCTTTCAGCTAAGTAATCTAATAAATCTTCACGGCTCACCATTGACCACTCACGCCAAGGTGCAATGACTTTTAAATCTGGAGCAAGCGCAGCAAAACAGCCTTCAAAACGAACTTGGTCATTACCTTTACCAGTACAACCATGACAAACTGCATCAGCACCCACTTTACGAGCCACTTCGACTTGTGCTTTAGCAATAATAGGACGCGCCATTGACGTTCCTAGTAAATAAGTCCCTTCGTAAATTGCGCCCGTTGCAATCGTTGGGTAGATGTAATCAGCCACCAGCTCTTCTTTTAAGTCGACGATATAACATTCAGAAGCACCAGACTCGATAGCTTTTTCATGCAAACCTTCAAGCTCTTCTGCCCCCTGACCGACATCAGCACAAAATGCGATAATTTCGCAGTTATCGTAGGTCTCCTTCAACCATGGGATAATGGCTGAGGTATCTAAACCACCTGAATACGCTAATACAACTTTCTTAATACTGGTTTGTGTTTCAATTGACATCTTTAATTTTTCCTAACATAAACTGTGTAAAGTAGGTTCGCTTTTAGCCAACCAACGAAATTTTCAATTAACCCAACAAGGTCACTAGCACTGCATTTTGCGCATGCATTCTATTTTCAGCTTGTTGCAGAATGAGTGAGCCTTCACCATCAACCACTTCCGCAGTTGCTTCTACTTCTCTGTATGCTGGTAAACAATGCATAAAGAAGTTAGCGCCCACTTTTGTCATCAGCCCAATGTTTACTTGGTATGGTTTAAATTTAGCTTCAATCTCTGCCATTGAAGTGTCATCACCCATAGAGATCCAAGTATCAGTATAAATCGCATCTTGCGGCCCCATTTCATTAACGTCTGAGGTCAAAATAAGCTGACCGCCATGTTTAGCCGCTAATGCTTGAACTTCACAAACTACTTGGCCATCAGGGAAATGCCCTGGAGGACACACGACTGTCATCGTCGCGCCCAGAATCGCTGCGCCATACATCAAAGAGTGAGTGACATTATTACCATCACCTAAGTAAGCGAGTTTTACTTTGCTTACATCATCAAACTTTTCAGATAAGGTCAGAAAATCAGCTAAACCTTGGCACGGGTGGTATAAGTTACATAAGGCATTAATAACAGGAACTGAAGCATGTTCGGCTAAGCCCGCAATGGTAGTATGCGAAAAGGTTCTCGCGACTATCGCGTCTGCCCAACAAGAAATATTAGTCGCAAAATCTGAAACAGGTTCACGTTTACCTAATGCGCCATTTTGCTGATCAAGATAAACAGCATGGCCACCGAGTTTATTAATACCAATGTCAAAGCTAACGCGGGTTCGCAGCGAAGGTTTTTCAAACAGCATTACGACACTTTTGCCTGCTAATGCTTGGTTGTAATCTGCTGGATTAGCTTTAATTTTTTTCGCTAACGCTAATAAATCGAGCAGTTCTGTTTGCGACAGATCTTTTATTGATAGTAAATGTTCCATGAGTGTTGTACTCCTATGGCTTAATTTGGGTGCCAACGGACTGTCCGTTCGTTAAGGCAATTAATTGTTGAGGTTGTTTCCAAGATGCAACTTGCACTGGTTTACCCATCCACTGAGCAACTTCTAATGCCGCTTCTACTTTGACCTTCATTCCTTTTTCTATCACGCCTTGCTGAACTAAATCTGAAATCTGTTGTTGATTTAGCTCAGTAATTAACTCTTTATTGCCATCTAATACACCTGGTACATCAGATAACAGCACTAATTGACCTTCAACTAATTTGGCAAGTGCTGTCGCAGCTTGATCTGCATTGACATTGAGCATTTCACCTTGCGAAGAGACAGCAATCGAGCTACAAATCGGCAGCCAGCCCTGTGATAGTAAATAATTTAAATAACTAGGGTCGTTCGGGGATACTTCACCTACTAAGCCTAGGTTTTCATTTTTTATTGATGCATGAACAGTATTACCGTCCGCTAAACTCATACCCACTGAAACAATGCCAGCCTCAATGGCTGCAGCTTGTAATAACTTGTTAGCTGTTCCAGCTAGTGCACCAACAACAATTGGGATTTGATCGGCAGGTGTTACCCGTAAGCCATCAAGCTTAATCGTTTCTTTTCCGTTTGCAGTTAATTGCTCATCCACCAAGCAACCACCACCATGAACAAAAATAACCTTTTGCTTCTGTGACATCATTTCTGCGACAACAGACATTAACTCTGCCATGCCTGAAGCTGATTGTAATAATGCGCCGCCCACTTTAAGCACAATAACAGGCTTGTTATTTGACATATTGTTACTTCCTGTTAAAGACCAAAGTGAATTTTAATGCACTGTAAGCCTTGGCTAGCAGCACCTTTCATTAAGTTATCGATTGCACTGGCAACCACAAGGTAATTGCTTTGCGGATCATATTTCCAACCGACGATACAATTGGGTGTGTTAACGACATCATCAACTTTAGGAAATTGATTATGCTTCACACTGACTAACGGGCAATCGTCATAGATTTGATATGCTGCAGCAATATCAGCTTCGGTTGTCCCTTTGGCTAATTGCACAGTAATCGTAGCTAAAATCCCACGTTTAAAATTACCTAAATGCGGCGTAAAAATAACTTCTTGCCCTAATTGCGTGGCAATTTCAGGTTGATGCCTATGACCTAAAACGCCATATGGCGTTAAGCTCACCTCACAAAAACTGGTATGCAACTGTGCTTTTCTGCCCGCGCCAGTCACACCACTGACGGCATTAATCACTGGATATGCGTCAGTTAACATTGGTTTTAAAGGTTTAAGCGCCGTTAATGATGCTGTTGGATAACAACCAGGAACCGCAATCATTTTACTTTGTGCAATTTGCTCATGATTCCATTCAGCTAAACCGTAAACCGCATCAGCGAGTACAGCAGCTTGTGTGTGCTCAAAGCCATACCATTTAGGGTACTGCTCAACATCAGCAAAACGATACGCACCACTTAAATCAAATACCGCTAAGCCCTGTTGATAAAAGAAAGCAGCAAGTTCTAAGCTAACAGAATGTTCAGTGGCAAGTACCACAGCATCAGCTTGCTCGACAATGGTCTGTTTTTCAGCAGCAGATAATGGAGACAAAGGAATTTGAATATGTTGATAAGTCGGATACAAGTCCGCAAGTAAACGACCTTTATCAAGACTGTTCTCTGACACGTACAAGCCTTGAATTGATAATGACGCGTCAGCATCAATAAGAGCGGTGATTTGTGCGCCGGTATAACCACTTGCACCAATAATTGCGATATTTTTCATTATTTTGTCGTCTTTAAGTAAGTAAAATGTTGAAGATGAATCAATACGTGAGCAGGGCGCTCGAGAATAAAACTATCGTCGAAGATAGTTTACCTTGGGATCTGTTACAGTGAGTTGAATCGCAATTAAATACATATCTATAATTCTTAAATCGTTATCAAGTTATGGTGAATACCTTAGCTGTTTGCTAGACTAACACAAATTATTACTTATGCAATAATAATGAATACATATTTTATTGCGATAGCTAAAAAGGTTCCTATGAATTCATTGCCAGAACTAAAAGATGCTTTTAAAAAGCTGATTGCACTACCATCTATTAGTGCATTAGAAGCAGAACAGGATATGAGTAACCATGCAGTTATTGAACTTCTGCAATCTTGGTTTTCAGAGATGGGTTTTGACTGCACGGTACATACTGTTGCTGACAGTCGTGGTAAGCAAAATTTGGTCGCGACCATTGGTTCAGGTAAAGGTGGGTTATTGCTGGCTGGACACACTGATACAGTACCTTTCGATGAAGGCCGATGGAGTCAAAGCCCATTTGAGCTAACCGAAAAAGATAATCGCTGGTATGGGTTAGGTACCTGCGATATGAAAGGTTTTTTTGCACTCATTATGGAAGCACTCAAAAGCATACCTTTGCATGAGTTAAAACGTCCGCTACATATTTTTGCAAGCGCCGATGAAGAAACAACGATGAATGGTGCTAAAGCATTTGCGGATGCTAAAAGTATTGCGCCTGACTACGCCATCATTGGGGAGCCCACCAGTTTAAAACCGGTATATATGCATAAAGGGCATTTAGCTCAAGGGATCCGAGTGATTGGCCGCAGCGGCCATTCTTCTGATCCTGCTCGTGGTTTAAACGCCATCGAAATCATGCATCAAGTGGTTGGCCAACTAATGAAGCTTAAACAGCATTTAAGTGAGAATTATCGCGAAGATGCTTTTAGTGTGCCTTATCCAACCATGAATTTTGGTCATATACATGGTGGTGATGCCGCCAACCGTATATGTGGTTGCTGCGATTTACACTTAGATATTCGCCCTCTTCCTGGGATGGAATTAGCCGATTTAGAATTAATGGTGATTAACTATTTATCTGAAATTAATAAGCAGTATCCAGGCAGTATCGAAATATCGACTTTATATCCTGGTTCTGAGTCATTCGCTGGCAAAGTTGATAGCTACTGGACAGAGTTAGTCGCTGAAATATCTAACACTCAAGCTGAAGTCGTCAATTATGCCACCGAAGCACCCTATATTAAACAGCTTGGCTGTCAAACTTTGGTGATGGGACCAGGCAGTATTAATCAAGCCCACCAGCCAGATGAATACATTGGCTTAGAGTATTTAACGCCAACTGTTGAGTTAATGAAAAAGCTTATTTATCAGGCTTGTATTAAATAGTTGTGATGAACATCAGCGTTAATCGATTATGTATTTTAATTAATAGAAGAAGCCATTGACCGATACCCTCGCACCTCGCTATTGTGCTAGCTAAAGTCTGATATTGTAACGGCTAATTAAGTTAACTTATGGAGTAATTATGGCAGAGCAAACCGCCGACATGTACGCTTCTTTGCGTTCGAATGTGAGTAGCTTAGGGCAGATTCTGGGTGATACGATGCGTGATCACCTTGGCGAAGCATTTCTCGAAAAAGTAGAGCAAATCCGTATTCTTGCAAAAGAGTCCCGCCAAGGCGACGCTGACTCAAGACAGCAAATGCTCACTTTATTGAATTCCTTACCAGACGAAGAACTGGTTCCTTTTGCGAAAGCCTTTAACCAATTCTTAAATCTAGCCAATATTGCAGAACAATTTCACACCATAAGCCGTAACTGTGACGAGCTAGTTTGTGTGCCCGACCCAGTAGAGCAGTTGCTTGGAAGAATGCTTAATAGTAATGCCAATGAACAAGATGTTATCAATTGCTTAAAGACACTTGATATTGATTTGGTGTTAACCGCGCATCCAACAGAAATCTCCCGCCGAACATTAATTCAAAAGTATTCGGCCGTTGTCGATTGCCTAACTGAGCAAGAAAATAAGCAATTAACAGAGCGAGAAAGAAATCAATCTCATTTAAGATTACGTCAATTGATTGCCCAAATTTGGCATACCAATGAAATTCGTAATGAGCGACCAACACCTGTCGATGAAGCTCGCTGGGGGTTAAGCACTATTGAAGCTTCTCTATGGCAGGCAGTACCTGACTTTTTACGCCAATTAAATGATCACGTAGAAGCTAAAACAGGTCAACAAATTCCAGCAGATATTTGCCCTGTTAGATTCTCAAGTTGGATGGGTGGCGATAGAGATGGTAACCCATTTGTCACCTCCGTCGTGACTGAGGAAGTCCTTTTACGGAACCGCCATGCAGCGGCAAGATTATATTTAAAGGATGTAGTTTCATTGGTTAATGAACTCTCCATGGAAGATGCCAACGCTGAGTTAATGGCACTCGTTCCAAACAGTAAAGAGCCATACCGCGATGTATTAAGGCACCTACGTCATAAACTCCGTAACACGATTGACTACCTAAATGCGCGCCTTGAAGGCCATCAAGTCGACGTAAACTATAATGATTTGGTATGGGAACTAGATGATTTAAAACAGCCACTTGAATTGCTTTATCGCAGTTTGTCAGAGTCAGGCATGCGTTTAATAGCCAATGGCTTATTACTCGATATGTTGCGCCGTTTAGCCTGTTTTGGCATTCATATGCTGCGACTAGACATTCGCCAAGATGCCGAACGTCATAGCGATGTCATCGCTGAGCTAACTCGCTACTTAGGCATGGGTGATTATGACCATTGGGACGAAAATGAAAAACAAGCCTTCTTGCTCAGAGAGCTCACCAGTCGTCGCCCATTGATCCCTTCTGCTTGGCAGCCTTCTGCTGACGTTCAAGAAGTCATTAAAACGTGTCAGCTAGTCGCAACTCAACCAGCTACGGCACTGGGCTCGTACGTTATCTCAATGGCGAGTAAACCTTCTGACGTGCTAGCTGTATTATTGCTATTAAAAGAAACGGGCTGCCAGCATCCAATGCGTGTAGTGCCATTGTTTGAAACATTAAGCGATTTAAACACTGCCGCTGACTGTATGACAAAATTACTCGATATTGATTGGTACCGTGGTTACACCAAAGGTATGCAAGAAGTAATGATTGGTTATTCAGACTCAGCGAAAGATGCTGGTGTCATGGCAGCAGCTTGGGCGCAATACCATGCTCAGGAACAACTCGTCGCTGTGTGTAAAAAAGCTGACGTTAAACTAATGCTTTTCCATGGCCGCGGTGGCTCTATTGGTCGTGGCGGCGGGCCAGCTCACAAAGCAATTTTGTCTCAACCTCCGGGCTCAGTTGACGGTCGTATCCGAGTTACTGAACAAGGTGAGATGATCCGCTTTAAATTCGGCTTACCCAAAGTTGCCGTACAAAGTTTAGCGCTTTACACATCAGCTGTAATGGAGGCGACTTTATTACCTCCTCCAGAGCCAAAACAAGAATGGCGTGATTGCATGCAGCGTATTGCGGATGACTCAGTTAAAGCTTATCGCGGAATCGTTCGTGAGGAGCCTGATTTTGTGGCTTACTTCAGAGCTGCAACCCCTGAAGTGGAGCTAGGTAAACTGCCTCTTGGTAGCCGACCAGCTAAAAGAAGAGTTGATGGCGGGATTGAAAGCCTTCGCGCTATTCCTTGGATATTCGCATGGTCACAAAACCGATTGATGTTACCTGCTTGGCTTGGCTCTGGCGAGGCATTAACTGCGGCAAATGAGCGTGGTGAAACTGAGCTTTTAAAAGAAATGGAACAACAATGGCCATTCTTTGAAACCCGCATATCAATGCTAGAAATGGTTTATATGAAAGCAGAGCCTAACCTAGCACGATACTATGAAAGCACGCTGGTCCCAGAAGATTTACATCATTTAGGTAAAAAGCTCCGTACGAGTCTACAATTAGGTACTGAAGCAGTATTATCTTTAACGGAATCAGAAGAGTTAATGTCGCATACTCCGTGGAATAGAGAGTCAGTTAAGCTTCGTAACCCTTACATTGACCCGCTAAACTTTTTACAAGCAGAACTGCTAAGCCGTACTCGTAATGAAGAACAAGCTTCAAAGCAAGTGGAGTTAGCACTAATGCTCACCATTGCTGGTGTAGCAGCAGGAATGAGAAACACAGGATAATGACATTGTTCAAAACAATACTAATCTGTTGCATGTTGTTACTGACTGGCTGTGCTAGTCAGTACAGTATCACTGAGTCGGAAGTAGAAGATTATCTTAATAATGAAATGCATTATGAGGTCTCTCAAGGTAATCAAATCTTCGGATTACAACTTAAGCTCAATGATATGGAAGTAGAATTAGGTCATAAACCAAATACTATTTCTGTTACTGCATTAACTGAGATGGGGGTAAAAAATCCCTTTAAGTCAATCTCAGCAGATATGGAAATCACTTTTGAAGCAGAGCCATGGTATGACGTAGAAAGTAAAAGCATCTTTCTAAAGAAGCTCGACTTGGTTAGCGTTAAATCTGAGCCTGCAGATATTGAACAGATGCTTAAACCGATTACGCCACAATTAATGATATTTTTGCGAACGTTTTTGGAATCACAGCCCGTCTATGTGCTCGACACCAATGACTCCAATCAAGCACTAATGGCTTCGATGACTAAAGCCATTGAAGTACAAAAAGGTAAAATCGTGATTAAGTTCTAACATTTTAATTTGAACTAACCTACGTTATTTTAAAAGCGCCAACTGGCGCTTTTTTATGTCAGTAATCCCATAAAGGAAGAGAAAACCATGTTAAAAATGAGCAACTAAGTGACAAAGTACACCTGCAACTAAAACGCCGGTAACATGAAAACTCAAAGTAAGCAGCTAAGTTCTATTAACAAAACATCGTCTACTTTCAATAAAAACTAGCCACATTAATCAAAGATCGAAAGGATTAAAAGTTTTTGACCGGCTCAACCACCAAGGTGCTAGTGTGCACAGGGTTTTCTGACTGCATATACAAATCTCGCACTAGCTTAAAATCTAGCTCCAATTCGGTGACATAAAAGCCGTCTATCGGATAAGTCTTGACCACTTTGGCTCCCTTGATCACACCAGAAACTTTAATCTTGGTGGCGATATTATTCAGCGAATGACCTTGTATTGCTGTTTGCGAATTAAGCTGCAGTCCGTAGACCTGTTCGGCTAATTCTCTATATGCCAAGATTTTTGACGCTTCCATAGCCATTAAAATCTGCTCTGAACGCATTTCTGCAGGTTGCTTCTCAATAGGTGCATAACCTACAGCATTTAAAACAGGAAAATCAGTTGGCTGATATTGCGCTGGTTGACTATTTAAAGCTTCACAACCACTTAATATAAACCAAGTCATAAGAAGTATTATTTTCATATTAATTACCAATAGAATATTTCATAAATAAATCAAAAAAACAAATAGAATATACTTAACCCGTGAATTAAACACTGCACGATTCTACGCAATAAAGATATTAAGCACCTTTATCATTATCATCTGAAAGAAAAGAACTAACTCCTGCTGCAATACCCCCAGCATTAGTTTCTGTAAAATAATCCATAATTAATTTAATCGCTGTAGAACCTGCACCAACATAATCAGAATAAATTAAACTACCTGCTAATGTCGAAGCTGGGCTTATTTCAGTATCGGTGGTTTCTTGATAAATATAAGATAATATTGGGGTATGATTTAAGATATTCACTGAATCGATAACATCTTTTTGATCAAAACCGTCTTCACCAAAAGAGAATTTATAAATATCCTCACCAATATTAGATTCTTCTGGTGTCGCATTACTTTTTAGCGAGCTTACTTCTTCGGAACTGACCTTAGCTGAAACTAATGTATTTTCGCCTACTGCATTGGTGACAGCAGTTTTGAGCATACTGGTTTGTAATGATGATAATAAGCCTTGTTGTAACTCCGTAATCATACTGCTATTCATATTTAGCGATAAGATACTTGAATTACCTAGCCCAGTCTCAGCCAGTATTTGTTGCTGCAAAGAGTCTACCGAAAATATTTCAGAGGTTGAACTAGAGTCAAGCACAGCACTGCCGACACTCTTAACTTTAGAGACACTTGTCAGAATATCAGCAAATGTATCGGAGTCACTACTCGATTGGGATTGAATTATTGTATCAGATTTGATTAATTCAGTTGATCTAGAGAGTGCAGACAAAGATTCTTGCTGAGTCATAATAGTATTTAACCAAGTAAAGTTAGAATAGACTTTTAAAATATTTCATTCATCAAAAACATGCTTAAATATAAATACACATGCAAATTTATAGTATACAATTAATAATACAAAGCCAATACAAATGACACAGTTAATAGCAAGCAAGTATAAACCCCACCAAACAATATATATCCACAACAAATCCATATATTACTTTTCAAATATAAAAACTTTAAAACAGATGCAACACCTCACACAAACAATATATATCAATAGTTAGTAACAAATAACATTAATATTAGTAAATAAGCGTAAAGATAATGAAGTTACTGTGTAGAAGATAGATATCATAGTTCAATTGACGTTAAAATTTATAAAACCCTCAACACAGTTGTTCAGAAATGAAATTAACAATCACGTTTGCAGCATTCATTCTATTAAGTATGTCAGCTTGTACAACGACTGAAGTCGCTGAAATAAAAGTACCGACTAAAGAAAACACCACAGTTAATGTTATTGAAACGGATGACGAAGTGATGAAAGGGGATCCTCAATATCGCCCTGTCAGAAATAATAATATTCAACAGGCGCAGCAAATTACTGGCTCAATATTTAACCCTGACAGCGTATATGATATTTATCAAAACAATAATCGTTATGATATTGGTGATATGATCTTAATCAGATTAAATGAAGAGATGACGTCGAAAAAATCAGTTAGCTATACCAGAGATAGCTCCAATGATTTCGAGTTATCCCCCAATATTACCGCTGGTAATATCAACATCGATGAGAACAATCTCAGCGCCGATTACTCTCAAGATAAAAGCTTTGATAGCTCCTCTGCAAGTAATCACAATAACTCTCTCTCTGGTACCATTACTGTTGCAGTAAGAGAAAAACTCCCTAACGGTAACTTAGTCGTTGCTGGGGAAAAGTGGCTAAAACTGAATAAAGGCGACGAATATGTGCGCTTTTCAGGTGAAATTAGAGTGACAGATATTGGCTCGGATCATTCAATTGATTCAAGCATGGTCGGAAATACAGTGATTGAAGTCAGTGGCAAGGGAGAGCAACAAGACAATCAAGATCCATCGCTAATTTCTAAACTGCTTAATGTGTTTGGCTAATCAATGAAGCAAATACTATGTGCAATATTAATGCTCTGCTTACCATCAATGTCCTATGCACAGTGGTATTTAGGCCAAGCATCAATTCCCTATGACGGTGATGATTATAATGACGTGCGTAAATTAGCTATTGAACAAGCAATTGAAAACGCCTCACTTCAAGCAAGTAGTTACATTAGTATCGAAAATACGGTAAGAGATGGCATTCTTACGAGTAGTAAAAGCAATATTGTATCGAAACAGCAAATCAGTGAGATTGTCATTCTTAATGAAACGATAACCGCAGGTAAGTTAACCGTTAATCTCAAGGTGAATCTTCATTCTAAATCGAATTGCATTAAAGATGCTTATTCCAAACAGCTAATCATTGCCCAGTTTCCTTTGATGACCCCTGAACAGGCTGCGCCTGGTGATATATACACTTTGCCATTTCATGTAGCCTCTAGATTCAAAAACGAACTCAGCAACCAACCAAGCGTCTTTGTTGAAGAACTGATACCTCAGATGGTGTTTAAGCCTGTGACCAGCTTTGACAGCATAAATCTAAAGACCATTCAAAGTATCTCACATAGGTTGAATAGCCAATTTCAAAGCCAATATTTAGTCTTTGGTTATATACGCGATATAGGTTTATATAATGAAATAAAGTCTGCTTTATTAACCAATACGATTTACCCAAAGCGTAACTTCACTATTAAAGTGTTTATGTACGATAGAATTAGCGACAGCATACTTCTAGAAGATGAATACCATGGTGAGGGAGGTTGGAGCTTCGACTCTTACTCTAAAGTTGATTTATCAAATAGTTTATTTTGGCGAAGTGAATACGGTAAAGCCATCGTTGATACTCTGTTTAAAGTCTCGCAAGACATTAACCAAACATTGAGTTGTGAGGCAACTAAAGCAACGGTAATAAATCGAGATGATGAGTTTATCACTATAAATATCGGCACTATGCATGGCGTTAAAAAAGGCGATATCTTTCAACATATCAAGCTTAAAAATATACCGTTAAGAAATACCGTGATGTCCACTCTAATGCCACCAGATGAACCAACGTTATTGGAAGTGATTCAAGTGAGCAATAAAATTAGCTTGCTCAAAGCACCAGAAAATGAAGACGTTAATGGCATAAATCAACACCAAGTAGATTTATACGATGTCGTCACAACAACCAGTTTTTAACTATTAGATAAACGATCTAGCGAACTAGATCATTTATCGGTGTAATTTACTTTGCAAATCGAGATATTGATGGGTAATCAACAATGACAGCTTCACCAAGCAAAGCACGGCGTAACATATCATAGGCAATTGCGGCACTGATACTTCGCACCAGTTGCCTAGATCGGCTCGGTAACTTAATCATCTGACTATATACTGCGTGCTTAGTGGCTAAAGCTATTGCAACAGTGCCAACAGGCTTATCATCAGAACCGCCATCTGGACCTGCTATTCCGCTGGTAGATAATGCAAAATCACTGTCTAGAATATCTCTTGCTCCTCTCGCCATCGCTTCCACAGTGGCAATAGAAACAGCCCCATAATCATCAAGTATTTGCGGATTTACGCCCAATATTTTTACCTTAGATTCATTACTGTAGGTCACCAATCCATGATGAAGATAAGAAGAGCTGCCTGCAAAATCAATTAATTGACTGGTGATCAACCCTCCAGTACAAGATTCAGCAATGCTTAAGCTGAAACCAGACTGATATAATCTATTATGGATCTCAGCGGCTAAAGTAGGCCTGTCTTCTGCTACAACCGCGATTCCAAGAATTGATTTAACTTTTTTAGTCACACTAGGGAGTTTGCTTATTGCTTTGTCCCCACGTGCAAAAATCTTGATTTCAATGTGCGGCATTGAAGAGCGATAACCTAACGTAATCCCATCTGGAAGATTTAATGGTGACAAACTATCCTCTAGTGAGGATTCTCCATGACCAATTGTGAGTAATTTTTTAAGCGACGTATTCTCGCTGATGCCATACTCTTCTTTGATAAAAGGGATGAATTGCTCTTTAATCATGTGCTTTAATTCGAAAGGCACGCCTGGAGTAAAGAACAACCAGGCCTTATTGAGCTTAACTCTGAAGCCACAGGCCGTTCCCACGGGGTTATCTACCATCACAGCCGACTCAGGCAACCAAGCTTGTTTTAAATTGCTCTTAGCCATTGTTCTATTATTACGAGCAAACCAGTTAACGAGCGTCTCACGCCACTCGATATTTTCAACTAATTCTTCACTCTTAGCCAAAGCCATAGCTTCTGCAGACATGTCGTCACTAGTAGGTCCTAAGCCACCATTAACAATGATTACGTCCGCATGATGGCTTCGTTCAATAAAGGCGTTCTTAAGATCTTCAAGTCGATCACCCACCGTGATTCTATGTTGAGTCTCAATTCCCAACTCCATCATGGTGTTTGCAACCCACGCAGCATTGGTATCAATAATCTGGCCAGATAAAACTTCTTCACCAGTACAAATCATTTCTAATTTCATTTTTTTCCCTAAAATGCTGACTTGAAAACTAAGCCAAATATATAAAACCTTTGAATTGCCTATCAAGATAGCTGACCTATATTAAACATCAACGATTAATAGGGAATAATTCATAATAGTAAGGTTTTAAATAATAATTACTATCTTCGAACTTCAAATCACAGAGACAAATACACTCACAAAATCACTAACTGAGCTATTTATTCTTTAAAAATTAGGCGCATGACGATAACCTACATTTCCTTGTAAGAGCTCATGGGCATTCTAGCCATATTGTTTATTAGCTTTAGCCGTTAACGAACTCACTCAAATTCCAGACACAAAAAAGCCCGCTACGTAAGTAACGGGCTATCTGCTCTCATTTAAGAGAAATTAGGCGCTTAGCAATGACCTATTTTTTACTATCCTTGTAAGGGTACATGGGCATATCGCTCGCACTATCAACTGTTGATGTGTCTAAACCCGCGGTTGAACTTTTTTTAGGCAAAGAAAAAGCCCTAACACATTGTGTTAGGGCTTTATCAGTATTAGGCGCTTGGCGATGACCTACTTTCACATGGGGAGACCCCACACTATCATCGGCGCGATTGCGTTTCACTACTG
>NZ_JAUOSO010000019.1:0-103426 GCF_030548905.1 Shewanella sp. 2_MG-2023
GAAGTGACGACTCTCATTAACAGAGCCAATACTGATGAAGTACAAAGTTGGTGCTGGTAACTCGTTTATGCCCCAAAGCTTGTTATAGCCTTCGAATGAGGGGTGATTACAATCTGACGCTTTGACTTCAGCTTAATTTGATATTGAAACGTTAACTAAAACTTTTAAGAGATGTAAATAAATACAGCCCATGTAAGTTCAGTCAATGTCCACGTTTAAAGTTTCAACTCCATCAACGCTTCATTAAGTGCGAGAACACTTCCCGATAAAGTGTGAGTTGACTGATAAGACAACTTAGCTAACTCATGATATTGGACTTTATAAACTTCATAGCAGTAACCACTAGCGTGTGTACTGACCGTCTAACACTTCTGAATGGTCAGCCCTATAAGTCAAACTTCTATATAATACCCACTACCATTAAGTATCAATTTCATTACCCATAAGACTCGAATCAACCCACTATTTCGAAAGAGAATAATCAAATAAGTTGACACAAGTTAATGACATGAATAATAATATAGCTAGCATTTTAGGATGCTTGCCCACCCCATGGCAAATCTCTCAGAGAACCTACTAATTAACTTTCAATACTTAACGTTTTTTCTGCCATTTTCGGCGGTGAGGGGTGCACTGCTATACTAATGGCTATGAGGAAACTGTTTATGTCTGCTATCCATTCAAACAATGTTATTGTCCACGTAAAAAAACTGGCTAAGAAGCTAAAAAAAGCTAAGCCCACTCTAAAGCACAATCAATGTTTAGATGAATGCGCTCAGTCGTTGGGATATACAAACTATTATCAGCTATTAACTCAACATCCTCTGCACAGTTCTCAAGATAGTGTTGCTACAACGAGCATACTTGAGCAGTTCTCAGTAAAAATCAAAGAGGTTCTAGATTTCAGTTTAAGTAAACATAAAGAAGATTTTAGTACCTTGCAGACTGATACTCTGCAGTCGAAAGAATCAATTATCGCCGAATACTGGCAGTTATTGCTTGAGCCTATTGACAAACAAACTGACTTAAACAAGGTGGAACAACTGACACGCTGGGGCATTGACAAGGAGATAATAAAAGAGATCGGTCATTATGCTGAAAAAGAAGAAGATGGGGAAATAAAACGCTTAGGATACCTGTTAGTGGCCATTGGTCATTATTACCGCTCACTAATGGACAATTGTTCACGCCAAATTGCTGAGCACATTAATTTTGAAAGCTACTTTTGTCATTGGTTACATTCTATGCACCCTAATGTTCAGGGGAATGACGTTAATTCAAAAGCCTTAAAAGAATTAAAACAACGCTATCCAATCAAAGATAACCTAGAAATGCATAATCATGCAACAAGTTGGGCTCCACAGTGGTGGCTCAAAGATATGGGTAGAATTCAGGCTTAATTAACCTGCTAATCACTTTGAATCACAACGGCTCCGCAAGTTATACTCCTCAACTTGCGGTTACTTCACACCGAATATTGAAAAGTATTGTGCCACATGTGGCATTCATATCAATGATATTCAACGTCATAACCTTAGCCATCATGCATCTAAACGAAAAGCTTATTGGTTATCACCATTAAATTGTACAGTTTAAGTGTACTTGAAACTTATAGCGTATAACCTGATTAAGGGGGCCGTTTTACGTCTAAGTATCCCTTAAAACACCATGTAATATTGATTCTCTTAAACCAAATATTACAGGTTATATAAGTCAAAAACTTGGATATTTTAGTGGTTTACTAATGGTTTTAGAAAATCATCAATCGCTAAATTAACAAGGTGGTTGACTCATTTCTGTCCAAATCTGAATTAGCAACCGTTCAAAACACACGTTCTGGATTGCATTACCATAATGGTCACTCGGTCATTAACGGTGGTTAATGCTGTCATCGCTTTTGGTAAACCATTCACATTTTGTTTTGTGAGTATAAGTTGGAACTTCAGCATTACTACCAACATGAGATGTACCACTGTCCCTGCTACTTAAGCGATTGTGGCTTCAACGGCTGAGGCTCCAACAGCTAAGGCTTCAACATGCTTAAACCTTTTGAAATATTACCTATATTAAGTTTATTTTGAGCAGCTATTTTCAAGCACTTACTTACATTCCTCAGCTAAAAACGCTATAAAGAAATAATAAGAATCGAACAACTGTCAACCATCAAAAAATGTTACTGCTAGCATTAGTTGTCTTATTGGTTGAGTCAGTATTTCCAAGGATGGTTAATGAAAAAGTATCTTGTTTTATTAAGTATTATTGGCTTTAACACCCATGCATCTAACTTCAATGATGACATAGTAAAAAGCTTACTCCACAGAACCACTCATCAAGTGACATACGATGGTGCTTATATCTCAATCCCCTATCCAAATGGTGATGTACCCGCCAATATTGGTGTATGTACTGATGTTGTGAACAGAGCTTATCGTGAACTTGGTGCTGACTTACAACAAGCTGTGCATGAAGATATGAAACAGCATTTTTCACTTTATCCTTCAAATAGGATTTGGGGGTTATCCACCACAGATAAAAATATCGATCATCGTAGAGTCCCTAATTTACAGACCTTTTTTAAACGAAAAGGAGAAGTGCTCAGTATCAGTGAAAATGGTACGGATTATAAAGTTGGTGATATTGTCACTTGGATGGTGTCTGGTAACTTGCCACATATCGGTATGGTTATTGATCAAATAAGCGATAAAACGGGTAATCCCATGATCGTACATAATATTGGTCAGGGGCCGATAGTTGAAGACATGCTGTTTGATTATGAAATCACAGGTCATTATCGATATGTACCTGAAAAATACAATCAATAACTCAGCCAGTAAGTCCATGTAAGACATAAAAAACGCGAATGGATTATTCGCGTGTTCGGTTATTTACATGTATTTAGATGAATCTCGTTCAAACTATGCAGGGATCATCTTATGGCTACTAATAAGTCTATCTCTTCCCTGTGCTTTGGCGTCATAAAGTGCGGTATCCGCTTCTAAAATGAAGTCATTAATCAGTTCGCACGGGTTATTAGGCTGAACTTGATTGAAGTTGAAATGACAAGCTCCTATTGAAACAGTGATCGGTGTAGAGGTTAACTTGATTGCGGCGATATCTTTCATGACTCTTTGACAAGCTATCGCGCACTCTTGCTCATTGGTGTCGGGTAACCACAATAAAAACTCTTCACCACCAATCCTGGCAACTAAATCATAGTCTCGTAATGTATTTGTAATCGTTTTGGCTATTTCAACTAACGCATCATCCCCCATTTGATGACCATAGGTATCATTAAGTTGCTTAAACTTATCAATATCAATTAATGCGATTGTTCCTTTACCTTTAACACGGCTTAGTCGGTTAATGTCTCTTTGTAATGTCTTAAGCATGCCACGTCGATTAGGGATATCCGTCAACACGTCGTAATTGGCTAAATGATGTAGCTCTTTATTCAAGGCTTTTAATTGTGTTTCTTGTTCTCTTCGAATCAGTTCAACTTCAATCCATGAGGCCATCAGCTGTAATGCATCAATATCGACTTCACGAAAATGTCTTGGGTATGGTGTTGGACTAGAGAAGTTTAACGTGCCGTACAATTTACCTTTTAATCGAATTGGTATACCAATATAAGACTCTAAACCAAATGCTTTATATGCCGGATGAACAGCATATTTATCATTTTCACCCATATGTTCTATGCCTAAAGGCCCATCAGCAAGACACGTTAAACTGCAATAGGTTTCATCAAAATTGAAACTATCACCAGCTTTAAGTGGCACTTCTTCTGGGGTCACACAGAGCTTTACACGATAATCCTTGCTATCAATTTTAGATAATATCCCGATATGGAGTCCAAAACGCTCAAGCCCCATTTTAATTAGCTCAATGACTTGGTACTCAAAGCCTTTATGATGATCTTGGGTAATTTGGTACAGCCTGCGAATGACCTTTTCGCTGCTAGATTGCTTCGTCATTATTATTTTCCTTGGTCTAAGCATCACTACTGATTACAACAATGCACTAATAACTGTACGTCACTAAAGCGTGATTTAAGTTATGCCTTTTTATATGTCATATATCACTAAAATGAATCATAACTTACTAAAATACAAGTCACTTTATACTTTAAGAACAATATTTACAGCTTCAAGAGTCATGAGCTTTTTTTAACCACTTGCATATATTCGTAAAGCTTAACGCATAAAAAAGGCGACCATTCGGTCGCCTTTTGCTGTTATGTAAACTTCAATTAACTCATGTTAGGTTAATTTCAAATTACCCTAACTTAACCCGTGCATTACGGAACATGCGCATCCACGGGCTGTCTTCGGCCCACTCATCTGGGTGCCAAGAGTTAGCAACGGTTCTGAATACACGCTCTGGATGCGGCATCATGATTGTTACTCGACCATCTGTTGTCGTTAGTGCAGTGATTGCATTTGGCGAACCATTTGGGTTTTGTGGGTATTGCGTTGCGATTTGACCATTACCGTCAACATAACGCAGTGCCACTGTACCTGATGCTTCAGCAGCTACTAAGGCTTCGACAGACTTAAACTCAGCGCGACCTTCACCGTGTGATACGGCGATTGGCATGCGTGAACCTTCCATTCCTTCGAAGAAGATTGAAGGACTCTTTTGCACTTCAACTAAGCTTGCACGTGCTTCGAAACGCTCTGAACGGTTACGGACAAAGTGTGGCCAATGCTCGCTACCTGGAATGATTTCTTTCAGGTTAGATAACATCTGACAACCATTACATACGCCCAATGCTAATGTGGCATCACGCTCAAAGAAACGTGAGAACTCACTGCGAGCACGGTCGTTAAATAAGATTGATTTAGCCCAACCTTCACCAGCACCTAAAACATCACCATAAGAGAAACCACCACAAGCCACTAGACCTTGGAATTCTTCAAGACTAATGCGACCAGATAGAATGTCTGACATGTGAACATCGCGGCTTTCGAAACCTGCGCGATCAAATGCTGCAGCCATTTCAACGTGAGAGTTAACACCTTGCTCACGGATAATCGCCATCTTAGGCGCTGCGCCTTTTAAGATGAACGGTGCGGCAACGTCTTCACTTGGGTTAAAACCTAATTTAACCGTAAGGCCTGGGTCTTTAGCCTGCTGCTTAAGTTCAAACTCTTCTTTAGCACACTCAGGATTATCACGCATTGCTTGCATACGGTAAGTGGTTTCTGACCACATAGTGCGAAGCGCAACACGAGAGTCACTGAATACTGCACGCTCACCATCAACAACGGTAATCTGGTCGTCAGATGTTAAAGTGGCAACGCTATGACAATCAACACCAGCGGCGTTGAATTGTGCTTTGATATCTGCGCTTTCAGCTTTAGATACCTGAATAACCGCACCTAGCTCTTCATTAAATAAACGCTCTAAGTCGTTACCTTTTAATCCGCTAAGATCAATGTTCAGACCTGTGTTACCCGCAAATGCCATTTCAACAAGTGTGGTGAATAAACCACCGTCACTGCGGTCATGGTATGCAATCACTTTTTGCTCAGCCACTAATGGCTGAATCACTTCAAAGAAGCCACGTAAGCTTGCTGCATCATCAAGATCTGGCGCTACATCACCAAGTTGGCTGAATACTTGCGCTAAACAAGAACCACCTAAACGGTTTTGACCTTTCGCTAAATCAACTAATAACAGCTCAGTCTCACCTTTGTTGGTGCGAAGTTCTGGTGTCACAGTATGGCGAATGTCTTTTACCACGCCGAATGCAGTGATAACCAATGACATTGGTGAAGTTACAGTTTTGTCTTGACCTTCGTCATTCCAAGCTGTCTTCATAGACATTGAGTCTTTACCCACAGGGATAGTTAACTCAAGCTCAGGACATAACTCTTCACCGACTGCTTTTACTGCTTCATAAAGACCAGCATCTTCACCTGGGTGACCTGCTGCAGACATCCAGTTAGCTGATAACTTAATGTCTTTGAATGAACCAATGTCAGTACCAGCAATGTTCAAAATTGATTCTGCTACAGCCATACGTGCTGATGCGCCAAAATCAAGTAGTGCCAGCGGCGTACGCTCACCGATAGACATTGCTTCACCGGCGTAGCTATCAAAGCTTGATGCCGTCACTGCGCAATCGGCAACAGGTACCTGCCAAGGGCCAACCATTTGATCACGGTTAACTAAACCCGTTACAGAGCGGTCACCAATGGTGATAAGGAATGACTTATCGGCAACGGTTGGTAAATGTAAAATGCGTGATACTGCATCTTTAACATCAATACCTGCTTGATTAAGCGCAGGTGATTCAGCTTTTGCTGAAACCACATCACGGCTCATTTTAGGCGCTTTACCTAAAAGCACTTCAAGCGGTAAATCAATTGGCTTGTTGTCAAAATGGCTATCTTCAAGCGTTAGGTGCTGCTCTTCAGTGGCATCACCCACTACAGAAAACGGCGCACGTTCACGCTCACAAATTTTTCTGAAGGTTTCTAAATTCTCTGGCGCAACAGACATAACATAGCGCTCTTGTGATTCATTACACCAAATCTCAAGTGGGCTCATGCCAGGCTCATCTGAAGGCACGTTACGTAAGTTAAATAGTGCGCCTCGGTCTGCATCATTCACAAGCTCAGGGAAGGCATTTGATAATCCGCCTGCGCCCACATCGTGAATAAATTGAATTGGGTTGTCATCACCCATCTGCCAGCAGCGATCGATCACTTCTTGACAACGACGTTCCATTTCTGGGTTTTCACGTTGTACTGAAGCAAAATCTAAATCTTCGCTAGATTGACCTGATGCCATTGATGAAGCAGCGCCGCCGCCTAATCCAATGTTCATTGCAGGGCCACCTAATACGATAAGCTTAGCGCCTACGGTAATTTCGCCTTTTTGAACATGGTCTTCACGGATGTTACCTAAACCACCAGCAAGCATAATTGGCTTGTGGTAACCACGGACTTCAACGCCGTTATGGCTTGAGACTTCTTGCTCATAAGTACGGAAATAACCCACTAACGCAGGGCGACCAAATTCATTGTTAAATGCTGCGCCGCCTAATGGGCCTTCAGTCATGATTTCTAGTGGCGTAACAATACGGCTAGGTTTGCCGTAATCGCCTTCCCATGGTTGGACAAACCCTGGAATTTTAAGGTTAGAAACACTGAAACCTGTTAAACCCGCTTTTGGTTTAGAGCCACGACCTGTTGCACCTTCATCACGGATTTCACCGCCTGAACCCGTTGCTGCACCTGGGTATGGGCTGATAGCTGTTGGGTGGTTATGGGTTTCTACCTTCATCAAGATATGCATTGGCTCAGTGTGGTAGTTATACACACCGTCTTGATCTGGGAAGAAACGACCTGCAACACTACCATTCATAACTGCAGCGTTATCTTTATAAGCTGACAATACGTTATCTGGCGTGACTTCAAAGGTGTTCTTAATCATTTTAAATAATGATTTAGGCTGTACTTGACCATCAATAGTCCAGTCAGCATTGAAGATTTTATGACGACAATGCTCTGAGTTTGCTTGGGCAAACATCATTAGCTCAATATCGTTTGGATTACGGTTTAAGCGAACAAAGTTATCCACTAAGTAATCAATTTCATCTTCTGCAAGTGCAAGACCAAGCTGAGTGTTTGCAACTTCTAACGCGCGGCGACCTTCTGCAAGAATGTTGATGCTCTTGAAGGGTAATGGCTCAGTGCGCTCAAACAGTACTGATGCAGCGGCAAACTCAGGTAAAATCACTTCAACCATACGGTCGTGGATTAAGCCTTTTACTTGCTCTAATTGCTCAGCGGTCAATGACGCGCCTGCAACGTAATAAGCAACGCCACGTTCTAGACGTTTTACTTTGCTTAAACCACAGTTTTTGGCAATGTCAGTTGCTTTTGATGACCAAGGAGAAATGGTGCCTGGACGAGGAGTGATAAAAAATAATGAACCTTCTGGAGCATGAGATTCAATGGCAGGTCCGTAGGTTAAAATCGTTTCAAGCTGTTGATATTCTTTATCGTCAAGCTTTTCACTGATATCAGCTAAATGGACATACTCAGCGTAGATTTGCTCAACAGGAAGGGCTGCAGTTTCACAGGCCTCCATAAGCTTTTGGATTCTAAAAGCTGAAAGTGCTGGGGCTCCGCGAATGATCTCAATCACGTCAATTCACCTTATGATTATATTGGCAGGGTAAGAATTGGCGCTATTATAGGGAATCACACTTTATAAATCACCTAAGAAGGCTTGCTAGAACAGTGTTTCCCGTTAACGAAAACAATCAAAACAAAACCACAATCTACCCACGATATATTTCAATAACATTTCATTCGTATTTAATTTTTTTAAATTCGATTTTACTAATAAATTCAACCGTATAATTTAACACTGATTCTCATCGGGCTAGGTGAAATACAAAACTACTGCTAAAGTATATTTATTAGATATTGTTTTTAAATCGTACTTTGAAGCTCGCATTAGAGGCGTTATGGCTTTCAATTAGTGGATAAACGGCCAACAAGCCCACACTCACTGAGATTTCTCGCCATCACTAACATGCTTCATCCATAGAGGGACATGACCAAACTGTTAAAGATCGTCGCAATCATTTCAATTACTTTGCTGCTCAGCGCTTGTCATCAAGCGAATATGAAAGCAACAGAGTTCATTGAAGAAACACCTCAACGTACCGTTCTTAAGGTAGGAACACTCTACGGCTCGCAAACCTATCTCAACTCAGATCAAGGTGAAAGTGGTTTTGATTATGAAATGGCGGCAAAGTTTGCCGACTATCTCGATGTGCCGTTAGAAATGATCCCCTACCATAATCGTCAGCAATTATTTGAAGCATTACGTCTGAAACAAATCGATATCGTTGCTGCTGCTATTACGACGACCAAAAATCGACGTGAACAGTTTTTGCTTGGTCCTACCCTTTATGAAGTTAACCAAGTTCTTATTTACAAATCTGGCAACCTAAAACCGCGAGACTTTAATAAGCTTCAAGGTGATGTCATTGTCATTTCTGAATCAGCTGCCGTTGATACCGTGATAAAGCTGCAGCAAACCAACCCTAATTTAAGCTGGCAGCAGGTCGATGATAAAGATAACGAAGAACTGTTTTCTATGGTGGCTTCAGGTGAGGTGCTATATACCATCGCCGACTCCAACAGCTTGCTAATCAATCAACGCTATTTACCTGAACTACGTGAAGGTATTGTGCTTGATGAAAAAACTGAAGTGGTGTGGTTACTACCGCCGCTTGATAGCGACCGATTAATGAGTGCTTTACTGTCGTTTTGGCATAATCAAAAACGTAACGGCACCCTAGAGCACCTGAACGAAAAGTACTTTGGCCACGTTAAGCGCTTTGACTATGTGGATACTCGCGCGTTTATTCGTGCAATTGATAATGTGCTTCCTGAGTATCAAGCTTTATTCGAAAAACATGCCGGTAATTTAGATTGGCGAAAACTGGCCGCAGCGGGCTATCAAGAATCACATTGGAACCCTAAAGCGCGCTCGCCTACCGGTGTTCGCGGTATGATGATGTTAACTCAGCCCACTGCCAGCTCTGTTGGGGTAGATAACCGTCTTGATGCCGAGCAAAGTATTCGTGGTGGTGCGATTTACCTGCAAAAGATGATTGATCGATTGCCAGCGTCCATTCCTGATAGTCAGCGAATTTGGTTTGCCCTTGCCTCCTATAACGTGGGTTTAGGTCATGTTGAGGATGCCCGTAAAATTACCCAAGGTATGGGAAAAGATCCCAGCGCATGGCGCGATGTAAAACAAGTCTTACCCTTATTACAGCAACGTAAGTATTATCAGCACACACGCTATGGCTATGCTAGAGGCAGTGAAGCTGTGCATTACGTGGATAATATTCGCCGTTATTATGACACCCTGGTTTGGGTAGATAATCAGACCAAACAACTGGAGTTAGAGTTAGAACAAACGGAAGCGTTAGCAGAAGAAACAGGTTCGCAGACTGATGATATTGATAACCCTGAAGAACTCATTAAATCAGCTGCGCAATAAATTCGTCATCGAAACGGTTTATCATAAACCGTGCAGTCATACATGCAGTGACACATTTAACCATACAGTCAATATAGGTGCACAATGAGAAGACCCAATATGAATAATAATGCCCGTCGCCGTAGCAGCATTAAATTAAAACAACGTAGAATGCTAAACCGTCAAAAGTTATTCTTTGCCTTTTTGCAGCAACAAGTCTGATTGTTGCTTTAGCAGCTTTTTCAGTGCTTTTTTCTCATCACGTCGACGTTTAAAAAACTGACTCAATTGACTCGCACATTCTTCAGCTAAAATGCCAGAATCTACTGTTAACTGGTGATTGAAGTGCGAGTCTTGTAATAGATTAATCACACTTCCCGCCGCCCCTGTTTTTAAGTCTTTTGCGCCAAACACCACCCGTTCAATGCGGCTGTGGATCATTGCACCTGCGCACATTGGACAAGGCTCTAAAGTGACATACAAGGTCGCACCTAGCATGCGGTAATTGTGTAATATTTTACCTGCAGCGCGAATACACTGCATTTCAGCATGAGCACTGGGGTCGTGTTCTGTAATGCTTAAATTAAACCCTGACGCAATTAACTTATCATCTTTAACTAAAACTGCGCCAACAGGCACTTCACCCAGCGCTTCTGCTTCACTCGCCAACGCTATTGCCACACGCATCCATTTCTCATCTTGAATAGCAAGCAAGGCTAACTCTTCTTCAGTGAATGGCTTAGTCTCACTCGCTTGCTGTTTTTGGCTGATGCTAAGTTTGTTTTCTAACGTCATTAGTGTCTCTTAGGTATACCGATGATTTATATTTCGCGATGTTTAGCTGATTGCAAATGTTTAAACGTTCAGGTGTGCAGTGAATGCAACTTAACTCTGGTTTCACTCTGAATTTCACCTGATTATACGCCAAACAACAATAAATTTATCCCAATAAAAAAGGCGCCTAAGCGCCTTTTTTGTCTTTAATCAAAACTGATTGGAAAACGAATGAAAGCTTATTCCCATTCAATGGTTGCAGGTGGCTTACCTGAAATATCATATACCACACGCGAAATACCGTCGATTTCGTTAATAATGCGGTTAGATACACGACCTAAGAAGTCATAAGGTAAGTGTGCCCAATGTGCAGTCATGAAATCAATGGTTTCAACAGCACGCAAGGATACAACCCAATCGTATTTACGACCATCACCCATTACGCCAACTGAACGTACTGGTAAGAAAACCGTAAATGCTTGGCTGACTTTGTTATAAAGGTCGGCTTTATGCAGCTCTTCAATGAAGATAGCATCAGCTAAACGCAGTAAGTCACAGTATTCTTTTTTCACTTCACCCAGTACACGTACACCTAAACCCGGTCCAGGGAATGGATGACGGTAAAGCATGTCGTATGGCAGACCTAGCTCTAAACCAATTTTACGTACTTCATCTTTAAATAACTCACGTAATGGCTCAACTAATCCCATTTCCATATCATCAGGCAATCCGCCTACGTTATGGTGAGATTTAATCACATGAGCTTTACCTGTTGCACTGCCAGCAGATTCAATGACATCTGGATAAATAGTGCCTTGTGCTAACCATTTAGCATTAACACATTTCTTTGATTCTTCATCGAAGATATCAACAAAAACATGACCAATGATTTTACGTTTAGCTTCTGGATCTGCTTCGCCAGCCATCGCATCTAAGAAACGGTTTTCTGCATCAACGTGAACAATGTTCAGTCCAAAATGATCGCCAAACATATCCATCACTTGCTCTGCTTCGTTTAAACGCAATAAACCGTTATCAACGAATACACAAGTTAGTTTGTCACCAATCGCGCGGTGAAGCAGCATAGCCACAACAGATGAATCAACACCACCTGATAAGCCTAAGATAACTTCGTCATCACCGATTTGTTCCTTTAAGCGCTCAATGGCGTCTTCAATAATTGAAGATGGCTTCCAGTTAGCATCACAACCACAAATATCGAGGGCGAAGTGCTCAAGCATACGCTTGCCCTGGCGAGTGTGCGTGACTTCTGGGTGAAATTGCACACCGTAGAATTTCTTGTCTTCATTAGCCATTGCAGCGAAAGGACACGTTTCTGTTTTAGCAACAGTTACGAAACCTTCAGGAATTTCTGATACTTTGTCGCCGTGACTCATCCATACGTCAAGTAATGGCTTACCTTCAGCGCTGATTGCATCTTCAATGCTTTTAAATAACGCTGATTCAGTTTGCACTTCAACTTGTGCATAACCAAACTCACCTTCACCCACACCTTGAATAACTTTACCGCCTAATTGCTCAGACATGGTTTGCATGCCGTAACAAATACCTAAAACAGGCACGCCTGCATTAAAGACATATTCAGAAGCACGAGGCGAGTTTTCGGCTGTAACACTTTCAGGGCCACCGGCTAAGATGATGCCATTTGGAGCAAATCCTTTGATTTGCTCTTCAGATACATCCCAAGCCCAAAGCTCACAATAAACACCGATTTCACGAATACGGCGGGCGATTAACTGCGTGTATTGCGATCCAAAGTCGAGGATCAGGATTTTATGCTCATGAATGTTGCTCATGGGATACCTTATATCTGGTTTTACTTATAGTAGGTGTACTTTCAATCTCAATGAATTTTAAGATTGAAAAAAGGCGACAATCACATTGCCGCCTTTAATGTATTAAGAACCGCTGCGATAGTTCGGTGCTTCTTTACTGATTGTCACGTCATGGACATGAGACTCGCCCATACCAGCAGAAGTGATTTTTACAAATTCTGCTTTTTCGTTTAACTCTTGAATGGTTGCACAACCTGTAAGCCCCATACATGAACGTAAACCGCCCATATGTTGGTGAATAATTTCTTTTAATTTACCTTTATAAGCTACGCGACCTTCAATACCTTCTGGTACTAATTTGTCAGCGGCGTTATCGCTTTGGAAGTAACGGTCAGATGAACCTTGTGTTTGGGTCATCGCACCTAAAGAACCCATACCACGGTATGACTTATAAGCGCGGCCGTTATAAAGTTCAGTTTCACCTGGAGCTTCTTCAGTACCAGCAAACATTGAACCGGCCATGATGCATGATGCACCCGCAGCTAATGCTTTAGCTAAATCACCAGAGAAACGAATACCACCATCTGCAATAACAGGGATATCTAAATGCTTAATCGCAGCTGCGGCATCTGATACAGCAGTAATTTGCGGTACACCAACACCAGTAACGATACGAGTAGTACAAATTGAACCTGGGCCAATACCCACTTTAACGGCATCAACACCAGCATCAACTAAGGCTAATGCACCTTCAGCTGTTGCTACGTTACCGCCAACAATTTGTAAATCAGGGAAAGCTGCACGAGTATCGCGAATACGTTGCAATACCCCTTCAGAGTGACCGTGTGAAGAATCAATCAGCAATACGTCAACACCTGCTTTAACTAATGCTTCAACGCGTTCTTCGTTGCCTGCACCAGCGCCAACAGCAGCACCAACACGTAAACGACCTAATTCGTCTTTACATGCATTAGGTTTACGTTCTGCTTTTTGGAAATCTTTAACAGTGATAAGGCCTTTAAGCTTAAAGTTAGCATCAACTACTAATACTTTTTCAACACGATGTGAATGCATTAGGGTTTGAACTTCATCTAGCTTAGTCCCTTCAAGCACAGTAACAAGACGATCTTTCGGCGTCATGACTTGCTCAACGGTACGGCTCCAGTCAGTAATAAAACGAACATCACGGCCAGTGATAATACCCACAAGCTCTTTCGCATCGTTAATCACTGGGTAACCAGCAAAACCGTTACGTTCAGTCAGTTGCTTAAGTTCAGCTAGCGTGGTGCTTGGCGTCACTGTAACAGGCTGCTGTACGATACCAGCTTCATAGATTTTAACTTTGCGAACTTCTTCAGCTTGTTGTTCGATCGTCATATTTTTATGAATAAAACCTAGACCACCTTCTTGCGCCATCGCGATCGCTAAGCGAGCTTCAGTTACGGTATCCATAGCTGCAGACACAATTGGTGTGTTTAATTCAATTTTTTTAGTCAGACGAGTTTTCAGAACAGCGGTATTTGGGAGGACGGTTGAGTGAGCAGGCACTAGTAGTACATCATCAAATGTTAGTGCGTCATTTCTTAATCTTAACATGCAACATCTCCCAGAAAGTGTAGGGTTTAGAAAGGGTAAATATTGCGGCGGGATTATACCTTGCATATTTAGGTTGGTAAATGGAAAATAGTGAAAAAATACTATTGGTCGGTTGAATTTGATGAAAAGCTCGAAAAATAATGTTTACACCGTTTCCCGATTAAACGGTGAAGTCCGCCAGCTGCTTGAAGGAGAGCTAGGAAAGGTGTGGCTTGAGGCCGAAATCTCGAACTTTGTTTCCCCAAATTCAGGTCATTGGTATATGACCTTAAAAGATAGCCGCTCGCAAATTCGCTGTGCAATGTTCAAAGGCCGTAATCAATCAGTGCCTTTTAAACCTGTTAATGGCCAACAAGTATTAGTTAAAGGCTCTATCAGTGTTTACGAGCCTCGTGGTGATTATCAATTACTCTTGGAATCAATGTTACCTGCAGGTGATGGATTACTCGCACAGCAATATGAAGCACTTAAACTGAAATTAGCCGCTGAAGGCTTGTTTGCAACAGAAACTAAGCGCCCATTACCGCAAAACATTCAACGAATAGGTGTTATCACCTCAGCCACTGGCGCTGCCGTAAGAGATGTGGTAAAAGTACTATCGACGCGCGACCCATCAATCGAAGTGGTGATTTACCCTACACAAGTTCAGGGAACCAGTGCCAGCAAGCAAATCATCAGTGCTATCACTACAGCCAATAAACGCTTAGAAGTCGATGTGATACTGCTTACCCGTGGCGGCGGCTCATTAGAAGACTTATGGTGTTTTAATGATGAAGACTTAGCCCATGCGATTTATAACAGTGCCTTACCCGTTGTTAGCGCTGTAGGCCATGAAATTGATACAACCATCAGTGATTATGTCGCGGATGTACGAGCGCCAACGCCATCAGCGGGTGCCGAGTTATTATCGGACGATAAAGGCAATAAGACGCAAAAGCTCAACCTGACGTTTTCAAGATTACGCCAGGCTATGCGTCATTACTTATTGCATCAAAGCACACTACTGACTGAGTTAAGCCACCAGCTGCAACGTGAAGATCCTAAAAGGCAATTACAACAACTTGAGCAACGCTTTGATGAAATGCAGCTAAAACTTGAGTCGGCCATGCAATACAAATTATCTAACGCAGCGTTAAAACAACAACGCTTGAAAGGCCAACTTCAGCAGCAATCCCCAGCTCATAAGTTAACGTTAGAACAAAACAAAGTGAGCTATTTAAGTAATCGACTTAACGATGCCATGAAAACAAGATTAACTAACGCCAATCAACAAGTCAGTTACAGCGCACATCAGTTAGAAACCGTTAGCCCATTGGCCACATTAAGCCGTGGTTACAGTATTACCCGAGACGGTAAAGGCAATATCTTACAAGATGCGAAGCAAGTGAAAACGGGCGAAATACTGACAACTCAACTGAATCAAGGCGAAGTAAAGTCGGTTGTGTCATAGGTGGCAAGTGACAAGTGCTAACTGGCAACTGGCAACTGGCAACTGGCGTTAATATCAACACACCTTATCAACAACCAGAAAAATCCCGCATTAGCGGGAATTTGTTTTCATAATCACAAGGTTCATCATTAGAGAGACTGCAACTTAAGCATTCAAGTTTGAACGTCTTATTGCTAGAAGTAGCAACATCAATAATCCACTCCAAGCCAAGCTACCACCGCTAACGATGACCTCAGTTTCAACGACTTCAATATATTCTTCTTCGTACACTTCATCTCTGTCACTACTTTCTAGTGGTAAGGCATATAAACCATCAGACTCATCTGCACTTAATGTCGCGACAATATCTTCATAGCCAAACTCATATAAATCGATAAGGACATCGTAATAATCAGTTTTGTATCCCTGTGCTAAGGTTGTCAGTACTTCATAATCATCATCGGTGGCATCACCATAAATGGTAAACACTTCGGTAGAGTAATAATGCTCCCATGGACCACCATTTCGGCTTAAATACAGCTCAGCATAAACATTAGCAGGCTCACCTTGGGTAAAACCATAGACATCTGCATCAAAGGTCACGCTAAAAGTTTGATAAAAACCATCTTCATCAAAATCATCAAATAGACGGCTATAAGCCTCATAAATATCAAAATCGCGATAACCAATAATAGACTGCTGCGATACGTGATTAGTTAATAATTTGCTATTTGATGACTGACTTTCAATGCTGTTATTTGTTGTTACTGTATTGGCTGTTACTGTATTGGTTGCTGCTGCATGAGTTGCAGAAGGAGTTGTTGCTGCATCTGTTGTAATTTCATTTACTGAAGTTTCTAATTTGGAAAGTGCTTGAGACGCTTGGTTGACACTGTGTAATGCATTGACAGATAACTGCCCAGCTTGGCGTAAACTTGTAATGTGCTCGCGCGTTGCACGCTTAGCTAATGGTTTTCCTTGCGCCGCATCAGATTTGCGTTTGGCTTTCTCATCCGCAATCAATTGCAACAAGGTTTGTTTTTGCTCAAGTGATAATGATGCTTTACCTGCTGGTTCACTTAAAGAGGCAGCACCACTAACTTGCCTCCCCTCACTGACAACAATCATGTCTTGCTCATATTCGTCAGCGTACGCAGTCGGCGCAAGCGTTAGCATTAATGCGCAACTCACTTTAGTAAAAACACTAATCACCTGACTGAAACGGTTTTGCGTTATCAATTTAATATCCATTTTGTATTCCCTCTCATTCAGATTTAACCGCAAGAGTAAATTGCACTTAATCACTCAAAGCTTGTTATTGATGAGTTGTTATTTAAAAGGAATCAAAATGAATGCAAGCTGAACACGAAAAATGACTGACATGAAATTGACTTAGATAAACAATGTCGTAGATAAAAAATGACTTAGATAAAAAATGACTTAGATAAAAAATGACTGACATAAATAACCAGCAGCTGCGCCACTGCAAGCTATTCATCTTCTATTCATATAAACCAATCCATACTTTGAGCGAATACCAAAGCAATTGATATTCATCGATGCAGATGTTTCTATATTGAAAGGGATCTTTTACACTGATAACTGATTTTAAAGATAAATATTGATGTGGACGCTGATAATGAGCAAATTAAACAAGAGATTATGCACTTCCCTGCTATCGTTTCTATTGTTTTCAATAACAATGGGGTCGGTTCAGGCTGCGCCTATGTCAGTTATTACTAATCTCAGCAGTGCTATTTCAATCAGCTCTTCAGTAAATATTGGTCACCCTGGGTTTAATAACAAAACCAAAGGCGGTTCAGGTAAATCCCAATCTTTAGCCGTGAAGAGTTCTTCACAAGCGGCGCAACTCGCCAAACGACAATATTCTGCAAAAGTGCTATCAGTGCAATCGACAAAAGTGGGTAATTCAACGGGCTACCGAATTAAATTACTCTCTAATAATGGCATGGTGTTTTATGCCACCGTTAATGCGCGTACCGGTTCAATTTCAAGGAATTAGCCATGAGAATATTGTTAGTAGAAGATGATTTAGGCTTACAGAGAAACCTTACTGAGCATTTACAAGCCGCTAATTACAGCGTCGATATATCATCTGACGGTGAAGATGGCTTATTTCAAGCAACTGAATATCAATATGACGCCGCGATTATCGATGTCGGCTTACCTAAAATTGATGGTTTGAGCCTAATTACGCAACTTCGTCAAAAGCAAATTGATTACCCAATCCTTATTTTAACCGCTAGAGACGGCTGGCAAGACAAGGTGCTTGGGCTAGACTCTGGCGCTGACGATTACCTTACTAAGCCGTTTCAATCTGAAGAGCTTGTTGCCCGTTTAAATGCATTGATACGCCGTTCAGTGGGAAAAGCTAGCCCGACAGTGACTAACGGACCATTTAGTCTCAATACTCGCACCCTTGAGCTAATGCATTTACAAAACCCCATTATTCTCAGTAGTTCAGAGTTTAAATTATTTGAATACTTCATGCTGCACCAAGGTGAAGTCATTTCTAAACCCACCTTGATTGAACATATCTATGATCAAGACTTCGACTTAGACTCAAATGTCATTGAAGTATTTATCCGCCGTCTGCGCAAAAAGCTCGATCCCGACGGCGAATATAAACTGATAGAAACCTTGCGCGGTCAAGGGTATCGCCTGCGACAATTAGCTGCAGGCTAGTCGTCATGAATTGGCTGAGCACATTCAAAACCCAATGGCTTAACAAGCAAGCAAGGTCAAATTTTCTTGGCGGGATTAATTCATTAAAAATCAGATTAATGCTCAGCGGCCTGTTGTTGATTTTGGTATTACTCCCGCTGATTGGCATCACAGTTAATGGTGCTTTCCAACGTCAAATTACCCAATCGATTAATAACCAGTTACGCGCTTATGTTTATTCAGTGTTAGCTGTCGCTGAAGTCAAAGATGAACACGTCGTCATGCCCAATTATCTATTAGAAAACCAATTTAATGTGATTGGCTCTGGCTTGTATGCCCTTATATCTTCAGAAGACAAACTGGTTTGGCACTCAGAATCTTTTCTAGGCTTAGATTTACCCACGAATCAATCAACAGCATTATTACTGCCAGCACCTCCAATGGGCCAAGGCCAGCTCACCCAAGTTCGTTTTGATGATTTAGCTGGTAACAGCAACAATAACCATGTTGTGTATAGCTTTAGTGTTAGCTTTGAAACCAATGAAAAGCCCCTGGCAATCACAGTACATATTGTTAAAGATGACGCTGACTATCAACAGCAAGTGAGTGAGTTCAGCACCACTCTCTGGACTTGGCTTATCGTGCTCATGATTGTATTGGCTTTGGTTCAGGCTATTTGGTTATTCTGGACATTAAAGCCATTAAACCAGTTCACGAAAGAGCTAGCATTAGTAGAGCAAGGCCAACAAACACGATTAAATCAACATTACCCCAACGAGTTAAATGCTGTCGCAAAACAACTCAATGTATTGCTAAACACAGAGCAACTTCAGCGCCAGCGCTACCGAAATGCGTTAGCCGACTTAGCTCATAGTTTAAAAACGCCATTAGCCGTGCTGCAAAGCCAAACGGACTTAAGTCCGGACTCTAAAGAGCAAGCAAATAATATTAATAACATCATTAGTTATCAGCTCAACAAGGCTAAATCCAGTGCCAATCAAGCATGGCATTTAGGGGTTAGCATTGATGATGTAGCCAGCAAATTAATTAGAACCTTAGCTAAGATATATCAACAGTCACACATTGATATCGACTATCAAGCCCCTGCTAAACTGGTATTTAAAGGCGAAGAAGCGGATTTACATGAACTGCTGGGTAATCTGCTCGATAATGCTTGTAAGGCGGCGAAAACGCAGGTTTGTTTATCAGTAACAAAAACTGACTCCAGCTTAAGTTTTATCATTGAAGATGATGGTAATGGCTTAACTGAAGTGCAGCGCCAAAATATTTTTGAGCGTGGTATTCGCGCTGACACCTACAATCAAGGACATGGCATTGGTCTAGCCATCGTTCAAGACTTGGTTAATAGCTACCAAGGTGAGTTAACAGTTGCTCAATCAGAGCAGTATGGCGGCGCAAAATTTACAGTCACCTTTAGCCATTAAGTCTTTATCCATTTAATTGGCTAAATAGCGACTAAAAGATTATCTCATTTAGTTAGCCCTATCTAATACACTTTCATCTTGTGTTCATTTTCACTTAGTTATTCTATCCCTAACATTCGTAAAGTACCGATGTTTGGTACATGGAGATAAAATGACACTATTATCTATCCCCAATAAACTATTAAAAGCTGGGCTAATGAGCCTGTGCTTACTGTCACCAGCGGCGTTAGCTGTTGATAGCCAATCCAATGGCAATAATGACGCTCAATTTGAGCAGTCTCAGCTTTCTGAAGCGCAGTTAGCACAAATGTTAGCGCCTATTGCACTTTACCCAGACAGCTTATTGACGCACATTTTAATTGCAGCAACGTATCCGCTTGAAATCGTTCAGGCGCGTCGTTGGGAGCAACAAAATAGCAGTTTAAGTAGCAGTCAAAAAATGCAGCAAGCCGAGCAACAGGATTGGGACCCTAGCGTCATGGCATTAGTGGCCTTTCCCACTGTGCTTGAAAAGCTTAATGAAGATCTTGATTGGACTCAGGAGTTAGGTGAAGCATTTCTGCAAGATGAAGAAACGGTATTAGCCAGCATTCAAACATTGCGCCATCAAGCCGATGAAGCCAATAGTTTTGATGATATGGAAAACATGACCATCACCCGTGAAGAAAAGCAGATCATTATTGAGCCTGCCCGTACGGAAGTGGTTTATGTTCCCTATTACGACCCAAGAATTGTTTACGGTAGCTGGCGCTGGAATGCATACCCACCAGTATATTGGCGTTATCCATCTTATGTGCATTACCGCCCGAACCGCCCAATTTATTGGGGGCCAAGTGTTTACATTAACTTTAACTACTTCTTTGGCGCGGTGCATTGGTCAAGTAGACGCGTGGTGGTGATTAATCATCATAAGACTCGTTACTATCGTAAGCCCCATAAGATTGCCTATAGCCAAGGCTCACACCGCTGGAATCACAAACCTGCTCATCGCCGCGGGGTTGCATATAAAGCGCCGAGAGTAAGCCATAAGTATGATCGTGCCCGTTACAATAAAAGCCACAAGCTGGCTCATTCTCAAAAACCTGGTCATAAAGGTAAGCCAGCACAGCTGCATAACTCTAAGCCAAGCCATATAGCAAAGCAGCAACGTGTGAATAAAGCATTAAAAAATAATCATAATGCTAAGCCGAGCTATAGCTCAAGACCCAGCACTAAGCCCAGTACTAGACCGAGCACTAAGCCAAGTAATACGAATAAAATGCATAATGGCCAGCAGGATAAAGCGCTGAGAACGGCAAATAAATCACAGCCAAACCGTTCAAATAAGGCTCATCAAAGCCAAAAAGCGACCAAGCAACCGAGCAGCAGACAAGCGACAAACAGGCAGGTTACTAATAGACAAGCGACCAGCAGACCGACTGTTAATAAACAGCAAAGTAGCAAGCACTATAACCAAACTGCGCGAGTGAATAACAACCGTAGCGCCCAAAACCACAGCATCAAGCCGCAGCAAAGAGCGAGTAATACATCCCACAACAACCGTGGTGGTAGTCGCTCAAGCAGTCATCACTCGTCGTCTAAACAGCGAGTGAAATAAACTGCGCTTTGGCTTAGTCAAAAGCTGGGCCAGAAGTTGAGTCAAAAGCTGAACCAGAAGTTGAGTCAAAAGCTGAACCAGAAGTTGAGGCAAAAACTGAGTCTGAAATAAATAAAAAGCCTGAATCACATTCACTGTGACTCAGGCTTTTTTATCCCAAGATTAAATAAGTTAGTTTAATTGGGTAACACAATGTTGACCTTTAGCCCTTGAGGCTTAGCTTGATGAAAACTCAAATCACCTTGGTGCAACATAATAATTAGCTGACAAATGGATAACCCTAACCCTGCACCTTGGGATACATTTTCATCAACCCGATAAAAACGGTTCTTGGCTAAATCAATTTCGCTTGCAGACATGCCTATGCCTTGATCAATGATATTTATAACGCATTGGTTAGCTTCTTGCTCAGCACCAATGCTAATAACCGATTCTTTAGGGCTGTATTTACAAGCATTTTCGATAATGTTTTTTAATACTAATTCAAGATAAAAGCTATCAGCTTTAACGGTAAATCCCTTAGGAATATCAAGCTGCCACTGATAATCGGCCACAATATGCACTAACTGATTAATCACATTATCAATTAGGCTTTGTAAGTCGCATTCAGTTTTATTAATCGCTTCAATGGCATCAACCCTTGAGAGTAATAACAGTTGCTCAACAGTATGACTCATACGCTTAATTCCCTGCCCCATGGCTTGAGTATAAGGCATTGCTTGTTGCTTTAAGCTTTCATCGGTTGATGAATTAATCACGCTTTCTAAACCATCACCATGAAGTTTAATGATGGCTAAGGGGGTCTTTAATTCATGGGCGGCATCAGCACTAAAGCGTCGTTCGCGGATCATCATATCGGCGATACGGGCTAAATAACTATTAAGCGACTGCTGAATTGTAATAAGTTCTGACGGTAAGCGGATATTAATTGGCGCTAGATCTTGAGCACTGCGATAAGCTAAGTGACGTTCAAGTAGTTTGATGGGTTTAAATAAGTAGTAAGTCACCAATAGCATGATAAGCAACATGATAGGCGCAATAATCAAAGGCGAGCGCCAGCTATTGGCGTTAATCTTATCCACCAACTCTTGGCGCACATCATCACGCTGTGCAGTCACAATCCACACCTGTTGCGCCGTTGAAAACAAGCTGTACACATGCCAGGTGTGCTCACCGACTGCCTGATAGGCATAGCCGTGGTTAAAATCCGTTAGCGGTTTTACACCAGTATTATCTGAGTATGCAAGTAACTCACCTGCTGCGGTAAATAATTGAAATGACAGCTTTCGCTCGTAAGAGAGGGTTTCTACCGTAGACTGCTCGGCAAAGGTTTCTATTTCAGACTCTGACACATGAAAGCGAATAGGTTGCTCAATTAAGCTTGCTACTTTGGCGGCAGTAAGCCTTTTGACATAAAACAAATCCAGCACTTTGGCGGTTTGCACCATTTCTGCATCAAATAGCTCTTCTATCTCGTACATGGCATCGCGGCTACTCAGCACACTGGCAACCGATACGGTCAGTAAGATGCCGACTAACATCAATAAACTAAGGGAGAAACGTAACGAAAACATAATATCCTTTTATGATCTACTGACCATTAATGCTTATTGAATTTCAGCTAAAATATAGCCAATGCCTCTAACAGTTTTAATCAGTTCTGGGGCCATTTTTTTACGTAAATGATGAATATGCACTTCAATGGAATTACTGCCGACTTCATCCCAACCATAGGTTAATTGCTCAAGCTGGCTGCGGGTTAGTACTCGCCCTGCTGATTGGGCAAACTCCAATAACAATTGATATTCCCGCCGTGGCAGATTGATTAATTGCTCTCGAAAATGCACTTCACAACAACTGAAATCGATGGTCAATGCGCCGAAACTAAATTGATTGTTATCTAAGCCGTGTTGGCGGCGAACAATCGCTCGCAGTCTGGCGACTAACTCTCTAACATCAAACGGTTTACTAAGATAATCATCAGCGCCAATGTCTAAACAGTTTAAGCGAGTATCAAAATCCGTATTGGCGGTCAGCACAATAATCGGCAAAGATACTCCCGCTTTACGCCAGTGCTTTAATAAATCTTCGCCATTGCCATCAGGCAAACCTAAATCAAGAATAATGGCGCTAAAATCTTCATTATCCAGCGCCGCTATTGCTTGGTTATAAGAACATAAGTGATCCACTTGGATCCCTTCTTTAGCCAAACTCAAAACCACGCCTTGTGCTAATAACTGATTGTCTTCTACTAACAATACCCGCATCGGTTATTCCCTTATTACTTTTATAATAACTAAAGCGCGATTTAAGCTTATCTAAACACTTTAAAGTCAACACCTTGCTCACTCAAAAAGGCTTCAGCAGCAGCGCCTTTTAACATTGCCATGGTCGATAACATTCCCGCGGTTACGCTATTTGGCCCTAATACCGTCACTGAAAGCGGCGCTTGCTCCACAGGATATCCTGTTCGAGGATTAATAATGTGGCCATAGCGTTTTTGATCCACTTCAATGTAGCGCCGAGTGGTGCCGCTAGTGGCTAATGCGCCTTGGCGTATGGTTAACAGCGCCGCGGCATTATCCAATTGCTGCGGGTTTTCAATCCCCACTTGCCAGCCATCTGGGTTAAGGATGGGACAGGCAATATCGCCGCCAAAATTAACTAACACAGAGATATCAGGCCAACGCTTGCTGAGTAATTGCGCTGTACTATCCACCGCATACTCTTTGCCTATGCCACCAAAATCTAAACTCATTGCTGCAGGCATAGTCAATTGGCTGTCAGTAAAATCAATGGCGCTAAAATCCACTAGCTTTAATGCCGATTTAATCGCACTAGCTGGTGGCACTTGATGACTACCATCAAAGCGCCACAACTTCATTAAAGGACCTGCGCTGATATCAAAAGCGCCGTCACTTAATTGATAACATTGCTGGGCAAATTGCAGTAAATGCGCCGTTTCAGCATCAATGTTAACCGCCTGCCCTTGGGCATTGTTGAGTTGCCAAACAATATTACCTTGTAAAAAACGGCTATATTTACGCTCTATTCGTTTGGCTTCAGCCACAGCGATATTTAACATCTGCTGGGCAATGCGCTCATCATCTAGTCGCATTAACATTTCACATGGACTTGCCATGGCGCTAAATGAACCTAAAAAGCCCCAAGGGCGACGTGTAAGCGTCGCGACCTGTGGGGCCTTAGATGTAGCGGCTTGTGATGTAACAGCGGCTTTATTTAACAATTTCAATAACTCTGATGTTTTGCGTTTATTTATCTTAAGACTATTTATTTAAAACGAATAGCTTATTTGAGCTACGATTGCTTTCACCGATGGAAATAAATCCTGATTATTTAACTCACCAGGGATATCTGTGCCGTTGTTTTCAGGGTTTTGCTGATAATACTCAATACGATAGCTAAGTTCATGGCCGCCAGATAAGCGATGGCCAAACTTAAGCCCTACGGTATAAGCTGACATGTCACCAATGCGATAATCCGCACTGGCATACTCAGGTAATGCAGCTTCTGTGCGCAAAAATGGCTGATAAAACTCAGCAGCTTGCTGCTGGTAATAACGCAAATGCAGCTGGCCATATAAGCTTGGGGTAAAGTAATAGCGATAATGGGTTTCTAAAGTGTGCGCTTGAATATCCCAGTCATCAGTATTGTAGCGATAAGAGAAATCAATCACCCCTGAGTCCAATGCGCCTTTTGCTAACAAGAAAACACTGTGCTTAGTGCGCGAGTCTGGTCGGTTTTCATAGCGATAACCATGGGACTCACCGTTACCATCGACCATACTGAGAATTTTATAGGGATCGGTCATATAGCCCGACACACTTGAAAAACCGTAGTTGGCTTGCATTAACCAGTTACGATTCAAGATTTGGGTCACACCTAGCATGACATCAGCGGTTTGCTTGGTGTCATCACCGTCTAATCGAGTGGCGTCAAATGCAGCTTGAAAGGCATCATCACCATCATAATCACCGCGAAATACCATTTCTGATAATGCCACAGGACGACCGCCAACAGGATCAACAGTATCATTAGTATAGGCACCCGATAAGGCAAGAGTGGTGTTGTTTTTGTTAAAACTGCGCTCCACACCCGCATTTAAGCCTAATGATAAATAATCGTATTCTTTAGAGCCATAAACACCCAAGTTAACCGTCCAGTCAGGATTTAAAATCTCCTGCCAATTGGCACTTAACTGCACTCGAGTATCTTGGAATGTATCATCAAGGGGCGTTTCACCTGGGGCGACCGTATACTCTCCCTTACCTGAAGGTCGTGTAAAGGTTTGGCTGATGGATTGTGCTACAGCGCCAGAGGCTGAAGCGCCGGTTAAGCTGTCGACAACGATTTTCATATCTAGCAGCGAATCTTCGCCAAAGGCTTTTTGCACATTACCAATAGCTTCAACGGCTTGTACACGGTCTTGCTCACCGTAATACATAATGGCGGCATCGACCTTCCAATCATCATTTGCCGGTACAGGCTCTTGCGCGTTGGCTTGTTGTGACAACAAACTGCAGCTAGCCATGGCCAATGCGCTAGCGATGCTTTGTTTCGGCGTTAGTTTCGAAGTTAGTTGCATCCACAACCTCCGCCAGCTAATGAGCGTCCGCCACTGGTGCCTTCTTTACTGAAGTAAATATGGTCATCCAATGCTAAATCTAACTTTTCATTATTAAGTGCCATATCAGCGCGGGCAAATTGATCCTTCTCCCACGGCTCTACACCTAAACTCGAACAGCCCGCTAAACTGCTGATAATCGACAAGGCAAATAACAGCTTAATATATTGCTTAATACTCGATTTTTTCATCGTTTTACTCCTTTAACAACAGTTGAATTTCTTGCTCGTAAGCAGGCTTATTCTTGTCAAAAAAACCAACATGTTTTTGCACTAATTCACCTTGGCGGTTAAACAAATAACTACTTGGCATACCAGGTAAATCAAACTCCCTTGCCACATCCCCTTCTGGATTAAAGCGCAAATTGAAATTAGCGGGGATTTTAGTGAGAAACTCATGGGCTAACTCAGTATCAACATCCAGATTGATAGCAACCACTTCAAAGCCTTGCTGCTGGTATTTGGCCTGCATCTGGTTCATCCAAGGAAAAGACTTTCGACATGGACCGCACCAAGAGGCCCAAAAATCTACATACACCACTTTGCCAGCAAACTCTTGCAAGCTGGTTTCAGTGCCCTCTTTGGTGAGTACAGTATGATCAAGTGAGGGCGCGGCAAATAATGGGCTGCTAAAGGCCAATGTGAGTAACAAACTCGCTAGTAATGATCGCTTCATGGAGTCTCGCTTTGTTAATATTATTTTTTCAGGAGTCATTGATGACTAACTTGTAAGTGATTCAATATAATCCAAGTTAAATCTTCAATCTTAAGGTTTTATTAAGCATTATGACGAATAAGTTTAACAGAGTGTTAGTGCAAGAGGTGTATGGATGACGATGATAGGGATGAATAGACAAAACTATGTTTGATTCATCACAGCACTATGGCTAATGCTGTGATGCTTGATAACCTGCGATTGATTTATCCGCCGATAATTCTCGAGACTAAGCCTTTATCGTGAGTAAATTCTGCCAATAATATCCCGGCTAAATGCAAACTGATAAACGGGATAAAATACCATAAGGCAAGTTTATGCACGGTTTCAGCTTGGTGTTCAATGGACTCTGGGCCAAATTCAATCAACAAACCTGTGCTGACCGATAACCCAATACCCAGATAAAATAACCAATATATCAGAGCTTGAAATTTTTCACGGCCGCTAGCCTGTTTACTGAGTGCGCTAGGGTATTGTAAGCCGCATTTTGCCATGTAGATAAACCGCAGCGACACAAAAACAGCCACCGCATAGCCAAAATAAAGATGCCACTTAAACATCACATTACGAATGCTTTTAGCAATAATGACGGCTTGTTTATCACTGATAAGTAAATCAAGCTGCAATAATCCTTGCTGGATCATCTCAGCCATATGATTTTTTTCCATCCAGCCTAAACGCAGTAAGATGGTTAACAGCATCACCAACATTGACAGCGCAAGCCCCCAATGCAAAAGACGATGGATAGCAGGAAAATGGCGGCGAGTACTCATAAAAACCTCAGTGATTGAAAGTGAATTATGACTATAAGTGGTAAAACTTAACATTCGCTTATGCTAGATCATTTCAAGTTTCACCTTACCAAACCAATAACTGTCAATAACCTCGGTTCAAACTCCTCAGTTCAAACACCAGTAAATCAGAGACATAAAAAAACCTGAATCACTTTGCAGTCATTCAGGTTTTGCTTAACTCACAGAAAATAATTTATTTTTTGCGGCTATTAATGTGGCTCATTGCGCGTTTACGGCGACGCTCTTGACTAATGGTTAGCTTTTCATGGCGGCCTTCAAATGGATTAGCTCCCTCTTGAAAGCGGATCTGAATTGGGGTACCCACAACTTTCAATGAACGACGGAAGTAGTTCATCATGTAGCGCTTGTATGAATCAGGTAACTTACTTACCTGATTACCATGCACCACAACGATTGGTGGGTTATAACCACCAGCATGGGCATACTTAAGCTTCACACGGCGACCATGTACTAATGGTGGCTGATGATCGTCTTGTGACATTTGCATAATGCGCGTCAGCATTGACGTACTCACACGACGTGTCGCACTGTCATACGCTTCTTCAATAGATTCGTACAAGTGACCAACACCAGTTCCGTGTAATGCTGAAATAAAGTGAATACGGGCGAAATCAATAAAGCCTAAACGGCGATCTAATTCACTCTTAACACTTTCTTTAAATGACTGGTCAAGGCCATCCCATTTATTCACAGCAATGACGATTGCGCGGCCCGCATTCAATGCAAAACCAAGCAGACCTAAATCTTGCTCAGAGATACCATCTTGCGCATCAATCACTAACAATACTACGTTAGAATCTTCAACCGCTTTCAACGTTTTAATCACCGAGAACTTCTCGATAACTTCATGTACTTTTGCACGGCGACGAACACCAGCTGTATCGATCAACACATACTCACGACCTTCACGCTCCATTGGAATGTAAATGCTGTCACGAGTTGTACCCGGTGCATCGTAAACCACAACACGTTCTTCACCTAAAATACGGTTAGTCAGTGTTGATTTACCCACGTTAGGCTTGCCAATAATCGCAAGTTTAATCGGTAAGTTTTGTAGACGCTCTTGCTCCGCTTCGGCTTCTTCTTCGGTGTATTCACGAACTTCTTCACCGTCTTCATCAGCATCTTGACGAGTAATACCCATCGCTTCAGCATAAGGAGCCAGTGAATATTCAATCATATTGGTCACGCCGCGGCCTTGCGCAGCTGCCATTTGATAAACTTCACCTAAACCAAGAGACCAAAACTCAGCGCAAGCAGAATCAGCGTCAATACCATCAACTTTGTTGGCAACAACAAAGGTGGTTTTATCACGGCTACGTAAATGTTCTGAAATCGCTAAGTCAGCAGAAGTAAGACCTGCGCGCGCATCAGTTAAGAATAATACGACATCAGCTTCTTCAATCGCAGCAAGCGACTGTTCAGCCATTTTGGTTTCGATCCCTTCTTCAGTGCCATCGATACCACCAGTATCAACCACAATAAATTCGTAACCAGATAAAAACGCACGACCATATTTACGGTCACGTGTTAAACCAGGAAAATCGGCGACAAGCGCATCTCTTGTGCGAGTAAGACGGTTGAATAAAGTTGACTTACCAACATTAGGTCGCCCCACCAGGGCCACTACAGGGATCATGATTTTGCCTCTAAAAACTTTTAAATAAAAAGCCCCCGGAACACACTTCCAGGGGCTCTAATAAGGTTTACTGGTTAATTTATGGCAGGATTACAGTAGCTAGCTTCCCGCTGCGACCTTGCACATAAACTTTGTCTCCAGCCACTACCGGCTGCGAGAATAAACCATCACTATCAACCTCAACTCGACCAGCGACTTCGCCAGTGCTGCGATCGATAAAGTGCAGATAACCTTCAAAGTCACCTACAACAATATAAGAACCAATAACTGCAGGAGAAGTTAAACCACGGTTTGTTAACGTAGTATTACTCCAAAGTTCTAAACCATTTCGTCTATCTACTGAGTAAATACGACTATGGTCATCAACGACATAAAGTCCAACCCCTGCTGCGGCGAGTTCATTAAAGCTTGAGTACTTACGTGTCCAAACAACACGACCCGTTCTAAGCTCCATTGACACCAAGTTACCATTGTAACTTACCGCGTATAAATTATCGCCCAAAATTAACGGTGTCATATCCACATCAGCCATACGAGTAAACTCGTTACCGCCAGTTGGCGTAAACACAGCTTGTTCCCAAGCCACTTGACCGTTATTTTTAACAATAACTGATATTTTACCATCAGCAGTCCCTAAGAAGAAACCGCCTGAGTCATATGCCGCTGAACCTGTACCGCGAAGGGTTAGGTTTGGCAGTTGCATTTCATGAGTCCATAACTTGCTGCCATCTTCAATTGAAAATGACTCAAAGTTGCCATCACTGGTATGCACAGCGACTGAATCTTCAGACACTGTTGGCAATGATAATAATTCGCCGCTTGCAATAGCATGCCAAGCCGTTTCACCAGTTTTAGCATCAAGCGCTACAAGCAATCCTGACTCGCCACCAATAAAGACTTTATTACGGCCAACGGTTACGCCTGCAGCAATACGGGCTTGTCTGGTATTAGCTAGCGCAGTATCTTTAAATTCTGACGCTAAATCTTTACGCCAAGCGACCTTGCCAGTTTCTTGATCGTACGCGATAACAGTACCGTTACGATCAGCCACATAGACGTGACCATAAAAAACAGCAGGTTTAAGTTGTGAGTAGTAATCACCCACACCATTGCCTACGCTGACTTCCCAATTTACCTCAGGAAATACTGTTGCTTGGATTTCAGTTAGTTCTGTTACAACTTCTTCTTCATTATCGCTTGAAGAACAAGCAGATAGCATAGCGACACTTAAGCCCGCAGCTAGCAAGGTTTTGCATAAAGACTTCATTCGGCTAATTCCTTATGCCTTGTTTAAATTGTCTAGCTTCATTTGTAGAGCAGGGCTTGATAACGTGCCGCCATTATCTACCGCTGCTTGATAAGCAGATCTTGCTTTATCCATGTCGCCTTGACGCACTAAGAAGTCGCCTTTTAACTCGTCACGTTGCGCATTGAACGCTTCATCATTCACTTGTTCTAAAGTCGCTAATGCAGTGCCTAAGTTACCTTGCTCAGCTTGAATACGTGATAAACGTATCGTTGCTAAAGATGCTAGTGAAGCACCTGGGTTAGCTGCAATAATTTTAGTGAAGGCTGCTTCAGCTTTATCTAGCTCACCAGCTTCAACAGCCGCTTTAGCAGACATTAGTTCAAGCAATGCTTGATAACCTTGTTGATCATGTTGCTGACCAAAGTCGCTTACTGCAGCCATCACAGCTGTGCTGTCTGTACTATTAGCAGTAATGCTTTGGAATGCTTCAGACGCTGCTTCAGCATTTTCAATTTTTACGTCAGAATAGTAATTCCAACCGTATAATCCACCTAGACCTACTACCGCACCTACAATGATTGAGCTGCCGTAATCTTTCCAGAACTGCTTAATAGCATCTACTTGTTGTTCTTCTGTGCTATAAATATCCACGCGCACTTCCCCTTTCTATTCAGTTCTGTTTATTAGCTATCAGCTAATATTAAAATAATGATTTAATCGTGGTCGCCAAATCGTCTCGGGCAACCAAAAGTTGTTCGTTCTTATTTCTCAATGGCTTAACTGCAACCTGTTGGTTCTCAATTTCGTTCTCACCAATGATTAATGCATACTCAGCACCACTTTTATCAGCACGCTTCATCTGCTTTTTAAAGTTACCGCCACCACAATGACTCATGACTTTAAGCTGTGGCAGGCTTTGACGCAACTCTTGTGCAATTTTAATTGCTTCAACTAAACAGTTTTCACCCATTACTGTGACATAAACGTCAACAACTGGGGCAACATCTTTGTTTAGTTCAAGGGTTTCTAGCAGTAATACAATACGTTCAAGACCCATTGCAAAACCAACTGCTGCCGTATCTTTACCGCCTAATTGGCCGACGAGTCCATCATAACGACCACCTGCTAAAACAGTGCCTTGAGAGCCTAAGCTATCCGTCACCCACTCGAAAACAGTGCGGTTATAGTAATCTAATCCACGAACAAGGCGAGGATTAACTGTGTATTGGATTCCAACAGCGTCTAAGAGTTCACATAAGGTTGAAAAATGTGTTTTCGACTCTTCACCTAAGTACTCCATCAATGCTGGCGCATCGGCTAACAAAGCTTGAACTTGTGGTGATTTTGAATCTAATACACGCAGCGGATTAGAGTACATACGACGCTGTGAGTCTTCATCTAATTGTTCTTTATGTTGCTCAAGAAACGCAATCAGTGCATCACGGTAGGCCGCGCGCTCAGCTGGATCGCCTAACGTATTTAGCTCTAACTTAACGTGTTCAGTAATCCCAAATGATTCCCAAAGACGCGCTGAAAGCATTAATACTTCAGCGTCAATGTCTGCACTTGGAATGCCGTACACTTCAACACCAAACTGGTGGAATTGACGGTAACGACCTTTTTGAGGACGTTCATGGCGGAACATAGGGCCCATGTACCATAAACGCTGCTCTTGGTTATAAAGTAAGCCATGCTCATTACCAGCACGTACGGTAGAAGCTGTACCTTCTGGACGTAAGGTTAAGCTGTCTTCGTTACGATCTGCAAAGGTGTACATTTCTTTTTCAACGATATCGGTCACTTCACCAATTGAACGTTTGAAAAGATCGGTTGATTCAACAATCGGAGTACGAATTTCGCTATAGCCGTATGCGCTCACAGTAGAACGGATAACCGATTCTACTTTTTGCCATAATGGGCTTTGCGTTGGCAGAATGTCATTCATTCCGCGAATTGCTTGGATCTGTTTAGCCACGTTTTGCCTACTTGTGTTAACTCGCCGTCGTATCGTGTTCAAAATAAAATCGTTTTGTTCGATTTAAAATCGATGACCGAGGACTTAAATTAATCTACATGCCTTACACAAAAAAACACCTACCATCGCTGGTAAGGTGTAATTGTTGTCTAAAACAAACTTATTCTGTTGCGTCTTTAATATCGATTCTGTTTTGCATTATCGCTGCTTTCGCACGAATCTTAGCTTCTAACGAATCCACTAAATCATTGTTATCAAAGCGCTCTTTTTGACGTTTCCCGTCATCATAATAACCACTTTTACCATGGCTACCGGTTAAACCAATATCTGAAACTAATGCTTCACCAGGGCCATTTACCACACAGCCAATGATAGAAACATCCATTGCTGTGGTAATGTCTTCAAGGCGCATTTCAAGTGCATTAACAGTGTTGATCACATCAAACTCTTGACGAGAACATGATGGACACGCAATGAAGTTAATACCACGGCTTCTGATACGTAGCGACTTTAAGATATCAAAGCCCACTTTAATTTCTTCAACAGGATCCGCTGCTAACGAAATACGTAAAGTATCACCAATACCTTCAGCCAGTAACATGCCTAAACCAACTGCAGATTTAACCGAACCCGCACGCGCTCCGCCCGCTTCGGTTATGCCTAAATGCAATGGTTGCTTGATTTGTTTGGCCAGTAAACGATATGACTCAACCGCTAAAAACACATCAGAGGCTTTTACGCTGACTTTAAACTGGTCAAAATTAAGACGGTCTAAAATATCCACATGGCGCATTGCTGATTCAAGTAAAGCTTCAGGTGTCGGCTCATGGTATTTATCCATTAGATCTTTTTCTAATGAACCACCGTTTACCCCTATGCGAATTGGAATGTTTTTATCACGCGCACATTCCACAACGTTACGAATGCGTTCTTCATTACCGATATTGCCAGGGTTAATACGTAAACAATCAACCCCATATTCAGCCACTTTAAGTGCGATTCGGTAATCAAAGTGAATGTCTGCAACAAGCGGAACATTGACACTTTGTTTAATCAACTTAAATGCTTCAGCTGCATCCATTGTAGGAACTGAGACACGAACAATGTCTGCACCTACTTTTTCAAGTGCACGAATTTGTGCCACAGTCGCTTCAACGTCAGTCGTTTTGGTGTTCGTCATCGACTGAACTGCGATAGGCGCACCATCACCGATAGGAACATCGCCAACATAAATACGGCTTGAAGGGCGGCGAATAATAGGAGATTCGTTATACATAATCTGTTGCTCTACTGCTTACTTAATTACAATTAACATTACACTCTAGGTAAGGTTAACCTAGCCACACGGCCTTCGGAGAAATCAGCTAAACTGATGTCTTCGCCATTAAATTTAATCGTTACAACTTGCGGGGCACCTAAAATAAGCTTGAACGGTGCAACGCCTTTAGCTTCAACAATTCTGCTTGAACCTTTAACGCCATCAACCAGTGTTTTACCGGTTGCATCAACCACGTTAACCCAACAATCAGCTGTAAAACTCATGCTCAATGCGTCATTTGCAGCTAGTGCATCAGTTTCATTTGAAATCACAAGTTCATTTGAAACTACAGGTTCATTGGCAAGCTCAGTTGCTGCGTCAGAAGTTAATGCACTGGCAGATTGCAAAGTCTCGGCGACATTGTCTTGCGCATTATCCAAGGAGGTTGTCAAAGCTTGAATATTGTTCTCTATATCAGATTCATTCGCTGACGGTTCCACATAAGCCAGTTTAGGGTCAATTTCTGGCTCTAATAAATCTTCAGTTTGATTTACCTCAGTGACACTTGCCGCAGCAACTTCTTCAGCGGTAGGTTTTGATAAATCAATCCCACTGAGTAATGAATCTTTTTGTACCCACCAAACCACTAACAGTGCGAGTAATGCGAAAATGATTAAGTAAGTTACTATCGTTAAACGACTATCACGAGCTTCACGAGTCGTCTTACGAGAAAAACTTTGCATTGCCGCTGTTTCGTCTGGTAATTGTTGGGCAAGACATTGCTGCAAAGCATTAGCATCTGCCTCAACGTATTTGGCATAATTTTTTGCATAGCCGCGCGCATAAGTTGCCGATGCAATATTATCAAAGTTATCGTTTTCAATATCTTCAATGATGCCAGGACGTAAATGTAGCTGTGTTGCTACGGCTTCAACTGATAAGCCTTTTGCTTCACGCGCTGTCCGTAACAGCATCCCAGCGGTTGAGACTTCTTCTAGTAAGTCAATTTGGTCAGCATCATTCCCATCTGTATGGGTGTTTTCGTTTTTATTATTTGTCATTAATGCAAAGTAGCCCTGTATTCTTTCGCTTGTTCTGAAGCAGGATATTTGGCGATTAACGTAATGCCATAGCGTTGAAGCGCTTCATCATCTGCTAACTCACGCGATATTTTAATTCCTAAAGCTAAACTTTCAGGCGTTTGCTGCGCCACACGATGAAACCGCTGTAAATTGGTTTTAGCCGCATCATAATCACTTTCTGCGATAGCTAAATCAATCAGCTCCATCAATGTAGATTGTCTTCTTGGATCGTAACGCAATGCACTTTCAAAGTACTGCTTAGCCTTTTCAGGTTCACCAGCAGAAAGACTGCACACACCTAAATTTTCATAGCTTGATGCGGTGCGGGTATATTCTTTTGCTTCAATCGCATTTTTAAACATGACTTCGGCTTGACTGAATTTATCTTGTTGACATAAAAACACGCCAAAGTTGTTCATCGCATCACCCGTAGCATCGCTGGTGTTAATAGCTTTGCGATAAGATTCTTCTGCGCGTACTACATCATCAACGGTTTGATAGTAATAAGCCATAGCGGTATGCACTGCGCTTAATTGCGGTGCATAATCAACTGCACGATTCAAATTAAACTTTGCCTGTTCCATGTTGCCACGTTTTAAATAGGTCAAACCAAGCTGCATTCTTTCTTTCGCAGCTGAAGTTTTATCCAATGTCCTTTCAGAAACTGGAATATCTGTACCACTATACGTTCTTTCTGTAACACAACCCACTAAAGGTAATGATAAGGCAACAATAAATAAAAACTTCGGCAATCCGTGCATACTTCTTACGCCTATTAATCTATACAAACAAAGAGTTAATCCATTGTGACCGAAATAGCACTTTCTTGCATGCGTTTTTTCGCCATACGTTTAGTTCGGTCACGAATATCACCCGCTAATTGACCGCAAGCAGCATCAATATCGTCTCCGCGAGTCTTACGTACAATTACGGTTAACCCATATTCCATCAATACTTTCGAGAAACGGTCAATCCTAGAATTAGAAGAACGACCATATGGTGACCCAGGGTAAGGGTTAAATGGAATTAAGTTAATTTTACACGGTGTATCTTTCATCAACTTAGCCAGCTCATGTGCTTGGTCTGTGCTGTCGTTGATATGATCTAGCATGACATATTCTACGGTCACGCGACCACGGTTGGCATTTGACTTGGTTAAGTAGCGACGAATACCCGCAAGAAACTCTTCTAATGGGTACTTCTTATTCACTGGCACTAACACATCACGCAATTCATCATTTGGTGCATGAATACTTACTGCAAGTGCAACATCTATCGCATCACCTAACTTATCAAGCGCGGGTACCACACCTGAAGTTGATAATGTTACCCGGCGTTTTGATAAGCTAAAACCAAAATCATCCAGCATGATGTCCATCGCAGGGATGACGTTGGCTAAATTCAATAACGGCTCACCCATGCCCATCATCACAACGTTAGTGATAGGACGGTCACCGGTATCTTTATGGAAACCTAAAAATTCTGATACACGCCAAACTTGGCCGATGATTTCAGCCACGGTCAAGTTACGGTTGAAGCCTTGCTGACCTGTTGAACAGAAAGTACATTCTAGTGCACAGCCTACTTGCGATGATACACACAAAGTCGCTCTGTCTTCTTCAGGTATATAAACCGTTTCAACTTCTTGGCCTTGACCTACATTAATAGCGAACTTAATCGTGCCATCATCTGACTTTTGGAAACTGGCAATTTCTGGCGCAACCACTTCACACTTACGCGATAATTTAGCGCGTAATGCTTTGTTAATGTTGTTCATTTCTTCGAAGTCGCTAACACCAAAGTGATAAAGCCATTTCATCAATTGATCAGCACGGAACGGTTTTTCGCCCATTTCGGTGAATAACGCTCTCATTGCCTTTCGATCAAGATCCAATAAATTGATCTTTTTTTCACTCATGTTGTCTAACCTCAAAAAAACCTAAAACCTGCTAGCGGGCGGCGAATTATACAGATCCTTACAAAATTTCGCCAGTGTCACTGCATTAAAGCTTTGATACTTTCACGACTGTGCTAAAATTTCCGTGGACTAATATTGGTCTGCCATATGGAGGTGTAATTCCACCTTTATGATAACTCTTATCATTATAGTATTTATCGCCATTGCAATCTCATTTCTTTGTAGTGTTTTTGAAGCGGTATTACTGTCTGTTACCCCTAGTTACATTGCCAACTTGGCAAAAACTAATCCAAAAGCTGCAAAACGGCTTGATAAACAGAAACAAAATGTGGAATCACCACTGGTTTCTATTCTGACATTAAACACCATAGCTCACACCGTCGGCGCTGCAGTAGCAGGCGCACAGGCAGCAAAAGTTTTTGGTGATGAAATGCTCGGCGTATTCTCTGGTGTGCTTACCTTCTTGATTTTATTCTTTTCTGAAATTATTCCGAAAACATTAGGTGCAAACTATTGGCGCTCTTTAGCCTCTCCGGTTTCGCTCATTTTAGTGTGGATGGAAAGAGCCACTAAACCGTTGATTTGGATGTCATCACAAGTGACAAAGTTAATGGGTAAAGGCGACGAAGGACAATATATCCGTCAAGAAATGAGTGCGATGGCAGAAATTGGCCGCCAATCAGGTGAGCTAGACAAGCAAGAATCTGCGATTTTAACGCAAATGCTGTCAGTGAAAGAAATGCCAGTATCTGCAATCATGACCCCAAGAACTGTGATGTTCAAATTACCGATACATTTATCTCAAGGTGAATTTGTCACGCAATTCTTAGCTAAGCCTTTTACCCGAATTCCGGTATATCAGGATGACCCAGATAATATTATCGGCTACGTTAACCGTAATAATATCATTCAAGCAGAACGATATACGCCTAAGGAATCTATCGGTGTATTGAAAAAGAACCTGCTAGTGATACCTGAGACGGCTAAGATATTACCGATTTTCGAATTAATGATTAAGCGCAATACCAAAATTGCCATGATTGTTGATGAATATGGTTCTGGTGAAGGTATTGTTACCTTAGAAGATATTGTTGAATCCTTACTAGGCTTGGAGATTGTCGACTCCAATGACCCCGTCACTGATATGCAACAATTAGCTCGTAAGTTATGGAGCACTCGCATGAAGCATAAAGGCATTGTATTGTCTGATGATGGTGAGTTCTCTAAACAAGATACGATGGTCGCTGAACAAGCCAAACAAGGTGCTCAACAAAACAATAAGCCTCTTGTCATGCCTGCCAGTGAACCACTTACTAGAGATAAAAAATCGAGTGATAAAAAGCTGTAAATAAACACGACATGAAATGGCTTTTAGACAAACATTGATTCAAATATAAAGGGAGCATTGCTCCCTTTTTTGACCAACAAATATCTTTACTGCGTACATCACAGGTGAAAACGAACAGAGTCGAGTTTGTAACCTAGCAAGGGGCTCCTACAATCTTTCTCCCTTGTAAATATAGAGGAAATGATGCCGAAAAATTACACGCTATCGCTCGCTCATATCAATGATACCCACTCAAATTTCGAGCCAAGCAAAGTTAAATTTAATTTGTCAGTTGATGACCAAGAGTTTCAAGCTGAAACCAAAACGGGTGGTTATGCTCGCCTCTGTTACCAAATAGAAACTGCCAGAAAAAAAGCCCATGATGACCAACAAGCATTTTTATTTCTTCATGGCGGTGATAGCTTTCAGGGCACGTTATATTTTCGCGAGTTTAAAGGTGCTGCCAATGCGCACTTATTAAATATGTTAAACCCTGATGCCATGGTGTTGGGTAATCATGAAATTGATGCGGGTAACAGTCCGGTTTTAGCCTTCTTAAATCGAATTGAATTTCCACTATTAGCTGGCAATATGGATTTAAGTCAGGAAGTCACCGATAAGGAAGGTCGATTAAAAGACCATCCTATGTTGCTTGATTATGATCCGCAGCTAAAGTGCGCCAAGGTGCTGTTAAAACCTTTCTATGACAAAAAAATTGCCATTGTCGGTATCACCCTTGATCAAATGCCATTAATTGCAAGACCCGACCCCGACACTCACTTTATTAACGCAATTGATACTACAGTCAACACCGTGACTATGTTAAAACAGCAAGGTATTGATCACATTGTCATATTAAGCCACTTAGGGCTGGACCAAGACCGTGAGTTAGCCGAAAAAGTTGACGGGATAAGTGTTATTGTTGGCGGTCACTCTCACACACTGCAAGGCAATTTTAGTGACTTAGGCTTAAGCCACACCGAATACGCAGAAGTGATAAATAACACCCCTATCATTCACGCTAGTAAATATGCGGAAGTGTTGGGGCTTGCTGAAATAGAGTTTGACGTTCAAGGCAAGTGTACTGCCATTAATGGCGATAACTACTTTATGCTCGATGAGCAGGTGGAAGTTTCATTAATCCCAAATGAGGCGAACGCGGCTAAGCAAATCACGCCAGAACAGATTGCCAAAGTGACCAAGCAGTTACAATCCCACTCTGGCGTATTAGGCGATGAAGCTAATCAAGCAGTACACGACACTATTATGCGAGATTATCGCCCTGCGTTAAACGCCCTCGAAGAGCAAGTACTCGCCCATATTCCACGAGATTTGATCCACACTCGACTGCCCAGCAAGCACTTCCCCCATGGCAGTGAAATCGCGCCTTGGGTATGCCGTAGTATGTATAAAGCCACTAAATTATCTGAGCCAGAATTAGACTTTGCATTACATAATGCAGGCGGCGTAAGGCAATCATTAAATAAAGGTAACTTATCCGTCGCTGATGTACTCGGGCGAATATTACCGTTTGAGCTGCCTTTAGTTAAATACCAAATCCAAGGCCAATACTTATATCAAGTGCTAGAGTCGTCGATTAATGCTGCCACTAACAATGGCGTCACTGGCACAGGTGCTGGCAGCTTTCCGTATACTTATGGGATTAGATACTTCTACGATGGGAAGTTAGAAAAAAATCAACGCATTACCCTTATCGAAGAATATCGACAAGGGCAATGGAGTGAGATAGACAAAGATAAGCTGTATATCGGCGTTTCAAGTGCATACACCGCCGCAGGAAAAGAAGGTTATGACGCATTACTCAAGGCGCACTGGCAACAAGATTTGCACACCATGACCTTGCCAGAAGCCTTTGTCGATTTTGTATCTCAACATGGCAATTTAATTGAAAACCCATTACAACCTAATGTGTATTATATTAGCCATCGATAAAATACAGCCTTAGATTGAACCATTAAAAATTAAGCTTAACTAAAAATAGAGATGCATAAGAAAAACGATACATTAGCCAAGATTAATATTATTTATGATAATGTAGACTTCACAAATCTGCAGCTGATCACAGACCCTGTGCTAGCTTCATGATTTAATAATGTATCTTTATGTGGATTCATGACTTGAATCATTGCAAATATTAGCCTAATCAAATAGGAAACAATTTCATGAAAGCAAAATTAATCAAATTAGCAGCGGCTGCAACATTAGCATTAGGTGTTTCTTCAGCTTGGGCTGCTGGTATCATGCACCAAGGCGAAGTATTAGACACAATGAACAGCGGTGGCTACACCTACGTACAAGTTAAAGGTGAAGACAAAACTTTCTGGGCTGCTGGCCCACAAGTTGACATTACTAAAGGCGACACTGTTAGCATGAACGAGCAAATGTGGATGAATGATTTCACCAGCAGCACGCTAAACAAAACCTTTGAAGAATTATTATTTGTAGGCAAAATCGAGAAAAAATAACTCGCTTTAGTTTCAAATAAACGCATAATCGGCTAATTATCATTAGTCGATTTTTTTTGGTTAAATGTTCCAGTGGATCATTGATAATGACATTTAAACCTTGTGATAATTTTATGAACTCAACATCCGAATCTACCTATGAGTAATCTTTTTTCCATTGTTCAGTTTAAGCCAAAGTTTGCTGAAAAAGTCAGTCAATTAGTTCACCTTAGTGTTCAGCACATTGACCATCCTCGCTATAGCCATGAGCAATTAAACGCATGGTCAACAGCCCCTCGTTCAAGAAAACACTGGCAACTGAGATTACAGCGCAGTCAAAGCTGGGTAATGCTCAGCGATACTCAACAAAGCGAAACAGAGGATGTCGTGGGGGTTATCAATGTGGAAACCGATTTTCATCATCAAGGCTACATTGATAGTCTTTATATATCACCATTGTTACAGCGACAAGGGTTGGCAAATCGGCTTTATCAAACTCTGGAATTATGGGCTCAAGCACAAGGCTATACATCACTGAGTGTCGATGCATCTTACTTATCGAAAGGCTTTTTCCTTAAGCAAGGTTTTAAACAAATACAGCCAAGCTATCAAATCACTAAAGACCAAGTCATTAATGGCTTTTATATGACCAAAAGCCTGCTGAAATAATTTAATACTCAACTAACATAAAACGACAAACTCACTTTTTAAGTAATGGCTGCAGCATTTCTTCTAGGCCATTCAATTTCACTTCATACATTAACGCTAACTGCTCGCCCAATTTCCCCTCAGGAAAACCTTTGCTATGAAACCAGACTAAATAAGGTTCCGGTAATTCCAATAGTTTTCTGCCAGCATACTTACCAAATGGCATTTTTTGATTAATTGCTTCTAAAAGTAGTGCTTCATTCATCTAGATTATATTCCAACATTTTTTATCACATTATACTTTGACTATATTTATTTGGCTTGATAATCGCCAATAAAATAGATTAACTCATCCTACAGCTTAGAGATTCTCGAAAATATATATGAGCTAGTATCGATTTGAGCAAGTATCGATTTGAAAAAATACAGCTTTGAATTAGCACAGCTTTGAGCTAATACAGCTCAGGTTTACTGCAACAAACTCACTAAATTATTGCTGTTTGGTTAACGCTAAACAAGCTACATGAGAAGATCCACATTAATAACTGCATTTTTATCTCCATTTTAAATATAACATTTAGAAATATAAACTAACCCTATAATACTTTTTAGCTATTAAATAAGCTTGTTCGCCTATCCATTTTTCTGTGTAATTGAATCACACAATGACAGCGTCAATGTTTTAACGCCCTAAACCACTCAATATCAACCAATTCACCTAACCAACTTTGGCTAAAAACCAATCAGTCAAAAAGCCGCCAATAATGCTGACAAGTCAAAAAGACACCAGCGAGTCAAAACGGCCTTATCGTCAATTTACCGCCAATTGACCTGTTACAACTCACCACATAAAGTTAATAGCATAAAGGTTAAATGTTACTTAAGGTTTAATCGAAAGTTTGACTAAGTATTACTGCAACGAGTGTTTATAAAGTGGTTCTCGTTGCCCCATCAGGAGATGTAAAGATGATCATATTAGTCGGTGGAGAAAAAGGCGGTAGTGGCAAAAGTTGCCTTGCACAAAATGTCGCTGTATTTCTCGCAAAAGATGCTAAAGCAAGCATTATCATGGTTGATTGTGACCCACAAAGAACCACGTCAGACTGGATCCAAGCAAGAAACAATAATCCTGAACTTCCTGCCATTAATTGCGTGCAATTATACGGAAAAATACGCAACGACTTACTTAGTCTCGAGCAACATTATGATTACGTCATTGTCGATTGCGGCGGACAAGATAACTTAGCCCTTCGTGCGACACTTTCAGTGGCATCACATGCCTTAATGCCATTACGCCCTAAACGTCGTGATTTAAAGACCGTTGAACACATGGACGATATCATCGCAACTTGTAAGATGATTAACCCTAAAATGAAAGCTTCATTTGTTATCACCCAGTGCCCAAGTTTACCTAATCAAGCCGGTCGAATTTTTGAAGCAAAAGAAGTGTGCAACACTTTCGATATCAACGTGCTTGAAGCAATCACTTACAGCCGAAACATTTACGATGACAGTGAAGAATCTGGTTTGTCAGTCATTGAAATAGACCCTAGCGGAAAAGCAGCTAACGAAATTCGCAATATTGCCTGCGAATTGCTGGAAGTTGAGAATGCAGAACAACTTATCCAACAACGTAATGATGCCGGAAACGTTACGCAGCTGAGGGGGACTTATGGGGCTAGCAGATCTCAAGAAAAACGTTACGCCATGTAAAGCACAATTTTCGCCGCAGATGTCGGTTGATGACTTTATTGAAGCAGCAAACTTGTATGCCATGGGGAAACCACAGCGTCATACTCTTTCGCACGATGATTCTAATAAACACGCAATGGAACAATTATTTGCGTTAACCGAAGCCAATGAACCGCTAAATGCAGATTCAAGCAAAGGGAAACCAAAGCCGTTCAGAAAAGCCACATTTACATTAAGTGAAGCAGCAATTGAGCAATTAACCGCCATGAGCTTGAGTAGTCATTCAGCTAAATCTAAATTGATCAGACAACTGATCCAGCAACACTTTTTGTTATCAGAGCAAGAACAACGAGCAATTGAAACTGACATAAACATCAAATAGTCAGCAAATTAAAGGAATCTACATTTAAAAAATAAACTGAAAATACTAGGAATTTACCCAATAATTAATTTGAGTAACGCACTAAAAAAATAAAAATCCCTCCCCCCTCTTTGCTGGCATCAACTTTTGTTGATTGCCAGTTTTTTTATGACTAATTTACACTAGCTTTATTAGCTATATCTAAACTTACCCTTGAAAATCATACTTAGTCGCCCAATAACCTATTTAAGCTTATTACTTATTAACGAGGGCATATGTTTGCACTATTGGCTTTGATCATTGTTTCAATTATTGCCATTGGCCTTATTGTGTCCAAGCCAATGCGAACTCAGCGTCATAGAGAAAAAATAACGCTGCAACCATTTCCTAAAGCGTGGCGAAACATACTTAAGCGTCGATTCCCTTATTTCAAAGCGATGCCAACCGATCTTCAACTGCAACTTAAAAAACACATTCAAGTGTTTATTGCAGAAAAGGAATTTGTTGGCTGTGACGGCTTTGAGATTACAGATGAAGTCAAAGTCACCATTGCGGCTCAGGCATGCTTACTACTACTCAATCGTAAAACGAACTTTTACCCAAAACTGAAACCGATTTTAGTATATCCATATGCCTTTATTGTCGAGAAAAGAGGCACTGACTTTGCTGGAGTTGAATCTAATCAACGTAATGTTTTACTCGGTGAATCATGGGGGAATGGAAAAATTATATTATCCTGGAAAAGCACTCTTGATGGTGCCGCTGATCCATTTGATGGTCAAAATGTCGTGATTCATGAATTCGCACATCAACTTGATCAAGAAAATGGCCAAGCGAACGGTGCGCCACCTTTGCGAGACATTACAAATTATTCAACCTGGTCGAAGGTGTTAGGTCAGGAGTTTGAAAACCTACAACACTGTGCAAAACAACAAGTCCCCTCATTGTTTAACTATTATGGCGCGACTAACCCTGCTGAGTTTTTTGCCGTTATTAGCGAGACCTTCTTTGAAAAACCCCATGAATTTTACCAACGACACAATTTGCTTTATAAAGAGTTAAGCCAGTTTTATCAGCTTGACCCCATCAACTGGCACTAGTGCCATACTGAGTTGATTTAGTATAAAAATACAACAAGGAATTTCCATGCAAAAAGCGCTTCTTACCTTTCTATTAACCAGCAGTTTATGGGTAATGTCATCACTTCCAGCAAAAGCCAATGACACGATTTCAGTTGAGTCGAGACAGCAAGCCGATACTTTATTAGATAAACTCCATCAAGATGCCAGTGATGCTAATTGGGATAGCTACTTTTCACTTTATGATGAGAAAGCCGTTTTTCTTGGTACCGATGCGACTGAGCGGTGGGATATGAGCCAGTTTGCAGGTTATGCAAGACCCACTGATGGATGGCACTATGAGGTCAAATCTCGCCAGTTATTACAATTTGACAATACCATCGTATTTGATGAGTTACTGCATAGTGCAAGTTACGGTTTATGCCGCGGTACAGGTGCATTGCAACTCACTGAAAATGGTTGGAAAATTGTGCAATACCACTTAAGCATTGCTATCCCTAATGAAAATGCTAAAGCCGTAGCCAAGCTTATAGGGGCAGGATAATAGGAGTAGATTAATAGTTGCTGGTTAATAAGCCCAGAATACTATTTGTCATGATGGCCAATGGCATTAACCCGTTGGCCATCATTATTGGCAGTTTTGTTAATAGCCTTAGTTTACGGCTTTAATTTATAGCTTTAGTTAATAGCCTTAGTTTATAGCTTGGGCTTATTCTGCACTATAAAACTGCTTAGCAATGATACGTACTATCTCGTTTTTTAACCATTCAGGCCCATAATCATTCATATCGTTGTGTCTGGCTTTTTCAATCGTGACTACAGAAATATTTGCTGCATCTTCATCAACGCCAGGAAGCACACCTTCATCTGCAGGATAATCACTTGCTCGTATAGATAACACTTCAATATCAGGACTTCTTGGCAGAGCCACTCTGCGATGATCTAACGTAATAATACGAGCAATATATTGCACCTGTTTATTTGTGCTTTTGTTTGCCCCTGCACCATTTAGCTTTGATTTGTTGCTAACAACACCGTAATCAGCTAACCAAGCTGAAATATCGCCGCCATTAGAGTGACCCACCAGGGTGATATGATTAAAGTCATAGTTTGCATAATGATGAGCTTCAGCATGAAGCTCATCTCCGCTAAAGTACTCGTGAATGAAATCCAAAGTATTTGCGCCGCGCTGCCAATTTTCAGATCGTGTTTCCATAAATGGCTGAATACCTGATAACGAAGGATCTGACGGTAGCTCATGACGAACCGCAATAACTAGCGTGCCATGTTGCTGAAAGAAATGGCTAATGAATTGATAATCAGTATGCAACAATCCATACCCAGAACTTAGAATAACCACAGAGCATGGTTTATCTGGCGTACAAGCGAACTTAGATGAAGGATGATATAACTCAACAGGAATTAATCTATTTCGAGCAGTATCCATTATCTCAAGTGCTTGAGAAGCTTGTGGTGGATTAAGCGTTAATTCAGATGCTGAAGCGGTGAGGCTAAATGAGGTAATAAGGCTGCACAATAAGCTGCAGCACACTAGAAAACGGTAAAGAGTTGAACGACGACAAAAGGAATTAAAGCCATTATTTGAAAGCATTTTCATGTTTAAAACTAACCTCGTGTGTAAAATCAAGCTCATCTGTAAAACTAAGTTCGTGTGTAAAATCAAGCTCATGTTTAAACAGTTTCACAACAGCAATCCCCATCAAAAGAACAACCACTGTAGGTAAAATGCGTAAAACACAAGCCTGTTGATATGTGAGTTTAAGTGAATATTTGTTACTTTACCGTAAGCCCAAAGCAAAGATTGGCCAATTGAGTTAAATGACAAAAGCTATCAAAATCTTGTTGAGTAAGCTGCCTTGCAGAAAATTGTTTGTCCGCATAAAACAAACCAATCGCTTTATCATTAACGACAATGGGCGCAACCATAAAACCATGTTTAAACTGGCTTAAGTCAAAATCTGAACCAATAAAAGCATCCATATCAGCAGGTGCTCTTTCATCAAACTCTTGCAACCACTTCGCCTTTTTACTGTTTATGCTTTGCAAAAATGGATTACTGTCGCCTGACATTTCAATTAAAAGTTGTTGCTTGAATTTATCCGCATCATCACCAAAAGCAATCCGTGGTGATAGTTGTTTTCGATTAGGAGACAGTAACATCACTGCGCAGCGATCAACTCCTACACCGTCTAAAACCCCTTCTAAAGTTGTTTGCACAACTTGATTAAAATCGGCTTTGTGAATCGCAAACTCTGTCAGCTCACGTAATTTTTTCAGCTGAAGAACCAAATTAGCTTCTCTAAACTGCTGCAAAGGTTCAGGCTTATCTAATGTCGATATTATTTCTGCGGTATCTGGCAAGTGTTGAACAAGTTCAATGGCACCATAATCTTCAGCTAAACGTATCGTTGCTTCAGCACAGCGACTCAGTCGCGCTTTACATTGCTCTAAACTGATATTTTGAATTTCAGCAGCGGCAGTTAATAATTCATTTAGCTTTTCAGCATTTACATGGGGCTGATTCAAAGCATCTGTAATTTCGTTAGCTAAAAATATACTGCGAATTTCAGGCATTCTTTCATCAGGGTGTGACAAAGATGTGGTGAGCACATCCCCTAAGCCCCAAGCTCTAGCAATGCTTTGCGTTAACTGCGAGAACGAGGTACCAAGTTTTTCCCTGACGATAACTTTCTGCTGCTTGGGCGAATCACACGCTAATAAGGCTTGGTCTAAATGATCAACAAAATCACCGCCAATACTCCAAAAAGCACTTTCACCGATTCGATATAATAAAGAGGCGATAAACACCTCTTCACGCAAGGCTTCATCATAATCTTTGAGCATCACTCTCGAAATCATTGCCGATTGAAATGAGTGCGCCATCAATTTGATTAAACGCTGATAAACAGATTCGGAAAGGTTATGATTTTCTAAAAGACTCGTTAGCAGTTTGGCGGTAATGCAGATATTACGAATGGTATCAAAGCCGAGCACAACTGCTGCACGGCTAACAGTAGTCACATGGCTAGTACCTTTATTATAAATAGCACTATTGGCAACCCGTAAAATACGCGTGGTTAAGGCATTATCGTGCATAACACTTCGACCAAGAGACGCTAATGAAGACACATCATCCTTAGCAAGTTTCTCTAAGTCTCTAATAGTGGAACATAAAGCAGGCATTTCTTGATCACTAATACGTTTAGTCCAGTAATCGACACCTTTTGTTATGGGTAGTGAGGTTTTCAAGTACATACTCATCAATTATGACAGTATTTTTACTATAACCTTTTAATAACAATAAACTCATTATTTTTTGCAAAAAAAAACGGCTCCGAAGAGCCGCAACACAAGCGAATGGTTGAAAACTTACTGGGTAGGAAGTTAAAAATCCTCGCATTAAGAACCACTGCTAGCTTTCGCTAATATTCCGAATACTGGATAAAAACCCGATGAAACCTGTAGGTGAGTAACACCGGGGTAAATCAGCTGCAAAGCAGCTAAACTGTTACAAAGTTAAAAACGATTAAAACTGTTCTTCTTCAGTAGAGCCTGTTAACGCTGTCACTGATGACTTACCGCCTTGAATACAAGTAGTGACTTGGTCAAAGTAACCAGTACCCACTTCTTGCTGATGCGATACGAATGTGTAGCCTTTTTCAGCTGCTGCAAATTCAACTTCTTGTACTTTTTCAACATAGTGCTTCATACCTTCACCACGTGCATAGTCATAAGCTAAATCGAACATGTTGTACCACATGTTATGAATGCCCGCTAACGTAATGAACTGGTACTTGTAGCCCATGTTCGAAAGTTCTTGTTGGAACTTCGCAATCGTTGCATCGTCCAAGTTCTTCTTCCAGTTAAATGAAGGTGAACAGTTATAAGCTAGTAATTGATCTGGGTACTGTGCATGAATTGCATCAGCAAATTTCTTTGCTTCTTCAAGACATGGTTTAGCCGTTTCACACCAAATCAAATCAGCATAAGGTGCGTAAGCTAGGCCGCGTGAAATAGCTTGGTCGATACCCGCATTAACACGGTAAAAGCCTTCTTCAGTTCGCTCACCAGTGACAAAATCACGGTCATAAGCATCACAGTCAGATGTCATTAAATCAGCTGCGTTAGCATCGGTACGTGCAATTACCAGTGTTTCAACACCGCTTACATCAGCCGCTAAACGTGCAGCAACTAACTTTTGAACCGCTTCTTGTGTAGGGACTAATACTTTACCGCCCATGTGACCACATTTTTTAACTGACGCTAACTGGTCTTCAAAATGAACACCCGCAGCGCCGGCATCAATCATTGATTTCATTAGCTCAAATGCATTCAGTACGCCACCAAAACCAGCTTCTGCATCAGCAACAATCGGTAAGAAATAATCTGTGTAATTTTCATCACCTGGATTCACTTCTTTGCCCCACTGAATTTGGTCAGCACGACGGAATGAATTATTAATACGTCCCACTACAGCAGGTACTGAGTTTGCAGGGTATAAAGACTGATCTGGGTACATAGTGCCCGCTAAGTTAGCATCAGCTGCTACCTGCCAACCTGAAAGATAAATCGCTTCAATACCCGCTTTAGCTTGTTGTACTGCTTGACCACCTGTTAATGCGCCTAAAGAGTTCACATAACCTTTCTTTGCACCGCCATTAATTAGGCTCCAAAGTTTTTCAGCACCACGCTGTGCGATGGTATTCTCAGGCACAACCGAACCACGTAACTTGACGACTTCTTCTGCAGTAAACGGACGCTTAACACCTTTCCAACGTGGGTTTTCAGCCCAATCCTTCTTAATCGCATCAATCTGTTCTTGACGAGTTAGTTGCTTATTAGTGTTAGACATAGTGTTACTCCTTCCTGTGTAATTCGTTTTGTTATGCTATTTAATGTCGGTATTCACACCCCAATGTGTCATACCATTTCTATCTATTAAGCTTGTTACAGCTTGTTGAACTCTTTAAAACTAAGCAGTTAGTAGCTCGTAACCTGGTAAAGTTAAGAAATCAACCAGCTCATCTGAAGTGGTAATTTCATCAAACAAACCCGCCGCTTGATTAAACTTACCTTGGTTAAAACTTTCGCTGCCAAGCTCTTGCTCTACTGTGCCAAGCTCTTCGCTGAGCATGCTTTTGAACAATGCTTTTGTGACTAACTTTCCGTTTGATAATGATTTTTCGTGTTGAATCCATTGCCAAATAGAAGTACGTGAAATTTCTGCGGTTGCTGCATCTTCCATTAAGCCGTAAATCGGCACACAGCCATTACCTTGGATCCATGCTTCAATGTATTGCAGCGCGATTCGAATATTTAAGCGCATCCCAGCTTCTGTTCGCTCACCAGCACAAGGTGCTAGTAGCTCATCAGCTAAAATGGGTGCATCAACATCACGAGTAATATGTAATTGGTTAGTACCAGTACCTATGTAGTCGTTAAAGATGGTCATTGCAGTATCAGCAAGACCTGGATGTGCAACCCAAGTGCCATCATGACCATTGCGAGCCTCTAGCTCCTTATCGCCTTTAACCTTTTGTAAGATGATTTCATTTTCTTCAGCTGTTTTAGCCGGAATTAATGCCGCCATGCCGCCCATCGCTAATGCGCCACGTTTATGACAAGTCTTAATCAGTAAGCGTGAATAGGCACTTAAGAAAGGCGTATCCATGGTCACAGCTTGTCTATCGGGTAAAACACGATCGGCATGTTTATTAAGTGTTTTGATATAACTAAAGATGTAATCCCAACGTCCACAGTTCAAAGCCACAATATTTGAACGAAGTTCGTAGAGGATTTCGTCCATCTCGAACACCGCAGGCAATGTTTCAATCAAACAAGTACATTTGATGGTGCCAGGCTTTAAACAAAAACGTTCTTCAACAAAAGCGAATACTTTTGCCCACCAGCGAGCCTCAACATGGCTTTCAAGTTTTGGGATATAGAAATAAGGGCCACTACCTTTAGCTAATAACTGGTGGTAGTTGTGATAAAAGTACATTGCGAAATCAAATAATCCACCAGGGATAGCTTCGCCTTTAAATTCAACATGTTTCTCTTTTAAATGCAGACCACGAACGCGGCAAATTAATACAGCTGGATCTTCATCTAAGGTGTAATGCTTACCCGTGTTTTCTGCTGTAAAACTGATATCGCCTCGAACAGCATCACGTAGGTTAATTTGACCTTGAACCACCTTTTCCCAACTAGGTGCTAATGAATCTTCAAAATCTGCCATGAATACTTTCACGTTGGCGTTCAGGGCATTAATAATCATTTTACGATCTACAGGACCGGTAATTTCCACTCTACGGTCAGTGAGATCTTCTGGCATGCCACGAATGCTCCACTCACCATCACGAATAGCGCGAGTTTCTGGCAAAAAATCTGGAAGCTCACCATTATCAATGCGTTGCTGCTTTTGTTTACGCTTAATCAGCAGCTCAGGTACTTCTTCATTAAACTCTTCACACAGCGCAGCAAGTAAAGAAAGCGCGCCATCATTAAAGATTGTTTCTTGGCCAGGGACCTTTGGACCAATTAACGCAAGTTCTGCGCTTGTTGGTAATTCAGTATCAGCACTTGGCTGCGATTTAGCATATTTAGCCACTAATTGTTCTGCTGTCATATTAAGCCCCTTGAGCATAAGTCAGTTTTAAAAAGAGAGAAGCCTGCACATTAAGCATGACTTTATAGATGAAAGCGGGTTGCGCTCTATTTCTCTATCTCCAAAACAAACCTGCCAAAATTTAACCACCAAATGTTTGTTTCGTACTAAAACCTAACCAGAAACGTTTGCATTTGCAACAGCTTAAAATGACCTAAAAACAATCAAAAACATGAAGATAAATTGGTATTACCAAGCCACACAAACACCCAAGCACATGTTTTAACTAAACTTTTAAATAAAACAAACTTTTAACATAATCTTAATGGTAAATTGTCTTACAACTTAACCAGACGTCACAAAAGGTAATTTAAAAGGTAATAAAGAAACATAGTGTAAATTTTAATTTACTTAAATTTTATGTATTTATACCAAAGTAGAATCAAGCTTTTGTTTTGAACTAACCTAAAGGTAAAGCAACCTAACTGATTAAAAACAATGACATAGATAAAGCTCCTTCAAAAGTGGATTCAAACAATCGTTTTAAGTTGACGTTTACGTTAACGAAATGACAATAGTAGAATAATTACTCTAGAGCTTGACCGATGTTGCCCGATCAACATCACAGAATTTCTTGGTTTCAATGAAAATAAATCGATTTTTTTTATTAAAAAGTAAAAAAACTGTCATTTTTCGATTTTTGAGCTGAAAAACCATCAAAGACACCGCAGTGACTAGAAGGATTAACTACACGCTTCAACCATATAATCCCCCTCAACTTATGACTTAGGAGAATATGAGGCTAATTCAGAGGGCGTATGATTTACTAAAGCGTTAATTGAAGCGTTAATTGAAGCGTTAGTTGAAGACTTAGTGCAGGGGGTAGCAAACATGATGGGAATAATCAGACATTAATAGCTAGCCTGCATATGGATGAGCGAACACAGCTAGCGGTTGTAACCGAGCTTTCATGATCAACAATGAGTAAATTAGTGGTCAAATAAATAGTTAAATGAATAGTTAAATGAATAGTTAAAGAAATAGCCAAATGATAATTCACAGCTATTGTTTTGAATGCATACAACAGCAAGCCCCCAAGCGAAAGCATTGAAAGGCAATACTCTGAATACTTGCGCCTTAGATTGAGTGACTGATTGATCAGGTGTGTGATTGATTGAGTGATTAAGTAATTGAGTAATTGAGTGAGTGAGTGAGTGAGTGAGTGAGTGAGTGAGTGAGTGAGTACGAACCATAGTCCTCTGACAGGCACAAAGCACACAATACTAACCACAAGAATCTATACACAAGAATCTATACACAAGAATCAAAAGTCTGGAATCAAGAAATAGGCAGCAACAAGAAAGTATTAAGGTAAGTAATGCAGTCACAGCCAACGCCGCCACAATAAAAACGATAGATAGCGGTGCGAATAACTAGCATTAAGAATAGAAATAATTGAAACAGCTATAGGTTGTTTGGATTTGTTTTGATATGAGAACTAAGCACGACACTGATATTTAAAAAGAGACATGCCTTACTTAAGACTTAACTACTCGATTTCGACCTTCAGATTTCGCTTTATAGAGCGCGTTATCTGCACGATTTAATATAGGATCTAGGCTTAAGTCATCGTTAGTTAAATCACTCACCCCAAAACTACCTGTAATTGTAAATTGATGACCAGAGTAACGAGTATTGATATTAGCAAATGCTGTACACAAGCTTTGCGCGCATTCATATGCAAAATCAATATCAGTGAACGGCATAAAGATCGCAAATTCTTCGCCACCTAAACGGCAAACAATGTCACTGGCACGTTTATGTTCAGTAATCGTATCAGCCACCTTTTTTAACGCCCAGTCACCGGTAGCATGGCCGTAACTATCATTAATTTTTTTAAACCAATCTAAATCAATAACAATGACACTAATACTGCCTTGCTGAGCTTGCACTTGAATAAATTCATTCTCAGCTTTTTCGATGCCTGCGCCTCGATTATATAAACCTGTCAACGCATCTATTTGCGCTTGTTTACGGAATTGATTTCGCTGCATCCAAGCTGCTGACAACATCAAGCTCAAAAAAGCCACCGTGCCGACTAATACCGTTGAGAACATAAAAGAAGAGCTTTTTTCGTTATTTAACATACTACGTTGCTTAGCAATCATCTCATGATCTTGTACGAGTTGATTCAGTTCACGAGTTTTCTCTGCAGAATCGAACTTAACCATTTGGTAGGCATTTTCTTTTACTTTTTTCTCATTGATTATCTGCATATCTAAGGCATGAGCTAGAACCTGATATTGATAAGCTTCTTTATATCTACCTTGTCGATTAGCAAGCATTGATAATATTTCACTTACTTTTCTCTTAGGTAACATATAAATAGAATCATTGGGTAGCGCATTGACCAATTCAGCATAATGGGTAGCGGTTTCGAATTCTTTAATATGATAGTGGACTATCGCTAATAGTGCGTTTGTCCTTGATAGTTCGTAGCTAAAATTGAATCTTTGATAAACCTTTAAAGCAGTTTCCAACTGCTCTTTAGCCTTACTATATTCACTCATTTCCAGGTTGATTTCAGCTAACCCTTTTAGAGCCATAGCCCCAACAAGAGAAAACTCGTGAGTTTGACAATAAGCGTATGCTTCGTCAAAAGTGGAGGTAGCTTCTTGGTAGAGTCTCAAATTCAAATTGCTGTAGCCTAGTCCTACAAGCCCATAGCAATGGCTTTTAGGTGACTGCTGTTTATTCAAATCCAATAGTTTCTCAGAAATTCGTTTACTTTCTTTATATGCATCCATGTCTAGGTATACATTTAAAATGCGTAAATATGACTCTAGTTTTAATTCTAGATCTTGGTAGGTTTCTACTCGTTCAAGGTTCTTTCTTAATTCAATAAATGCAGAAGTGTAATTTTTTAGGCCTATATATGAAGTGACCTTATACATATAAGACTGGGTTAATAATATTCTATCTGTTGCCACTTTTTGTACATCATCTAGGCGAATAAGTGCAGTCTCAAAATTGCCTATCATTATTTGTCTTTGGGCATCGATCATCCATAACCTAGCAAGCTGGTCATTATTTAAAATTGAGCTTTTATCATGTAAGGCACTAAAAAGCACTCCCCCTTCATCAGGGGAAGTTTTCATCGTTTTTTCTAATTGCGATAACTCTATATCAATTTGCTGGTCAGTATTGGCAAAAGCAAAAGGACTTAGAAAAAACAAAATCAATAATATAAATTTCAAGCCATTAGCCTAGGAATGATGAACAAACAATATTTTAGATTTATCAACATCCCCAATTAATGCACAGACTTTACCTTCATCGCATGACATTACAGCTTCTTGTTCCTCTTTACTCAAGCCGTAATCCTGCATGACTTTTTCAGGCGAGCTTTCATAGGCTTGTTTTAATTTTGCATCCGAGCTTAAATCCGTTAAAAAAGAGCTAAGTTTTGACATAGTAATTTCCATTTTAGTGTTGAAAGGTTTATCCAATATCGCAAGCTTCAATCCCAAGGCGCTTTAATATGTCGAAATTTAAAGCTAATTGCTCCGAGGGAGGTATTAATAATGTACTAATGGTACTGAGTTCAACATGAGGCAACTGCTCAAGGTTGAAACGTTCAATTCTAGGTTTTAAATGAGGTAAGGTAGCAGCTTCGTAAATGACTACCTCATGCTCACGCGGATACCACTGTGATAGATGCTCAACTAAGATCTCTAACCGCTCTGATGTTGTCGAAAATTCAGTTAACGTATGTTCGCCAGCTAACGATATTTGCCACAGGAGTAGATGGGTCTTAGGGTTAGGAATATGCTGATACAACATAAATTGAGTGGCTTCGTAGCTTTGATGTCCGGAAGTGCCAGGATCTATACCTAAATCAGCCCATAGGCACGATTCTGCAGAAATCCCTGGCAGCATTTCAGCTTGATAACCTTCTAATCTCGCCTGCTTAATCGATAAATGCGACACACAAGCAAAAACGCCAGGATGACCATACAAGGCAACAACCACGTTTAAGCCAAGACGTACTTGTTCGAGTATTGCATCGACCATTTGCGAATAAGTATCACGGCGATTTTTCACTTCACCTTTTTGGGCATAATAAGGCTGAAGTGAGTGATGATTAGCATTTAAACTAACTAGCCATCGTTCAGTAAACCCATCAGGAACCAGCGAAAAAATGATATCTGCATTTTCAATGTAGCTTTTACTTAATACACTGATCTGCCCAGCTAATTGCAGACCGGTACCTACAAATGTCACCTTACCTGCTGATTTTTGAGGTGCCAGTGATTGTTGATTTTTTTTAATTTCTTTTGATGACATCGTTAATCATTATTCTTTTTGTCAAATTAGAGCGAATATTAAGCACGTATCGGGCTATGCAGGTTTATGAATTAACTTAATTAATCAATTTTTCTGTCTCAGCTAAAACCCATTATTCAAACTTATATAATTACTCTTGGATTTACCATATTTTTCTACATTTATGTAACAATTAAGCGCGATTACCTGAGTAATTAGTCAAGTTTACTAAGTTGTGAGGAACTAACTGACAACTATCCACTCTATTATTCACACAGTTATAGCATCCAACAGTTAATAGCCACTTGTCAGCATAGGGAAGCCTTGGGTATGATGGCGTCAGATTTTTAGGAAATAGCGCAGACAATGATAAACAAAAAACAAAGTCTTACCCTTTTAGGCGCAGTTGCGCTATCAGTATCTTTAAGTGCCTGTAGTGTTTTTGATTGGTTAATCTATAAGCCTGATGTACCGCAAGGTAACTACATGGAGTTACAACAAGTAGAAAAGCTACGTGTTGAAATGACTAAAGAGCAAGCCGAATACATATTAGGTCGCCCAGTATTGCGTGACAGTTTCGCTGATAATATTTGGTATTACGTTTATCACTTTAAAAGTGGTCGTAATGCCAGCGTGACTCACAAAGAGCTTATTTTATACTTCGACGGTGATTTGCTCACCAAAGTTGAAGGCGATTACAAATTAAGTGATGACTTTGATACACCACTTAATGAAGGTGCGCTGCCAACCATATCTGCGCCTGTGGTTGCTCCTTTGCTTCCAGAGCAAGAGCCTGACGCCATTCACCGTGATGCTAAGCCACTGGTTGAAGAAGAACGTATTTCAAAGGAAAATGACGTACCAAAAGGCGGTAATCAAAATCGGCCAAAAGGCGAGTAACCAAATTATACTCACAAAAAAGCGTACAGCATTAGCTGTCCGCTTTTTTATACGTAAAACTCGTTACACATAGCATTACGCATCAATATCACATGGATAGCTTAAATCACATGGATAGCTTAAGTTTATAAATTAAAGCTTAGCACCTGTAATTTTGTTGCTGCGCCCTTCCTCTTTGGCTTTTTCAGCTCGCTTGCGGCGTACATCCTTAGGGTCCGCAATGAGTGGCCTATATATCTCAATACGCTGACCTTGTTGTAGCACTTCATCATGCTTGGCTTGGCGGCTGAATACTCCAAGTTTGACCTTTTCAAGATCAATTTCAGGGAAAAAACTGACAATATTACTCTGCTTAACAGCCTCAATAAAAGTGGTGCCAGGCATCACACTAATGGTGATAATTTTTTGTTGCGTAGGGAGCGCATAAATCACATCCACAGAGAATGTTTCAACGTCATTTGTCATTGTAAATTACCTTGGCTCTATCGGTAAAAGCCGTCACCATCGAATTCATTAACTCTTTAAATACTCGGCCAAATGCCATGTCCGCAAGCGGGTTTGAAAACTCAAAATTTAAGTCAAACTCAACTTTGCAAGCATCTTCCGTCAACTCAGTAAAACGCCAAATGCCATCTAAGTTTTTAAATGGGCCATTTTCAAGAGCAAGAGACACGGATTTTCCAGACACAACCTGATTGCGGGTCGTAAACGTTTTACGAATACCCGCTTTAGATACATCAACCGATGCGACCATTGTCTTACCATCAAACTCAAGGACTTTGCCGCCCACACAGCCAGGTAAAAACTCATGGTACGACTCAACGTCATTTACCAGATCATACATTTGCATTGCACTGAAGCGTACAAGCACATTTTTTGAAATTTTTGGCATGAATAACAACACTATCGATAACAATCTGCCAATTTTAACACGCTTGAAGTAAAACGCATCCATTACGATTAAGGAATAAACTCGCATCTTTAAGTGGTTTGGGTATAATCCCTTGATTAGTTTATTCTCTCCCCCATATCTGCAGTATGTGAAAACGAGCAGATCTTTTAAATGGGATAACAGCGGGCAGTACACGCGATTATGGTAAAAAAGAATTCGAAAAAATCAAAGAATCCACCCGCTACGATTACACGTAATAAGCGCGCGACCTTTGAATTTAAAATTGAAGAAAAAGTAGAAGCAGGACTTGAGCTACAAGGCTGGGAAGTTAAATCCTTGCGTATGGGTAAAGTGACCTTAGCTGATTGCTATGTTTTCATCAAAAACGGTGAAGCATTCATGCATGGTTGTACTGTTCAGCCCCTCAACACAGCGACGACCCATGTAGTGTGTGATCCGGTTCGTACTAAAAAGCTACTAATGAAGCGCAGCGAAATTGATAAACTTGAAGGCTTAATTGAGCGTCAAGGTTATACCTTAGTGCCGCTATCTCTATACTGGCGCAAAAGCGCTTGGGTAAAAGTAGAGATTGGTCTAGGTAAAGGTAAAAAAGACCATGACAAGCGTCAAGACACTAAAGAAAGAGAATGGAAAGTCGAACAGTCGCGCGTAATGAAAAAGAGCAGACTGGACGGATAATATACAAACGATTGTATTTTAGTGGAATACGCTAGGTATTTTAGCGTTTACCCGATACAATCAACAAACTTTGGGGGCGATTCTGGATTCGACAGGATTCACGAAACCCTGGGAGCATGTCGAGGGGCGGTTGGCCTCGTAAAAAGCCGCACTGTTATAGTTGCTAACGACTCTAACTACTCTCTAGCAGCTTAGGCTAGCTAGCCATCTTACCCACGTCTCTCAAATGGGCAGGGATTCAAGATGGTCATATTACATTTGATAGCGAGGGAACTCCGTCCGAGGGTGAACCGCGAAATAGTATCGGACTCGCCAATTGCAATCCTGTCTTTCGGAGTGTACTTGGTTAATCAAAAGAGAGACTAAACATGTAGCGCCTTGGATGTAGGCTTTCTGGACGCGGGTTCAAATCCCGCCGCCTCCACCAAATACTTAAAAGGGCTTAACCGCAAGGTTAAGCCCTTTTTCTTTGCATTAAGATAAAACATTTACGTCTCAAATTATTCAAAACACTTCAATTGATTCACATTCGGCGGCGGGAGCTGAACCCAGGTCCATATTTTTCACATAAAAAAACACCTGCTTGTTGGCAGGTGTTTCTAATCTAAATTGGCAATAATGCTAATTAGTTTTGTTTTCTAACAAACTTAGATTTAAGCATCATTTGACCGTGGCCATCGACTTTACAATCGATGTCGTGGTCTGCATCTACAAAGCGTTTGATGACCGCTTTAGTGCCTACTTTAAGAACGAGCGAAGAACCTTTAACTTTAAGATCTTTAATCAAGGTCACTTTATCTTCTTCAGCCAGTAAGTTACCGACAGCATCTTTTAAAATGATTGCATCTGGATCGATGATTTCTTCATTCGGGTTCCATTCATGAGCACATTCAGGGCAAACTAATTGTGAACCGTCTTCGTATACATATACAGATTCACATTTTGGACATGGTGGGATAGCGCTCATGATAATTTCTCTCAATTGATATAAGTTTCAGGCTGATTAGCCTAAGTCATTCCACTAATAAGCAGAAATAGATGTTTTACATTATACGTAATTTATTGGATCTCAGCCAGTAACAGCACATTACTCGAGTCACAGTTATAACACTGAGATACTAGATTACAACAAGACTGCACCTTTGAGTTTTGTACCTACAAGATAGTAATTCTCCTTACACCTCTGAACAGTACAATTTTTCGCTCACTTGCTGTTGACCCTAGGTCATATTCAGCTCATATTGATACATAATTGTTAATATTTACATCAACTTCTACAACATTTATCGGTTTGTTATTTGGGAGCAGAATATCTTGTTATTATTAGTAAGGCCTAGCCTTTGAGTTTAATTGCTCACTATCTCCATAAATGGAAAATTAGGCTGGGTATCTTTTTTGTGCTTGTCTGTATATGGCCTATTCAAACTTGGGTCATTTCGTTAATGTCCCATGATGCACTCACGCCTTATGAAATTAATCTCACTCTACCCTTATCTGACGAGCTAAATCAGCAATACGGTTTATCCGCTTCAAGTCACATAGAAAGCGTGTTTGTCAGTGGCAGTTTCTCCGATTGGCACCCTGACGATGCCTATTATCAAATGCGAGCTAATGGCCACAATCAATGGCAATTCACATTACCCCTTCATCATGGCGACATAGAATACAAACTGGTTTTACAGGTTAAAGGTGAACAAGATCCTATTTGGATTTTAGACCCTTATAACCCGAATACATCAGTTAACCCATGGGGAAACAAGAACTCGTTAATAGAAGTCGCCGATTGGCCAAAAATTGCGTTAATAACTCAATTGCTGACTTTTGCACTGATTGGCTCTTTTCTATTATTTTGCTTACTTGAGCCCTTACTCTATTGGTTGCTGCATTTAAAAATGCCATTGCATCGCAAGCTAATGCTAACCAATTTGTTGATCCTTGTGTGTGCTCAAGTGATTTTTTTCAGTTACCAATTACATCAAAATAGACAGTTAATTAAGCTGAGTGTCAGTGACACCTTACACAATATGCACTTGCTTTTAGCCAGTAACCAGGTTGATATCACTGATTTAACCAGCCAAAAAACGCAAATAGATAAAACCATTAGTCATTTCTTTAACCAAGCGACAACTCGCATTGATAAAAAGCAAACCAGTCTATTTCAAATTACCTTGTCAGACTTTGCGGTTCTCGATAACGATGGCCAACTGATTTCTTTACATCATAGACAACAAAATGAATCGATTCAGCTTGATAGAGCCACAAAACTGGGATTTAACTCTACCTCAGATTATTTTGTCAAAGGCATGTGGTCCAAGTTAATTCCACTAGCAAAACAAGATGCACTCAATGGCCAGTTAATTACCGCTAAAAGACCGCCAGCCATTCGACATGTCGAAACTAATAAAACGCGCCAAGGAGAATGGGTACTGGGCTTTAGTCAGGTCATGCAGCCTATTATTGAGCGTGGCCAACTGATGGGGTTTTACGGTGGTTCTATTCAAGTGAAGCTTTATGGTGCAGAACTATTAAATACACTTATCTTTCAATTAATGTTGCTGTCTGGCGTATTGGCGTTAGCGAGTTGGTTATTAATGAGTGTAGGTAAAATCGTTACGGCGGATATTTTAACTTTGACCAACTGGACCCAAAAAGTGGTCAAAGGTGACTTAACCCAAAAACTAAAACTGAATAGCCAAGATGAAATCCAGCAACTCGGCGATAATTTTGAAATCATGCGCCAGTCTTTAGCTGAAAGCTTTCATCAAATTGAACAGCAAAACAGTAACCTATTTAAAGAGGCTTATTTTAATAATCTCACTGGCTTACCTAATCGCAAAAAACTCTATGCTGATTTAAGCAAGCATCAAGCAAGTTCTTTGTTGGTATTCAACATTAATAACTTTGGTGAAATAAATGATTTTTATGGCATAACCACTGGCGATACTATCATTCAAAAGGTCGCAAATGGCCTGGAGCTGTCTTGCGCCCCTCACAGCCTTTATAAAACAGGGGCTGATGAGTTTGTAGTACTCATGGCTTGTGACTGCAGTGATCAGCAACTGCAACAATTAGCAGAACACATCATTGACCATATCAGTCATCAAGCGATGACAATTGATGGTAATGAGCTCTATGTCACCTTAAGCGCAGGTGGAGCACATTGCGTTAACGACCAATATTCTCAATTACATCAACAAGCAGATTTAGCGCGGCGTATTGGTCGTCGTCAGTTCCAGCGATATCGATTATTTACGCCAGATATGTCAAACCCAAAAGCCTTTGAAGCGAACATGCATCAAAACCGAATGTTGGTATCAGCTGTTCAGCATGATTGGGTGACGCCGTATGTGCAGTTAATTAACCCCTTGTCAGCCGATGCACAGCCCAAATTTGAGTGTTTGATGCGAATCTGTCTTGACGATGGCACAGTGCTGACACCTGCGATGTTTATGCAAACGGCAGTACGTTCAAGACTTTATCCTCGGATGATGAAAACCATGTTAGAAAAGTCATTCTCTCTCTTTAGTCAGTTACCTTATGAGTTTTCGGTGAATATTTCACTGGAAGATATTGCTGATACTGAGCGAGTTGCAGAGCTATTTGAGCTACTTAAGGCAAACCCAGAGACCTCAACCAGACTGACCTTTGAATTGCTCGAAAGTGAAGAAATCACCAACTATGATTTAGTCCATGACTTTATTGTGAAGGTAAAACCTTTCGGCTGTAAAATTGCCATTGATGACTTTGGTGCAGGCTACTCTAACTTTGTCCATTTAATGAGTCTTGATATCGATGTCATCAAAATTGACGGTTCATTAATCCGCAACCTTGATATCGACACCAAAGCACAACACTTAGTTGAAACCGTGACCCATTTTGCCAAAAAAATGAACATTAAGACGGTAGCCGAATTTGTAGACTCAGAACAAGTACTCTCGCAAGTAAAACACTATCAAATTGATTATGCCCAGGGCTTTTTACTTGGAAAACCTGAAGCCTCGATTGAAGCCGCCTTATCTATCCAAAGAGACAATAGTGCTTAACCCTTATTAATAAACATTAAGTACTAATTAACTGCAGTACTAATTAAGTGAAGCGCTAATTAAATGGAGCTGTTATGCCCACTTTAAAGCGACATAAAAATGCTGCGAAGTGACGCAGCATTGGGGTTAAGCTAAGGGGATTAATTGCGCGAAATAAGCAAGTTAAAGCAAACTCCTGCTATTAGTTACACTAACTCAGCAAGCATGGCATCATCATAAGCGGTGAGTTCAAGTCCATCGCGCACTCTAGCGACATAATCAGGGTTGGCGATAAAAGCTCTACCGATTGCTAATAAATCAAATTGGTTATTCGCAATGGCCTTACTACCTGTTTCGGCGGTATAACTGCCCACCCCAACTAATGTTTGCTGATATTGCTGGCGTAAATAACGAGACGCCGTTCCACCTAAATAATCAAACTCCATCGCATCATCAAATATACCAAGATGTATAAATGCCAAGTGACGGGTTCCTAGCTGCTTTAACAGTGTATCGAAAACCGCTCTATCACCTTGATTAGGTTCCATATTGAAATATGCACCAGGTGATAAGCGAATTGCCGTTCTATCACTGCCGATAGCTGCAATAATTGCATCGACTACTTCAACTGCAAAGCGCGCCATATTTTCAGGTGTTTCACCGTATTCGTCTGTGCGGTTATTACATGAGTAATGCAAAAATTGATCGATTAAGTAACCATTGGCACCGTGGATTTCTACCCCATCAAAACCCGCTTCGATCGCGTTACTTGCTGCTGTTGCGTAGTCACTGACTAGTTGCGCAATATCTGCTTGAGTGGCGGCTTTAGGCTGCTGATAGGTTAATTCGCGATTTCTAGGTATGGTACCTTCAATGCCAATATTCGATGCTGAAATCACTTCGCCGTTTTGCTCACCAAAAAAGAACGGATGAGCGACACGCCCTGTATGCCATAACTGCGCGAAAATCTTGCCGCCTTTGTCATGTACAGCCTTAGTGACGACTTTCCAGCCTTCAATTTGCGCTTGTGTATATAGGCCTGGGGTATTCACATAACCTTGACCGTCGGGGCGGATAATGGTCGCTTCGCTAATGATTAATCCTGCATCGGCTCGGCGGGCATAATATGCTGCCATGGTAGCGGTAGGCACTAAGTTATCATCAGCCATACAACGAGTCAGTGGCGCCATAATTATTTTATTATTCAGGGTTAACGTGTCATTGAGCTTATACGGGGTGAACAAGGTGGCGGTCATAAAATACTTCCTTGATAAAAACGGTTTAACAAACTGAATACGCAAATCAATTTTACTATTCGGCCTGTTAACATTCGAACATGAAAAAGCGACTCACTAGTAGTCGCTTAAAAATACGCTATGTATATACGTTGTAAATAGAAATTTAGTTCTGAATTAGACTAAATTTTTCTGAGCATAGACACGTTCACCTAATGAGTTGAGGATTTTACATTCACCATCAAGTACAGCAATAATCGACTTTCCTGCTCTAAAATCATTAGGCAGCATTACCCTGCCCGTTTCGCTTACATCTAAGCCTGTCAACACGGTATTTTTCATTAATAACCCCACAGGAGCCTCATAAAATAATACTGTCACCGTCGCTTTATTTTCGTTATCAGTGGTGGCCGGTTCTTGAATCACTTTTGTCATATTTTTACTCTCTTACCGATGCTAACTACATGCTTACGATATGGTTTTTATATCACTTGTTTCAGTCTAGACGATTATTGTTGCTAATACCTCATTCAAGCAATCAATATCTTACACAAATTTAACACCATCTATGGTAAATTAATCCTAATAATCCTATATCGGCTGATCTGCATCAACTGCAACGCCCATATAGACTAAACAGCTGCGATTATTTTTGTTAGAATCAGCGGCAATTTTTCGAAATTCAAAACGAGATCAAGATGGGAAGAGCATACCAAAACCGCAAAGAATCTATGGCAAAAACTGCCGGCCAAAAAACGCGTATCTATTCGCGCTACGGTAAAGAAATATACGTTTGTGCTAAAAATGGTGGTTTTGATCCTGATGGTAACCTTGCGTTACGCAGCCTAATTACCCGTGCAAAGAAGGATCAAGTCCCTACTCACGTTATTGAACGCGCAATTGAAAAAGCCAGAGGCGGTGGCGGTGAAGATTATGATACTGCTCGCTATGAAGGTTTCGGCCCTGGTGGTTGTTCAGTTATCGTTGACTGTTTAACCGATAACGTAAAGCGTACATTCACTGAAGTTCGTCAAGCATTCGTTAAAAACGATGCAAAATTAGGCGGGCCAGGCACTGTTGCTCATAGTTTTGATCATCAAGCGGTATTTGTATTTGCTGGTGACGATGATGAAGCGATTCTTGAATTATTAATGATGGCTGATGTTGATGTAACTGACGTTGAGTTAGAAGATGGCATGATCAGCGTATTCGCGCCTATTACTGAATTCAGCAAAGCACGCATTGCTTTGACCGAAGAAATTGCTGACATCAACTTTGAAGTTGAACATATTACTTTTGTACCTCAAGCCATGACTGAACTGACTGGTGAAGATGTTGAAACCTTCGACAAATTCATTAACGCGTTAGAAGATTGTGACGATGTACAAAACGTTTACCATAATGCAGAAATTAACGATTAATCTGTGAGTTTCTTGCAATAAAAAACGCAGTCATTTGACTGCGTTTTTTGTATCTAACTCATATTAGCTTGATTTACTTAAGATCCATTTCTTGGACTCGTTCATAAGCAATTTCAGGCGCTGTGACTTCTGGTTTGGCGTGCAAATCAGCTTTTAGCTGACCTTTTCGATGCTTTAATGCTGCATCAAGTTTTTTGCCTGCACTTGAAAGCGCAGGGTACATAACAGGGTCTGAGGCTTTGGCGGCTATACGACTTCCTTCATAATTTGTCGTGATTTCAACTTCAAATTCGCCGTGTTCTTTTGAGATGATGATATCGAGTGATATTAACGTTGGGAAATGGCTGGCAATTTTAGTGAACTTTGCGCTAACGTCTTCTTTTACAGTATCTGTAACATCAACATGGTGACCTGAAAGATTTATTTTCATAGATAACTTATCCTTTAATAATATAGCTTGGCTATATACTTCACTTTCTAGCAGATATTTGTGCTTACATAATTAGATTTGGGGGCGTTTGTCCTAGATCACAAGGGTAATCGCATTAATCATTGTTAACTTAATAAACAACCTGCTTCCATTTTCATACTTATGTCATTTATTTAGTTTACAGCTTTAGTATAGACATAAAACCACAACAAAATCTGCAACTTTTGTCGTCTTTACGCTGAATTTGTATTTATTGTCATTTTTCAAACAATTAAGCGTACTTTTTGATTATTTTTCATTCTATTAGCCGTGGTAAAGTTTGTGATAGTTTGTTCATGTGCGATTTATCCGCCAATACAGATGCAATAATGCTCAGGGTTAAAGCTGTAAGCATTGATAGTATTAACCACAAATACTGAATAAAACGACTATAACCTCTCAATAAAAAGCCCAGCTAAAGCTGGGCAATAAAAGTGAAGCCTATAATAACTAGGCTAATATATCCTCTTCATTACTGGTTTAATTCACCGAAGTAACGCTCAATACTGGCGAGCTTGAACTTGGCCCAGTAACCGTAAAGCGATAAGTCCCCGCTGTTGCCACATCAAACAGCATGTTTGCGCCTTTTGAAGCCAACGTTTTCATATCGCCTTCAACAACAGCTTCTTCACCTGCTATCGCGCCCAAATCAACAGTTGACCAATCTCCGGTAGCAATCTTAAACTCTGCATTACCCGCTTCTAAAGCGATATCAACAGTGTAAACAGATGAACCTTGATAGCTCAGGGCATCAACTTCGCCCCAACCATTCATTCCGCCGCGAATATACACAGTATTAGTGCCAAACATTTCTGCTTTATTGACTGTTAGCATTGGCTCTAAACGATTACTCATATCAAAAGTAAAAGTGTACATTTCTTCAGTTTCAAAGTTGAGACTCATATTCGTCCCAGCAACCGCTAACGCTTTGGCAGCATCTAAGGTCACTGCACCATTATCATCTAAACTGCCATAATCAACTGTAGACCAATCACTTGAGGCAACTTTAAATTCATGGTTTGCAGCTGATACCAATATTTCTGCTTGGTAAATACTGCCGCCCATGTAAACCAATTCATTGGTTTCGCCCCAACCATTCATGCCACCACGAACATAAACACTCGTGCCGACGAAAGGCTCTTCGTTGTATACGGTGAGTACTGGGTTATCTTTATCTGCTGCATTAAGTGAGAACACATAAGTGGCATCTGTTGCTGCTGTAAAGCTTAAGTTAGCTCCGCTTGGGGCAAGTTGCTCTGCAACATCTTCTTCAACGCCAGCTTCAGCATCAGATACGCCGCCAAAATCAACGGTGCTCCAATCTGCTGAGGCAATTTTAAAGTCATAACCACCAGCGGCTAAAGTAATTGCAACGCGATATTCACCACTACCAATATAAGTAAAGCTATCCACTTCACCCCAGCCGTTCATGCCACCACGAACAAACACTTCTGTGCTGCCATATGGCACAACATCTGGCGCACCTGCTGTAGCATTAGCACTTAAACCTGTACCTTGTGTATCACCCTGATTTTTAACAAATACAGCGGTGGTATAAGCAGGGACAGTAAACGTACCTTCTTCAGTACCCTCGCTAAAGTTGGCACTTTGCACTGTGGTGTCAATCGACATAGATAAACTTGGATGCAAACTAAAACCAGATGCTGTCGGCACTGTATGAGACTGCTCATTTTCACTGCCGTTGATCATCACGACCATGGCATCAACTGAAGGATCTATATCAGTTAAATCAGCACCATCATCAATACTCATCACAATCACGCCCTGAGTCTGATTTTTGCCAATATTATGGAAACCAACACGGTCAATAATGTCTTGCTCAGTCGTTAAACGCAGTAATGGGCTCGTTTTACGTATAGATAAAAACTCATTAAAGACGTTAGAAGCAAACTCAATTTCAGACATAGAAGGGGCTGAATTAGGATTACCCGCAAGCGCTATAATTTGCTCCATTTTCTCAGCATTATCTTGCTCTAACGGTAAGCCTACATTCCAGTTATTGCTGCCTTTAGTAAAGTCGACCCAGTTAAACCAATCGCCGGAATCATAAGTATTTCGGTCTAATGATTTTGAGCGCAACATGTCACCACCCATTTGTAAAAATGGAATACCTTGGCTCATTAATGGAATCGTAGCGGCAATATTTTGCACTCGTACGCGGCTATCTAACGATAAACCAATATCATTTGAATACTGTAAAATATCCCATAGAGTTTCGTTATCATGCTTTGATACATAGTTAATACTGTCTGCAGGATCTAAGGTGTAACCGGTTGGCTGTGAGTTCCAGCTAAAGCTACTCCCGGTGGCAGTATTGCCGTTAAAGTCTTTTAGTACGTAGTTTTGTAAGTTACCTGCCATTGATAAGCGCAGAGTGTCTTGGTCTCGCAGGTAATCGTCTTTTTGCTCTAGTGCAAATAAAGCCCCCCCTCGAACGGCCTCACGAATGCGGTCATTGTAGGTACCGACTTCACTGCCTGCCATATTGGCTTGAGTGGCCTGTTCGAACAATCGATTATCGGCGACTTCACCAAAGTTCCAACCTTCACCGTAGAAGTAGTTATCAGCATCCACCGCTTGAACGGCATCACGGGCGGCTAAAATACTGCTTTTAGGCATATGTCCCATGACATCAAATCGGAAACCATCAAAGCCATATTGTTCAGCTAAAATCACCATGGAATCAGAGACAAACTTATCCATCATTCGATGTTCAGTGGCGGTATTATCGCAACAGGTTGATGATTCAATATTACCGCTAATTTCGTTATATCGGTGGTAATAACCTGGCACGACTTTATCGAGCACTGAGTTATCCCAAAGCCCAGATGAACTGGTATGGTTATATACCACATCTAACACGACTCTTAGCCCTAACTCATGTAAAGCTAAGTTCATTTCACGCAGCTCTTTTACACGAGCAATGCCATCGGCATCGCTAGCATAACTGCCTTCAGGTGCAATAAAGTGCTGAGGGTCATAACCCCAGTTAAAGCTGTCATAACCGCGCATAGCTTCAACTAATGCTTGGGCATCTTTTGAGCCTGGTAATGCTCCTTCTAGGATTGATTGAATTGTGGCTGATTTATCTTGGGTAACACAGGCATCTGCATTATCTTCAATCTTGTCACACAAGGTGCCTAAAGTGTCTGTTATATCAACTCGCTCTGCCGGATCTTCATTAACAGTAGCGATATCATTAACAGGTAATAAATGGAAATGAGTCACGCCGCTTTCAGCTAATTTACGCAGATGCTCAACAGGTGCACTACCCTCTTCAGTAAAGGCTAAATATTTGCCACGATTCGCTTCTGAAGTGCTTTCATCACGCGCACTAAAGTCACGTACATGCCCTTCGTAAATCACGATATCTTCAGGGTTTGCTACCGTCATGACTTCGTGGTCATCCCAACCTTCTGGTTTTAAGTCATCATCACTTAAGTTAACAAATTGACTATAGCGGCCATTGGTTGACACATTCAGAGAATAAGGGTCCGTTGATTCAAGTGTTTCAATGACTTTAGTTACAGGATGGAAAACGGTGAGTTCGTAACGGTAATACATTCTGTCTAAGCTCATATCACCGCTAAATGTCCAAATACCTGTTTCAGCATCTAAGGTCATCGACTCAGTGCTGGTCATATTCTTGGCTGCATCATAGATATTTAAGTTAACTGAGTGAGCCGTAGGTGCCCACACTTTAGCCATAATATTGCTACCATCGTACATGATGCCTAAATCAGCTTCATCAGCATCATTCTCACCAGCGGTGTAAAGTGCATCAAGTACTTTAGCAGCTTGAACATGGGTTGCTGCGACAGGTTTGTTGTCGCCATCATAAGCCACCATGATTAACTGGTTTTTAGCGACCATTTTAGCTTCATCAGCACTAAAGTTTGCTTCATAAGCTGGCCAATCCGCTAAATGCGGTACTAGGGCTTTTTGGGCATCAGTGAGTTCACTAGTGACCACTTCAACTTGTGTGCCACTGATATTGCCTGCGATATCGCTCTCAATACCTGCGGTTGCAGAATGATGAATAACAAACTTTGCAATTCCGTCCGCTGACTGATTCCATACAAAAGTATTTTGATCTAACCAATGGGCACTTGCCCCCTCAATAGAGAAACCGACATCCAATATAGGGAAGTTATAGACATCAGGAGTGCCATCAATTGTAAAATTAGCGCGATCAAATTGCGCCTCTATTGCAGTAGAATCTTCATAAGCCTTGAGGTTAACCGACAAATCACCTGCAGATAACGCCTTGGTATCACCATCATGGATAATAAATTGGGCACACTCTGAGTACCCTTCTTTAAGATTAAGGATCCAATAAGCACCGTAGTTTTCATCAACACCATCAAACAGGTGGCCATTACTCCATTCTGTGGAGTCAAACGGTGGGGCATAGCTATTACAGGCATCGTTATTCCAAGTATGGAGCCTGTATGCCGAATAATTCGGATTCGTTTCGGTGTTATTATTATCCTTCAAGCGGTTGTAATATAGAACAGCTTGATTTTCACCAGCTAAAACCACAGGTAAAGGTAAACTGTCGTTATAACCAACAATACAAGCTTCATTTTTGGCATCAGGGAAAGTCGGTGCTTTACACACTTTTGCTGGCGGAGCCACACATTCAGTGCCTGTAGAGTTGGGAATGTTTGGCGAACTACAAGTCAATAATACCTCACCTGGTTCTGATGATTCACTACCACAGCCTGTCAATGCTGTGATACTAGCTGCAACCGCAGTCAATTTTATTATTTTAGAAATACTCATCATGAGTGGGCTCTCCCCATTGAATATGTTTTTATCAAACGTGATACTTGGTGTTTATTCTCTTGATTTTCTTTCAAGTGATTACATTGCATAAGTGAACCCCAAATAATATTCACGCCCAAAATATTGAATCGTTCCTGTTTTTTGCTGGGTGCCAAAATAACTTTTGGTGGGTTCATCGGTTAAATTGTTTACTTGAAATAACACACCTAACCCATCTGTGACTTGATAAGACGCTTGATAGTCAATGACTGTTTCACCATCAAAGTTGACCACTTGCTCATTAATCGCCACTTGTTCTGACACAAACTCATCGCGATAACGCGCACTCACTCGGGTTTCAAACCCTTCATAGGAATAGAACAGTGTTGCATTAGCAACGTTATTAGATAATCCAGGTAATGATTGAATCGTTGTATCACCACCTAAACTGGTGATAGATTCAACCTCTGATTCGGTATAGGAATAACTGGCATTAAAGCCTAAGCCTGACCAAGCATCAGGTAAGGTTGAAAATACTTGGGTATAAGCTAATTCCAGGCCGCGAATGTAACCACCGTTAGCATTATTTACTGCGGTGGTATAAGTGCCGTTATAGGTGGGTACACGGGAATTATTATCAAGCTCTTTGTATTCTGGGACATTAAAGCCATTCCCTGCAAAATCGAAATCAGTGATACCAATGGTATCAATGAATGAGTCAATATTTTTGTAGAATACTGCGGCAACTATCGCACCGTCATCAAGGTAGTATTCATAAGATAAATCATACTGATCGGCATAAAATGGTTTTAAGAAAGGATTGTTAGTACTGGAACCATTGATTTCGCCATCATCTGAAACCGTTGCACTAATATCGCCAGCAAGACGATTAATTGGCGGGCGAGACATCACTTTCGCGGCCGCAAAGCGCAATTGAGACTCATCATTTAATTTGAAATTAAGGTTTATCGATGGCAAATAATCTGTATAGCTAATACCTTGAACTGTGCGCGCATAGTGTTGATTGATAATGCCTATGTCGTCTGTAATGTTTTGCGCACCTAACTCAGGCTCCCCACCGACATTTTGCAACATGGTTGCTGACTGGTCAGTGTTAATCACACGCACGCCAAAGTTACCCGTTATAGGCAAGCTGCCTATTTCTAGATCGATATTAGCCATCACATAACCAGAAAAGACCTCTTCGTATACCTCCCCGCTTTGCAGCATGGTCCATGAGTAACCATTTTCATAACCTTTCGCGTCAATGACTCCAGCAGAATTACCCCAAGTTTGTACAGGTTGCGGTGTGCCATCAGGGAACCATGCATTGAGCGCTTTATCTACATCAATCGCTAGATATGAAGGGAAGTAACCAAAGTCCCCTTCCCAGTCGACCACTGTGGCCATTTCATCAGTTAACCTAAGTGGTGGTTGCGATTCAGAAAAGGCATTATCAGCACCATATTCAAATACCGAGCGATCATTTGAGTAGGTACGATCAGAGTAGCGACCACCAAACTCTATACTTGAGATAAAATCATTATCAAGTTCATAGGTGAAATCTAAACGAAATGCAGTTAATTCATCCTCATTTACAAAGGGGTAAATACCGTATTTACTCACCATCACTTTATCTATATTTGAAAAGTCATCAGCCTGATTAAAACCCACATCAGGTAGATTTAAACCATTAAGTAGATAGTTGATTGCCACATCATTATCAAATATGGGGGAATCGATGGTGGCATCTTCTGCAACGTTAGACCATAGCAAACCATTACGGAAATCACTTTTAGCTGACGATAACGACACATCTAAATTTACATTTAAATTATCAGTGACTTGCCAATCTGCATTGATGCCAAAGCTGTTTACTTCATCAAAATCTTGATTGTCATCGTTGACGATTTCAACGCGAGTATTACTGTCTTTTGATTTACGCCCGAAATTACCACCAACCACCGCATTACCATCTAATACAGGGTTATGAATATTGGCATTTTCACCATCAAGTTTTACCCTAAAACCACGAGCAAAAGCTTCACTATCAAAACGAGAAATAAAAGCATCCGCCTTCAGGACAAAGTTTTCAACAGGTGCCCATTCAATAGCCCCCATGTAGCCATTTCGGGTTTCAACACCGCCTAAATGTTGTAACTCGAAGCCTTCACCTAGGTATTCTTTATGGACATTGCTCATGTCACCGTCATCGCCAACAGGGCCATTAGTATCATTCTCTAAGCCATCAACATCTAACGAGCCATTATAAGCAAAACCTACAAATTGCGTCGCGACGCTGGGTTGCTCAAGCCTTGCATATCCAACAGCCACCCCTAAGGTATCTTCTAAGAACTTACCTTGATACGAGAAGCTTAAGCGATGACCAAACTCTTCTGCGCCAAACACTTCGTCAGCGCGGTCGTTATACATGCCACGAACATTAGCTGTAAAGTTGTGTTGTTTTTCTTTGCTTAATGGGCTGACGGTAGTAAGTTCAACCGTACCCGCTACACCACCTTCGATGAGTGATGCTTTTGGCGATTTATAAACTGCAGCTGAACTGATTAACTCTGAAGGATATTGGTCAAACTCAATACTACGTGAGCCACTTGTCGATACCTGCTCACGCCCATTTAAAGTTGAAAATACAAAGCCTCCAGACATACCACGAATATTGATTTCTGCCGCTTGGCCACCTGTACGTACCGCTGAGATACCCGGTAGACGCGTTAATGCATCAGCCATTGATACATCAGGCAGTGCACCTAAGTCATCTGCTGATAGTTGCTCAGAAACGGTATCCCCATAGCGTTTTGAGTTGAGAGAATCAATTAAACTGCGACTATATCCAGTCACATTAATCCGTTCGATATCTGTGTCTTCTTCCACAGCCTCAGGGTTAGATTCTGCTAACACATTGGTAGGTGCCGTGCTTTCAGTCGCTTGGACTTCAACATCAGCTGTTGATGACTGGACTGATTGTGTTTTTACCTCATCGGCTGCCAAAGCCTGACTAGGAGTTAATATAAAACTGACTCCTGCCGCCGCTAGCGCTAGCGATAAAACACTAGGTTTACAATTGAACATTGAGTTTCCCCTCACCTTACTGACTTTATAGTCACCCAACATTCAGTTATACGACTCAGACTAATGGAATATCAGGCATTATTATTTGGTTATAGTAGTCATGGATAAGTATTCGCCTCAATTTATTGCATACGTATTCATAACATTCGATTAACAATTAAGGCTGTTAAATAAAGGCTAAGAGGATGAAAAATCGGATAAAAACTATCCAAATAAATATTGCAAAGGAATTTTTACTCTAGGCTAGTCTTTAAATATCTAAGCTTTAGTAGATTTCATCAGTCACTTAGGTAAAATGCTTGTTCAGCGAAAAATATCTAGGCAAATGCTTTTACATCATTTGATGTTTTACTCAAAAAAGCTTATCTAAATATTTGAAATTGTTAATAAAGGATTTTTAGATGGGTTTTAAGTTAACGGTAAAGTGGCAAGCGGATCACTTTGAGCATACTGCACCAGAATTTAACCGAGACCACCAAATTGAGTTCGGTTCAGGCCAAGTGGTTAATGCTTCTTCAGCGCCAGAATACAAGGGTAATGAAGCTAAGGTAAATCCTGAAGAGAGTTTGTTGGCAGCATTATCCTCATGCCATATGTTAACTTTTTTAGCCATAGCTCATTTAAAACGGCTCACCGTTGAAACTTACACTGACAACGCCAAGGCCGAGTTAGGTAAAAATGAATCGGGAAAATTATCTGTGACTAAGATGTGTCTTAATCCAAAAGTGATATTTGCTGATGGTGTAGAAGTGAGCCAAGAAGTCCTGCAAAAGATTCACGATAAAGCGCATGCCAATTGCTTTATTGCCAATAGTATTAACTCTGAAGTAGAGATTAATCTGTAACTAGTTTACCTGCGATAAACACTTGAAAAGCCACTCAATTGAGTGGCTTTTCAATATGGAAATGTAAGTCTAGTAATTAACCCATATCATAAGCTTAATTCGTAAACTTATTTAGGAAAACAGGAAGTGAGCCTGTGTTTTGAACCTGTGTTTTGAACCTGTGTTTTGAACCTGTGTTTTGAGAAAGTGTTTTGAGTAAGTGTCTGACTCAAAGTTTAACTCAGTGTTTTAACTCAGTGTTTTGACTGAACCTTAGGGCTCATTTTCTGCTGCTCACTATAGCCCATAAACATCTTACGATATTCATTATTGACCATTGTCCACATAACAAGACCAAACAAAAAACCTGCCGCGGGATAGATCATTAGCGCTTGAGTAAATGAGTTGACTAATTGGGTGTTCATGACGAAATGGTCGATAACAAAGATAATAAAAGCCGTTGAAATTCCCCAGCCCAATACGCCGTGTAGAAAAACAAATCGCCACTTTCCGCCCGCAATCAACGACTCGAGTTTTACTTGTTTTGAATAACTAAAGTCACTCATATCCATCCTTAGATTTGAATTCGATTTCCATATTTTAGGGTTATATTCATCTTGCTCTGACGACAATAATGAATCAACCTTTTGGCTTACAGGCCAAACTTTAACGCTTAAACTACATAAAATAAAAGCCGCTGTCGACTACTTTTTCGACAGCGGCTTTTCATTAGAAATGCTGCAAAATATTTATTGCGGCAAGATATCTTTCGCAGCGCCAGTCTCAGGGATTGGTAGTGCTTTTAACGGTAAAATAGGCGTCTGCACCATTTCATCTTTTAGGTAACTAATAGCTTTATTGAGCTGAGCATCAACACCACTGAAGGTGGCATAAGGTAAGTTATCGACTTCAATATCTGGTGTCACCCCAAAACCTTCAACAATCCAACGTCCATCCATTGCATATTGTGGGTATTCAGCCACACGTGCCATGCCTTTATCTGTAAGACGGTTTCGACCTGAAAGCCACACACCTGCTCCCGCTGTTTGCTTACCAATCACAGGGGCAATACCTAAGGCTTTAATCCCTGCAGAAAAGGTTTCTCCATCGGAATACGTCATTTGATCAGCTAACACGACTAAATGCCCTCTGAAGGTCTGCTGCATATTGGTACTAGCAGACCCATGTGTTGGCTGCCAAAATGCCCACGCACGGCGCAGTAGTTTCTCAATAATCCAACTATCAATATTGCCGCCTCGGTTACGACGAACATCGATGATTAAGCCTTCTTTATCATAGTTGGTATAAAATTCACGGGCGAAACTTTCAATGTCACCCGATCCCATAGCATATAAGTGTAAGTAGCCCATTTTGCCATCGCTGGCTTCGGTCACTTTAGTGGCATTGTTATTGACCCAATCTAAATAACGTAATTTTGCGTCGGTGTTATTTTCATGAGGAACCACAATCGTGCTATGGCTGCGTTTACCGCGCTTTAACTCTAGTAATACTTGTTTTTTGGCTTGGTTTCTAAGCCCTTGGGTCACTTCTGCAATATTAGTGACTGGTTTGCCGTTAATCGCCAAAATAATATCACCTTCTTTAGCATCAACTTCGATACGTGCTAATGGTGATGCTTGGCTTGGTAACTCAGGATCATTTTGATAAATATGGCTTATCACTATGCCTTTTGAAGTTTGCGTTAATCGCGCGCCTAAACTTGCTCCTGTTGCGGTGTCATTTTTAGCAATGTCGCCACCCCTGACTTGTGAGTGCAAAGCGTCTAGTTCACCCATCATTTGTTTGAAAATGTCATTTAGTTCATTTCTGTCGGTCAGCCTTGCTAGCAAAGGTTGGTACTTTTTCTTTATTTCAGTCCAATCTTTACCACGCATGTTTTTGTCATAAAATGAATCTCGGTGCATTAACCAGGCATCTTCAAAGATTTGTTGCCACTCTTGCATTGGCGATATGGCTAATTGCCACTGAGCCGTGTCTACTTTGGTGTTTTTAAGCTCAGCAGGTAGTTTATCGCCCGCTGCAACTATGTGTAATTCACTCGGATTAGACTGCTTAGTAATCAGCAGTTTTTCACCATTAGCAGACACCTGGTAATCAGCGATATCAGCTGCAAACTCGCTAACGTCTGCAGATAAGTGATCAAACTTAACTAATTTCAAACTGGTTTTGTTTGCATGAGTGTCTAACAAGTAGAACTTATCTTTTAACACTGTCAATTTGTCATAATTACCCGCAGCGATAGGCACTTGCCATAGTCGCTGTTTAATCCCTTTCCAATCCACTTTAGCCTTTTTAGTGGTGTTCTCTTCATCATCAGAAGTAGCAGCTAATTGCGCTGCATTAAGCTCGGTTGGTTTAACAAATGGAAACAGGGCTTTTTCATTTAATGCGATAGCAAAAACTTGTGTCCGTTTATCAAAAATCGGCCCCATATTTCTATCACCCCAAGGCGAGCCCGGTGTGGCGTCAAAGTGACGATTCGATAAGAAATATAACCACTGCCCATCAGGACTGAAACTTGGCGAGTACGACTCATACTTATCACTGGTTAGTGATGTAGACTTTTCTTCAGATAAAGAATAAAGCACGATTTGCGGTCGCTGCTTACCGATTTCAGCTTTCGTTACCGCAATAAGTTGGCTGTTAGCAGACCAAACGATATTAGGGTATTCACCTAATCCTTCGCCGTTAGTAATGATTTTTTGATTGTTACCTTTTTTCAAATCTAGCAACCAAACATTGCCATCATAATCATCGTGAGCAATATAGCGGCCATCAGGTGATAAATGTAAGCTAGTGCGAAGGCTACTGCCATCTTTGGTTAACTGCTTAGCCCCTTTGGTGCCATCAGCTGGGAATTGCCATATTTCTTGCTGACCAGATGCATCACTGATGCCGTATACCCACTTGCCATCAACGCTTAATACGCCGTCTCGAATGCGAGATTCAGCGGGACTTTGAATCTGCACTAATCGGCTGCCATCATGGCTGGCAACTGCAACATGGCTTCTTGCTGTTATAACCGCTTTGTCACCTTTCGCGGCAAACTCGACAGAGGTCGCGAATTCCATCGGATCGTTTATCCAATGTTCACGGCGATGAGGGAAGTCAGAAGTCAAACTGACATTAATGATTGATGAGTTTTGATTAGCAATATCAAACACTTTTAAATCTGCACCGTGTTGGAAAACAACTCGGCCTTGATTTAGGGTCGCATCACGTACTTGCCATTCATTGAACTTGGTGTGCTGCTTAATATCACTGCCATTAAGCTGCATTGACCAGATGTTGTCATTGCCTGATTGGTCACTAACAAAATACAATCTTTGTTGCCACAGCATAGGTTGTCTTACTGAGCCTTGATGCGCCGTTGTTAGTTTTTGCGCTTCATTTTCGCTGCCAAGCTCGAAGCGCCAAATCTCGCCCAGTGCTCCACCACGGTAAACTTTGGCATTGTCGCCGCTGGCCTGTAAGCCAAACTGAGTGAAGTATACGTACTTACCCTGTTCATCTATCGTACCTTCAATCGCATCTGCAAGCGGTAAATCCGTTACAGCCAATGAATTAGGGTTAACGGTTTTCAGTACCCAATAATTCGCTGGGCCATGGGCATTGTCTGTTGAGTAAAGCACTTCTCCTGAAGCTGTCCAGCCTTGTAATCTGACACGGCTGTTTTCAAAACTTACCCGTTTGGCTACTCCTCCGCCAATTGGCATAACATAGACTTCTGTCGCCCCGTCATAATTCGCGGTATAGGCTAGCCATTGTCCATCTTTAGATATTGTCGCGTCTAACTCTTCAGCTGCTTGAGTGGTGATGCGTTTAGCGTTTGTTTGATTTAACTGACTGGTCCACAAGTCGCCTTCTGCGGTAAAGACCACGGTTTGGTCATGCAAGGCAGGGGCTCGGTAATAACCTTGATTGTTTGTATCGAGCGCAAAAGTTGAAGTACTGCATAAACCTAATGCCAGTAAACATGCAGTAACTGAGTGGCGAAGTTTCATAGTCAGAAAAATCCTTGTAAATATTATTATTTTCAAGGACTCAAATTAGCAAATAAATGGTTAATAAGCAGCAGTAAAGTGGAGGAAAACATCATTTAAATGATATGAAATTGTAACCAAATTAATGTTTAATGCGACAAAAGATGTTCTGTCGAATAAAATTCATATATATCAATATCTAAAGCAATATTCACGACTAATGGTTCATAAGCAGCCCAGCGTTATCAATCTTGATAACACTGAGCTATGGAATGCATCACTGTTTTACTGGGATGTTAATTGCTGCTTTAGTTTTTTGAAAGCATCATATTGCGGGTGCTGTGGATTAACAATATTCGGGAATCGTTGTTCGATAGTAAGCATATAACGTTCCGCTTGAACATAATCTTCAGATTCGACCAATTCACTGAGCTGCATAACGGCCTTTTCTGCAGAATCAACATGCATTCTAGGGGCTGTTCGATCAAGTTCAGTGCGATTTCGCTCAATGTCAGTACGCTCAAGTCTAGGTTCGGTAGACAATGAAGATGTAAGTGCTTCGCCTACACTAACCCCTTCTGCAGACTCCATTTTCATTTGGCCACGAACGCCAGCCTTATTGGTTTGCGGAATTTGTGCATCAAACCCTTGTACACGAGCCTGTGGCATAGGGGTATTTTTGCTCTCACTCATATAAGCTGCTTCTGACGATGTTACTCCGGTTGCGTCCATAACTGGCGCTTTTACAGTTGCCGGTTCTGCTGTTTGAACAGGTGCTATTTGAACAGGTGCAGCCATTTGAACAGGAGCTGCTACATCAGACATAACAGGAACACTGTCATCAAGTTCCGGCACTGCATGTTGTTTAAATTCTGGGTTAAGTAACATCACTGAAGCAATAAGCATCACAGAAGCTGCACTTGATATAGGCAAGCGATGCTTTTTCCAAAAACTTAATTGGACAAGATTACTTTTCTCGGCAGTATTCACATTATTTTTTAATGAAGATGCCTGAGTCGCTTTCGCTTGCAATAAAATAGCGGCATCAATTGCGGCTGAAGGCCGTTCAAGGGCTTGCTGCTTATAGAGTGCTGAGATTTCTTGCTGTAAGGCAATAAACTCTTCATCACTCATTGCATCTTTATCTGTCTGATGACGATCAGTCATATGTTACCCCTTGCCATTTAGCGGCAACGCATTGCTTAATGCTTTGATAGGCATAACGAATACGGCTTTTAGTGGCTTCTAAAGTGACATCAGCAATATCACTAATTGCGGCAGCGGTTAACCCTAATTCGATATTAAGTAAAAAAGCCTCTTTTTGAACTGCAGGTAAACTGGCTACACAGGACTTAAGTAATTTGGCTTTTTGTTCATCTTCAAGCTGCTCATCAGGACGGCCATGAGCATGTTCATTATTAATATTGGCATCAAAGTTATCCATAGTCTCGTCTCCCATATCTGCAGCTTCATCAAGCGGTTTAACCGCTCTAACATGATCGATTAATAAATTATGGGCGATGCGATATAACCAAGTAGTGAACTTTGCTGTAACTTTATAATTACCCGCTGCATTTATCACTTTGCCCCAGGTATCTTGATACAAGTCTTCAGCCAATGATTTCTGGCTCAACTGGCGAACAAAATAGCGATATAACGGGCCTTTATGCTTAGAATATAACTGCTCAAATGCCGCAGTATCACCTTGCTGATAATTCAACATGAGTTGCTCATCTGATATTCCCATTGCACTATCAGAGCTTTGCTTATTCGAGTCTGGCTTATTCGAATCGCTGTTATTTGAATCTAAGTCTTTCACTCAGGCTACCTGGCTTATTTGCTGTTTTAATTGCATTAAACCAGTTTGCCCAGCCCAGCAGTTATTGTCTACTAAATATGATTATTTACCGGCAAAGGCTTAGGAACAGGTTCAAGAACTGGCTTTACAGGCAATATCAATTTTTGCTTTCCCTCAGGTAGCTCACCGGCATGTTTAGATTTTATTGGATACGGCATTGGATAGGGCTCCCGCTCATGTGGCGGTACCACCTGCTTTTTACTGCGCGCATCCCTCAATTTACTGTCTGAGGCAATAACGGCTACAGACTTGGCTATCGCAATGAACTCTGTGCGTTCACCATCGAAATCTTCACCTTTTGAACCTTCAGCAATTTCAATCAGTTGTTGGTAATCGAAGTCATGCACATAATTATTCATGTTCATTAACTGCCCTAAGCCTGCGACTGCTGCTGCGAATCTAAATTCGTTACTCGTGTGTTCAAAAAACTTCTGCTGCTGATGAATATCAATAGGCTGCGGCTTGATTAATTGTTGCCCTGATGTCGAGCGTGCATCGGACAAGGATAACGTGGCTAACTCATTGGCACTGTATTTGTTAATGATTGAATCATTGTTCAAGTGGTTGATAGAGTTATTGATAGAATCATTAATAGAGTTATTGGGCTGATTTTCAATAGATTCATTAAATCTAAGTTCATAAAGCGCCACATACTGGCGACGATAACTGAGCTTCATTGTTCTTGGGTGCGATGAGGTTTGATGCGCATTTTCAAAGCCTACCAAACGATATTCTGACACGAGTCTTGGGTTAAAGTTAACCGTCGCTAGTAACCAATTAAAGCCAAGTGCCGCTTTATCACTGGCCTCTTTAGTTAACTCAATACTGATTAACAATAATTCTGTATCACGGTTATAAGGGGATGGTGCAAGTTCTGTTGCCAACACATAGTTATTGGATAAGAGCACGACATCATTAACATTGTGGGGAAATTGATAATCAAAGCGATTAATTAACTGATGACTCGACACTTGATTGCGTTCTGGTAAGGTATTTTTATTCACCGCTTGGGTTAATAATTCATAGTCATCACGGTTTGACATAAAACTAAATCGTGACACAGGGGTTTCGCCTGTCACCATATTTCCGCCATGACCGCTGAGGGTTAAGTTACCTTGGTAATAGCCTGGTTTAACCGGTGGGTAAGAAGGCTTCTTAGGTAATGAAATAGGAACAGTACTAACGGCTTGTACTTTTTCACTTTTAGCGATTTGCTGAATTTCTTCAGCGTTGACGCACATTGAAGTCGCTAACATCGCGGTTAAAGTCGCGAGGTAACATTGATGTTTGAACCCATTTCGATTTTGCTTTGTCATATTAAGCCTCATTACCAAAACGTTGATTGATACCAACCTTATTAGTAATAACGTAACAAAAATCAAAAAGGGTTATTTATTTTAATCTTTTTCAGTTCACCTGAGATTAAAGAGTAATTCCAGTTCTGGGATTAAAATGGCTTTCTCAGCCTCACCAAAATAATCATCATGCATTCTAATAAACGCTTCTTGAAAGCTTTGCTGCGCCATAATGCGATCAATTTCAGCGGTTATCTTATCGCCTTTATCACCTTTAGAGCAGGCAATATAGCCATAAATAGGCTGTTCAACGTGGCGAATAGGTATCGAAATATAATCAAGAGATTTGTTGTATTCACGTAAATAAGCATCCACCACTTCACTATATTCAATCACTCCAAGTACCCTTTCAGCCTTGAGCATCTCAATTAACTTATTGGAGGAGCTAACACCACCACGAACATAAAATTCATGAGGTCTTTTAGTTATTTGTTGATCAATGTACTCGCCATAGGCTCTGTCTTTAACTACACCTATCTGCGCCTGTGTGTTTGCGGGCATATTGGCTAAATCTAATTGCTGTGCAAAAATCTGCTGATTTTTAGCGAGCACGATTAATCTCAATGGTGGGTAAATACTGATGGGGTAATGTGAAAAGCTTGCAACTTCAAGTCGTTCGGGGGTTTTAATCTTATTAAACATGCAACTATTTTGCTGTTTAGACAGCTCTAACCAACCACGAGTCATACTGACTTGCTGCTGTTCAAACGACAGCTGGTTATCACTAAATTCAGTGAGTAAAGAAAGTACTTCCATTTCTTCATTACCAGCAATAGACACAATCGTCTCATCTACTTCCGTCAACATAACAGCCTGTACAGTTGCGTAAGAAGGTTGATTTATAATAATAAAAAACAATGTAATGTAAAAAACTAGTCCCTTAGTCTTTAACCTTTGGAATGCCATAGATTGCCTCCGAGTTTAAAGCCTATGTGGTTAACATTAGAGGAGAGTTTTAGCATTCGCAATCAGAAACTGAGTTTCAGCCGCAGAAAACACTGAAAAGCAGCCAAAATAAAGCCAACATGATATTATCTAGCCCCTTTTTTATAGCTAGCTTTCAGCAAGTTATAAACCCTGTGCCCTACACAGGATAAAAGTAAAAATAACCTAATAATATAAGTGTGTTAAGGAGTTATCATGCAAGCCCTTGTTGCCGTAGTAATGGGATCTAAGAGTGATTGGCCGACCATGGAAGCCGCCGCAGAAATTATGGATAAGCTTCAGGTGCCATATCATGTTGAAGTTGTCTCAGCGCATCGCACTCCTGACAAACTAATGGATTTTGCTAGTACCGCTGCAGATAAAGGCTATAAAGTCATTATTGGTGGTGCCGGTGGTGCAGCACATTTACCAGGTATGATAGCGTCAAAAACTCGCTTACCTGTGCTAGGTGTCCCTGTGCAAAGTAAAGCCCTTTCAGGTATGGACAGCTTGCTTTCAATAGTACAAATGCCAAAAGGTATTGCTGTTGGTACGTTAGCTATTGGCACAGCTGGTGCGTTCAATGCAGGTTTATTAGCAAGCCAAATCTTGGCAGTTACCGATGCTGAACTTGCAGCTCGTTTAGATGCATTCCGCGAAGATCAAACTAATACTATTCTTGATAATCCAGATCCGAGGGAAGCTTAATGTCTAAGCAGGACTCTCAGTCAAACACGCAAACACCAGCAAAACAACACAATGTTTGGGTATTAGGCGATGGCCAATTAGGCGCGATGTTATCTCATGCAGGCCAGCCACTAGCGATTAATGTTCGCCCAGTGGATATCATGACGCCATCAGATGAGCGTTTACCGCTACAGGGTACTGATATCATTACAGCTGAACGTGAACAATGGCCTGAATCAAGCTTAAGTTTACAGTTAAGCGAACACCCGCATTTTATTAATGGCCATGTATTTGGCCGTTTAGCAGATCGCTTTACTCAAAAAAGCCTATTAGATGAGTTATCAGTGCCGACTTCTCCTTGGGAATTGGTCGATGACAACACTCAAACTGAGGCATTACATCAGCAATACGGTGATCGGGTTTTATTAAAGCGCCGTACTGGTGGTTATGATGGCAAAGGTCAACATTGGCTAAAACAAGCTGAAGCAACTGACATTCCTGCTGACTGGCGTAACGAAGCCATTGCAGAGCAAGCCATCAACTTTGATGAAGAAGTATCGATTGTTGGTGTGAGAACCCAAACTGGCGAATGTGTTTTTTACCCACTCACACTTAACTTGCATCAAGACGGCATTTTAATGGCCTCTATTGCACCGTTAACTCGTCTCGACCATCTGCAACCACAAGCTGAAGCAATGCTGACCAGTGTTATGGACGAGCTTGAATATGTGGGTGTGATGGCGATGGAGTGTTTCAGAGTCGGTGATAAACTGCTCGTTAACGAACTTGCTCCTCGCGTTCATAATTCTGGGCATTGGACTCAATCAGGTTGCCACATTAACCAATTTGAATTACACCTTCGTGCACTGTGTGGATTACCTATCCATAAGCCACAAGTTAACTTCCAGTGTGTCATGGTTAACTTAATTGGTGTCGATAAAGATGACCGCTGGTTAAGCCTGCCTAATGCAGAGTTATTTTGGTATAACAAAGAAGTGCGAGTTGGCCGCAAGGTAGGACATCTTAATCTTTCAGCACACAGTAACGATATGGTTAATGACAGTATTGGCCAATTGCAGCAATGGATGCCACAGCAATATCAGGCGCCATTAGCATGGATTTTAGACGAGTTTAGTCGCTAGAATTGACTTAATATTTTGCACAAAAAAAGGAGCCTAGGGCTCCTTTTTTTATGAATCCGTCAAACCGACTAGATGCACACTCTTGTGAGAACTTGCTCCAAGTTTTCTGAGCTGGCTTTTTGCTGCTTCGCTCTATTTGAAATGGCCTCAAGGTTTAATTGCACTTCATGACTTAAGCGAGAGATTTCAATTGCACGGGTATTAATACTCCCTGTTGAAGTTTGCTGGCCTTGAATACTGTAAGTCATGTTACCGGCAACCGTATCTAACTGCTGAAATGCCCTTCCAATATCAGCAAATGCCTGAGTCACACGCTGACATTGCATTAAACTTTCTTGGGTAACCCGTTGGCTTTCACCAATAGCATTTACAGCATTACCGGCTTTAGCCTGCAACTCAAGTACAATGGATTGGATCTCAACGGTCGATTCTTGAGTACGATGTGCCAATGCTCGAACCTCGTCGGCAACCACAGCAAAACCACGCCCTTGCTCGCCAGCCCGTGCTGCCTCAATGGCCGCATTAAGCGCTAACAAATTAGTTTGCTCTGCAATGCTTTTAATCACTTCTAGTACATTACCGATTTTTTGGCTATCACTGTTCAGTAGATCTAAATCAGAGACCATACTTTCAATACCGTTAGCAAATGTGGTCATTGAGTTTTGATTATTTTGCGCATCATCTGAACCTTGCGCTAATAGCTCTGTAACTTGAACTGAGGTGGACTTAAGTTCATCAGCATTATTTGACAGCTCATCGGCTGTGAGCATGATTTCAGTGAGCGATGCGGTAATTTGCTCGTTCTCATCGGTGCTTTTGTTGACCGAAGACTCAGCAGCCCCCATTTGCGAAGCAAGCTCATAAGAGCCTTCTTTTACGTCGTTGGCATCACTGCGAATATTATCAATTACCGACTTTAAGTCTTCAATGAACTCACTGAGACTATTAGTAATATGAGCAATTTGATCATCACCATGATCTTTAATTGGTTTATCGGGCGCCGTTTCGGTACTGATAACCAAACTAAGATAATGGCTTAAATCATTTAATCGTTTTTGTATTTGCTGTTTAAACAAATACACACCGAGGATTAATTGCGCTAACCCTAAACTGATTAATAGACAAACAAGATAAGTTTTTGAGACTTGTGCGGGTGAAAACAGAGATACAACAATGGCCAGCAGCACTAACGAAATTAATGGTAAAAGTAATTTCGTCTGCAATTTATTATCATTATGGTTTTGCATATAGAGTTCCGAAAACAATTTTTATGATACGAATCTAACAGTTCTTATTATGGTTTTTAGGGTTCATCTTTGAGTTAATAGCGTGTTCAACAGCACTAAATTAACACAATATCTACATTTGTTATCGGAAGATAGTCAGGAAAGTTTAGTGTTATTCTGAATAGAATCATAAATTAATGACATAAAAAAGCCCCGACAATGCGGGGCAAGTTGTTACGCTCAGCTTAACCGAAAAACAAACGCCATAACCATGAAGAATCTAAATCCTCTTTACAGGTTCGGTATTGTTGAGCATAGGTTTTAGAACGGGCGTCAACACGATCAGCCACAGGCCCTAACCAAGCTTTAGCCTTATAAGTGCCACGTTTATAACCGCCCCAACCTTCGTGGTAATTCAAATATTGATTCTTGGCATCCCATTTTGAAACGCCATTAATTTTATGGGTTTTGTAAATAAACCATCCCATAAAGTCCATCGCGTCATCAAAGTTACTGCGGCTCGACCAAGAGTTCCCTGTTTCACGCACGTAATCATCCCAAGTCATGGTTTTAGCTTGAGCATAACCATAAGCATCACTGGCTCGGCCTGTTGGGATAAAACCTAAAAAGTATTCCATTGGCGGCGCGGCATTATGCTTAAACGAACTTTCTTGATACATCATGGCTAACGGGACATGCACAGGTACTCCCCATTTATCACGGGTATTGACTGCGGCTTTATACCAAGAGCGATTCTCTTGGAATATAGAACATAAATTATCAGGTTCTTTAGGCGGTGGTGTAGCGCAGCCTGCAAGTTGCAGAAGAATAACGGTGCTAAAAGCACGGAAAAACCACTTCATAAAAGCCCTTAAATCAACGGAATACAAACTCAATCATTGGGCTAGATTTTCACATCTATGAAGTACAGATGCAATCGGGTTTACCAGAAAATTAGCCATAAGCCTTACTTGAGCATAAGGCGACGCGGTTACAGTTCAAATGAATGGTTTAGAACGGTTTAGAACGGTTTAGAATGGTGTACGAATAGAAAGTGTACGAATAGAAAATTCGCGCAAGCTTACTCCATTGGGTTGGCAAACGCACACTCATAAGATTCTTTTTTCCAGACAACTGGTTGCCAATAATCTGTATTTAATCCGTTGTAAACTTTATCTAGTTTAAATTCAGCGGCTAAGTGATAACGCTGCTCTCGTTCAACCTCAACCAAGATAGTTTTAGTTTGTCGAGCAGCTAATTTAACTTTCAGTTCCGGCGATTCAATTAACTCAGCAACAGTAAACTGATGTTCACCCGCTGGTAACTTATAATATGGACGTGAAATAACTGGTTTACCGTTAAGGTGCGTTACCACGACACGATATAAACTGTCTGTGACTGGTGGCGTAATATAACTCGCCACTGAACCACAAATCAGTTCATCTTCAGTAGACGTTGCGCAGCCTTGCAGCAACACAACCGATATCGCTAGTAACGCAATGTTTCTCATTGATTCACTGCTGTTGCAGGTTCAGCTAAATCAGCAAAGTAGTCAGCCAAAAACTCATCAAATCCTACAGAATGTTGGGTTTCAACGTCTTTTTGTTGCTGTAGAGATGCTGCAGCTTCTGCTTCATACTCTGCCATAGTCGATTCTGACAATGGGTAATTAGTTAAATACTCATGATATTGCTGAGATAATTGTTTCACCCAAACGCCATGGTCAATACCTTGATTAACCACATCGTCAATTACACGACCAGAGATTGTTTTGCTTGGATCGTTAATCGCCGCATGCCACTGCGTTAACGCATCTTGGTATTGTGTGCCTTCGCCATCAAGTAATTTAGCAATTCTTGTCATGGGCTCAAAAATATCATTTAACCACTCATTCAAGGCAACTTGTTGACCATTACGGCTCAATGCTAAGCCAGGTTTACGACCTTCAAGCACAACCGCCTTAAGGTTTGCAGCAATTTCAGCTTCAGCCGATGCATCGGTTTTTTCTGAAGACAACAACAAGCAATACAGCAAGAATAAATCGAGGAACTTGACCTGACTAGCATCAATCCCGATTGGGCTATACGGGTTAACATCAAGTGCACGCACTTCAATATATTCAACCCCAGCTCTAGCCAAAGCCTCTGAAGGTTTTTCGCCAGACTTAGCCACACGTTTAGCACGAATAGGCGAGTAAAATTCATTCTCGATTTGCAATACATTGCTGTTAAGTTGGCGATATTCGCCATCCACTTTGACACCAATTTTGGCAAAGCTTTCTGAAGGCATTCTGATGGCTTCACCTACACCATTTAAATACTCAGGTAGTGAGTTGTAGCTAATATTAAGCTGTTCTTGTTCTTGGTTGGTGTAACCTAAATCACTCATACGCAATGAGGTTGCATACGGTAGGTATAAGGTGCCTTTACCCGTTGTTTTAAAGTCGAACTCAGTAGACTGACCTTTAATGAAAGAACTACAAAGCGCAGGTGATGAACCAAAAAAGTAAGGCAACACCCAAACCAGGCGGCGATAATTACGGATCATGCCAAAGTAAGACTCTGAGATAAAATCTTGACGCGTTAAGCTTTTATCACTGTTCTCATACAAGCTATCCCATAACTTTTCTGATACTGAAAAGTTAAAATGTACCCCTGCAATAATCTGCATCAGTGGGCCATATCTATGGGTTAAACCTTTACGGTATAAGGTTTTCATTTTACCGTTATTTGAGCTGCCATAACGTGCAATCGGAATATCTTTTTCATCCCCCACATAACACGGCATACTCACAGGCCATAGCGACTGGCCATTCATGTTTTTTACGCTATAGGCATGAGTTTGAGTCAAGCCTTCTAATAAGGTATCAATATTGGTATTAACAGGAGTAATAAACTCAAGCAATGACTCACTGTAATCAGTGGTAATACGAGAATGGGTTAATGCAGAACCTAGCTTTTCTGGGTGGCCATCTTTTGCTAATTGACCTGAGTCATCGATACGTAATGCTTCACGTTCAATACCACGTAGCATGCCAAGTAAAGATTCACGGCCTTCGCCGTTAGAAAGAAGATCGATTGTTTCATTGAATGAATTCAATTTGCTGTTCTCTTATTGTTGCTCGTATTAGCCGCTCACATCCACGACGTTCAAACTGCTAGACCCGATATTAGACGAGATAATTTCCCAAACTGTATAAATAAATACAATTAATGAAATTAATCACATTTTAGCGCCTAATAAAGAAAAAACGGTAACATTTTTATTGTCACCGTTATTAGTTTTTATTCATTGTATCAGACCCTATATAGGCTATATAGGGTCTATAACTTCAAAAGCAATAGCTAAACTTATTTAATCACCTTAATAGGATAGCCCAATGCTTCAAGCTTTGGTGAAATAGCTTGTTTATCACCCACAATGACAATAATCATCTCAGATAATTTAAGCTGTTCAGCCGCAAGCTTATTTAGCTCTTTCGCTGTGATGTTTTCAACAATGTCAGCTTGCTGTTCAGTAAAATCATCGGCCAGTTTGTAACGCTGAATAATGCGCATAAACCCTGCTTTTTGATATGGCGTTTCATAGTCTAATGCTTTACCTTGAGAAATCGAACTGCGCATAAATGCCAACTCTTCTTCCGTCATACCGTCTTTTTGGAACTGCTTTATTTCATTAATAAATTCAGTTACTGACTCCGCTGTCACATCACTTCTCACACTTGCAGAAGCTTCAAAACGTCCAGTTAAGTCATTACCATTAAAGCCAGTACGCGCGCCGTAGGTATAACCTTTATCTTCACGAAGATTTAAGTTAATCCGACTATTAAACGCGCCGCCCAATGGATAATTCATTAAGAATGCTTTGAAGTAATTACCAGTAGCATCATAAGGTAAAGCACGTTTACCCATTTTAATCACTGATTGGGCAGCATCTGGTTTATCAATGATATAAATGGTGCCACCAGCAAGCTTAGGCAATGGTGGTAATGCCATAGGCTCATTAGCTTGACCTTGCCATTGCTCAAATACAGCTAATGAAGGCATGATTTCTTGCTGATTTAAATCAGACACCACGACCATCTGTGCATTGCCAGCTTTATACTGCTGCTGATAAAACTGCTTCACATCATCAAGCGTTAATCCTGATACAGTCTCAAGAGTTCCACCAGCATTAGCACTTAAATGGCTATCATCGCCATAAAGTAAGCTTGAAAAACCACGGCTAGCAAGAAAGTTAGGATCTGACTCTTGATGCTGTAGACCTTGAATTTCCTGTTGCTTTAAGCGCTCAAAATCCGCCTCAGCAAAAGCTGGACTAAATAACTTTTCTTGTAAAATAGCTAATGTCGGCGTTAGGTTCTCTGTCAAACTCGACACTTGAATATAGCTTTGCGTGGCTGATGCACCGAACGAAATACGACTACCTAGCATTTCTAGTGCGCCCGCTAACTCTTCTGTTGTGCGCTTTTCAGTTGACTCGTTTAGCATTGACGCGGTTATTGAAGCTAAGCCTGCTTTATCCATTTCAGGAAGTCGATTTCCTCCTTCAAGATAAATTAATAACTCAACGGTTGGGGTTTCATTACTTTCAGTCCCCATGACTTCAATACCATTAGCTAATGATGCAGTCCAAAGCTGAGGTACTTTAAGTACAGGGGCGTCACCAACTTTCGGCATGACTGTGCGATCAAAGCTTGAGGTAATTTGACGGACATTTTCAGTGCCCGTTACCGCTTCCTCAGCAATAGGTAGCATAGTCGGCGTAAAGTTATCCGGTTTTGCAATAAGCTGTTTTGCACCTTCTGGGACAACGCTCATCACCACCATCGGTTTATCTTTAATATATTTGTTGAAAACGCGCATAACGTCTTCTTTCGTGACACTGGCGTATCGCTCAAGATCGCTTGCGACCATATTCGGGTTATCGAAAAAGGTTTGATTATAAGCCAGTGTTGATACCTTACCTTTGACACTTTGCATGCCATAGATAGTGTCTGACTCAAATTGTACTTTTACTTTTTGTAAATCGTCATCGGTCACCCCGCGTTGCTCAAATTCAGCAATAGAGTCAGTAATCTTTTGCTCAAGGTCAGCAAGGTTAGCACCGCTAGCTGGGTTAGCTAATGCAAATAAGGTTAAACGACAAGATAACTCTTGGCACGGGTGCCCTACCGAGGCTTGCACCGCAAAACCATCTTTTACTAGGTTTTTATAGAGTAATGAGGTTTTACCCCCACCTAATATGTTAGCTAATAAATCTAATGCGGCTTCATCTTGATGACGAGCGTATACCGTTGGGAATCCCATGTAGACAAGTGGCAAATGCACTTTATCTTCCATTGAGATATAACGAGTTTTATCTAGGCTCACTGGCGTCTTCGGATCGGGATTAACTTCAGGGCCACGTGCTAATTCACCAAAGTACTTATTCACCATGGCAAGGGTTTGCACTTCATCAAAGTCACCGCCAATGGTTAATGTTGCATTGTTAGGGCCATACCAGCGTTTGAAAAAGTTTCTGACATCATCAACCGTGGCACGTTCTAAATCATCTGGCCAGCCAATTACTGGCCAAGAATAAGGGTGCCCTGCTGGGAACATTGCTTGATTGAAACGCTCATTCAAACGGCCATATGGCTGGTTATCAATACGCTGAGCCCGTTCATTTTTAACTGTCTCACGCTGTACTTCAAACTTCTCGCTGGTTAACGCTGGCAACAAAAAGCCCATTCGGTCTGACTCTAGCCACAACATTTTTTCTAGCTGATTGCTTGGCACCGTTTCAAAGTAGTTGGTTCGGTCGGTATTAGTGGTGCCATTTAAGGTGCCACCTGCTTCGGTGATCACTTTAAAGTGTTGTTCATCGCCCACATTTTGCGAACCTTGAAACATCATGTGTTCAAATAAATGTGCAAAGCCACTGCGGCCAGCCACTTCGCGAGCTGAGCCCACATGATAGGTCACATCAACATGAACTAAAGGATCTGAGCTGTCTTGATGCAGAATGACAGTTAAGCCGTTTTCAAGTTGGTATTTTTTATAAGGGATGCCTATCGCATCTGATGCTTGAACGGTTTCAAGTAAGGTCACCCCGTCGGGTAATGATGAAGAGGTGGTTGCTTCATGAGCACAGCCACTAATAGCGATTGAAATTGCCGCTGCTAAGATCCATTTTTTCACTCTATTCTCCTTGAATAAATATAAGGTCAGTGAGATGTGCTAATGTCATCTCTGACAGCAGGGAATACATAGGGTTTCAGTAAATCTCACCTTGTTGATTCAATTGCTGAAAAAAGCCTCACTGACATTATTTATAAAATACGATTCGTATAAAATACTTTGGTGTAAAACGCCTATTACTATCGTTTTACCACGCCCACATAAAGGCCGCTACTATTAAAGAGTATCGAATTGTTTTGCCAATCAAAATCATGATTGTAGAAGGGACTATGGGTAGCTTTAACCAACCTGCAATTAAACACAAAATATCACCAATCAAAGGTAGCCAAGACAAGAGTAATGCCCAGTAGCCATATTTTTCAATTAAATTTAATCCATGTTGGTATTTTTTAGAGGCAAAGTCCTCTGGCGTCTTAGCGAATCGACCTAAATAGCCTAAATAGTAACTTGTAATCGCTCCTAACGAATTACCTACGCTGGCAACCACCAGCAAAGATACCCAAGTTTCAGGCGCATCTGTTAGCAAAGCCACAAGTAAAACTTCTGAACCTCCAGGTAACAAAGTTGCCGCTAAAAACGCCCCACTAAACATTAACCATAACGCAGTCATTTACTTTACCTAATGATATCTATAGAGTTTTAAACACTTTCAACTATACAGACGACAAAGTTAGCAAGTTGTTGAATTTTAAAGTGCATTTAACATATTGTGTTTTTGGAATAAGTTATATCAAAAACGGTTTGTTCCACCTTGGAACACTCAATACAATTCGAAAATTGTTCAGATAAAGACTGTAGTTAAGCAATATTAAAATAAGCTGAACATGATATGGCTTATCGACGTATTCTTGCTCGTAACAAACAAATCAACAATGACTATCAATGGCCTTTATGTGTGATTGTGTTAGGTTATTGAAATAATAATCCCCTTGCCTACTTTAAAGAGCAAGTATAATAAATAGTTGGAATTGAAATGATTTTTCAAACCTTGAAACGTATTCCTTTTTGGCAGAAAGTGCTAGCGGGTTTCGCATTTGGTATTTTAGCAGGTATCGCACTTGGCGATAGCGCCATAATGTTAAAGCCACTAGGCGACTTATTCATTAGTGCCATTAAAATGCTGGTCGCACCGTTAGTATTTTGTGCCATCGTAGTTAGCATTACTTCTTTAGGCTCACAAGCAAACCTTAAGCGGCTCAGCCTCAAAACCTTAGGCATGTTTATGCTGACAGGTACGGCCGCATCATTTATTGGCCTAGCCATTGGTAGCTCATTCGACATGGGTGGCAGCATTGAGCTAGCAACAAGTGAAGTGCGTGACCGAGATATTCCGGGCTTCGCTCAAGTATTACTGAACATGATCCCCGAGAACCCTTTTGCATCACTAGCAGAAGGTAAAGTACTCCAGATTATTGTCTTTGCCGCGTTAGTCGGTATAGCGATTAATACCGTTGGCGAAAAAGCAGCGCCTTTAAAAAACACCATTTCAGCGGGTGCTGAAGTGATGTTTGAATTAACTCGTATGGTGTTAAAACTGACTCCAATTGGTGTATTTGGCTTAATGGCGTGGGTTGTTGGCGAATATGGATTATCAACTCTACTTCCGCTTGGTAAGTTCATCTTAGCCATTTACGTTGCCGCATTAATTCACATTATTTTCGTTTACGGCGGTTTAATTAAGTTTGTAGCTCGCTTAAGCCCTATGCAGTTTTTCCGTAAAGCAATGCCTGCCCAACTAGTGGCTTTCAGCACCGCATCAAGCTTTGGCACATTGCCTGCCAGTAATAAATGTACTGAATCAATGGGTGTATCAAAACGTTATAGCGCATTTGTATTGCCACTAGGCGCCACCATGAACATGGACGGTTGTGGCGGTATTTACCCAGCAATTGCGGCTATCTTTATTGCTCAAATCTACGGTATTCCGTTAGACATGACTGACTATATGTTAATTGCGGTTACAGCGACGGTAGCATCAGTAGGTACTGCTGGCGTGCCGGGAAGTGCAATGGTGATGTTAACCGTAACACTAGGTGTTGTGGGTTTACCGCTTGAAGGGATTGCCTTTATTGCCGCTATCGACCGCGTAATTGATATGATCCGTACTGCAACCAATGTCACTGGCGATATGATGACAGCTGTTGTTATTGGTAAAAGTGAAGGTCAGTTTGATGAAGAGCAATTTTACTCAAATGAGAAAGTCGTTGAACAAGCAGCTTAAGCTTTAGCATTAGCATAGTTCAGCTTGATATAGCGCGATAAAATCAAAAATGGCAGATGAAATCATCTGCCATTTTTATTGCCTGCTTTATGACAATTTTGTCATTAAAACGTAGCGTTTTAAATAAACATTAGAACTTGGCATTAAACCACACCCAGCCTTTATCGGTATCAACTTTACCCGCAGCCACATCACCTGCAGAATAAGCCGCATACTTAACACCAACAGTATAGTGGTCATAGAAAGGTACACTAAACACCGCGTTAATTTCTGAGCCTAAATCATCGACAACCGCACTCGATTCATCTGCATCAAACTCATGATAAGCCACAGCCCATTTACCACCGATTACGTTACCGCCAATCGACGCATACAAGTCAGCTAAACCTTGTTTAGGTGTGGTTAAGAATTGGTCCGTCCAACCATTAAAGCCGTGCAGTGTTGCCAATGGAGTCGAGAAACCATAGTCGCCGCCATCAGATCCTAACAGCTCATAACCTATTTTGAATGTGACCACTGAAAGTCCAATGCCACCTTCAACGCTCATATAATCAGCAGAATAAGATTGGCCTGCAGTGTCTGAGTCTTGCGTCGCGTACTCTGCAGAATAAAGTACTTTAATATCACCAATATCGGTTTTTCCCGCGAAACGGACACCGTAGGTATCCAGACCATTTTCAATATTGGTATCTTCTTCCAGAAGGTAACCATAAGCACTTAATGTACCGAAGCCCGTTTTTAATTGAGCATTAATTAAATTATCTTTTGAATCGATATCTTTCTCTTCAGCAAAGATACGATTACGTTGAGTAATGTAACCGTAATCAATTTTAAAAACGTCGTTGAATTTATATTCAAGCATAAGCCCGTCAAAGGTCTGCCTATCTTGACGCCAGCCTACATGACCAACAAAACGTTGGTTATCAAAGGTAATCACTTGACGGCCACCTTTAGCAGTGAAACCTTCGTAATTGTATTTTAAAAAGAATTGGTCAAGCTCTGTGGTTTCTGGATCGGCAATGACCGAATAATCAGGGTTCTTACCGAGAGTGTTGTTGTAATCATCAACCCCAGCCACGACGCGTGAATCTTCAAACTCTACTAACGAACTAAAACCATAGTAATCAGCTGTCGCATAAGTAAGTCGAGTACGTAGCGTAAAAGCATCTGCATCTTTTAGTGCGTTATCTTGCTCAACCATTTCATAACGAAGGTTAAGGTCTACCTTGACCTTTCCCTCGGTAACCGCTTCTGCAATCGTTGTTGCTTCTGCTGCATGTACTTGGCCCATCAATGCCAATGAAGCAGGTGCAAGTAAAGTCAAAGCAGACTTGGCTAACTTTTTATTGATTAAGCTTGCAAGTTGGTTCTTTCTCATCATATTTCCCTTATTGTATTTAAAGCTTATCCATCAGAATAATCTTAGCCAACATTAGCAGTTTCATCATTACTAATTGATGAATTGCTAATATTTATATTCTCAACTTTGCGTTGTTTTTCGTATAAGAACTTCAGTACCTCAGCTCTTAAATGGTTATAATCTTTATCCTCTGCGAGTGCTAAACGCTCTCTAGGACGAGGTAAATTTACGTCTAAAATTTCGCCTACTGTTGCCGCAGGGCCATTGGTCATCATGACAATTTTGTCTGACAGCAACACCGCTTCATCAACGTCATGGGTGATCATAATGACCGTGTTATTGAGCTCATTCTGAATCTCCATCAACGAGTCTTGCATATGGGCTCTGGTTAACGCATCAAGTGCCCCAAAAGGCTCATCCATCAGTAACACCTCAGGCTCCATTGCCAGTGCTCTAGCAATACCAACACGTTGTTTCATACCACCTGATATTTCGCTGGGTAACTTATGCATCGCATGGTCCATATGAACCAGTTTCAAGTTGTATTCAATCCAATCTTTCATTTCTGCTTTGGATTTTTTATTCTTAAACACCTGCTTTACGGCTAACTCAACATTTTGATATGAGGTTAACCAAGGCAGCAATGAGTGGTTCTGAAACACAACGGCACGTTCTGGCCCTGGTTCTGCCACTTCTGTGCTATTTAAAATCACGCCACCTTTGGTTGCTTGGTATAAACCCGCGACAATGTTCAGTACCGTAGACTTACCGCAACCTGAGTGACCAATCAGTGACACGAACTCGCCTTTATTGATTTTAAGGTTCACTTCCTTAAGTGCTTTAAATGGCCCTTTAGGTGTAGGGAAATCCATATCAATGTTACTTATGTCTAAAAAAGTGCTCATTAGATTTTCCTCTCATTCATGACTTGGTTTTATCCCACGAGAACCAACGTTGTAACGCCAGCACTCCTCGGTCGAGTAAAAAACCAATTAGACCAATAACCACCACGGCAGCCATAATGCGTGCCAATGACTCTGAGCTACCATTTTGAAACTCATCCCAAACGAACTTACCTAACCCTGGGTTTTGTGCCAGCATTTCTGCCGCAATCAATACCATCCAAGCAACGCCAAGCGATAAGCGCATACCTGTAAAGATGAGTGGAATCGAAGCCGGTAACACAATTTTCTGTACATGGGTCAACGGAGATAAACGCAGTACACGACTCACGTTCACTAAATCAGAGTCAATATTGGCTACACCAAGAGAAGTATTAATCATCATTGGCCACAAACTACATAAAGTGACCGTGAGTAAAGAATTAATAAACGATTTAGACACCATAGGATCTGGCGATACATACAGCGCACTGACAACCATTGTCACCAAAGGTAACCAGGCTAATGGCGATACAGGCTTAAAAATTTGCACTATCGGATTCAGTGCTGCATTTAGCGTTGGACTCAAGCCCATCCAAATTCCCATTGGAATCGCAATAGCAGCAGCCAAGATAAAGCCTGACATCACTGTCACTAGACTTGTAGAAATCTGGTCAACAAAGGTTTCTTTACCTGTGTATGCTCTGACTTTCACAACATAGCTAGGGTCAACTTCTAATCGTGCAGCATTTCGCTTGTCTTGACGCTCATAAAAGGCCTCGGCTTTCACCCTTTCAGCATTATGCTCTTGATATAAAGCCCCAAACTGTTCTGCCACGGCAACAGGACCGGGGAATTTACCTAACGAGGTATTAATGCTATTTGCAGCAATTGACCAAATCACTAAAAAAACCGTGATGCCAATGACAGGCAGTAGCAATGCTTTACTGGCTTGAGCCATCCAAGAGACTAAAGAGGTCAATTTACTTTTATCGAGCATTAATCGATCGGTTAAGCGTGTAATGGTTGTCATAATGTGTTCCTTAACTCCGCGCTAAACGTAAGCAAGTTGATGACTCAACTTGCTTACGAATACATCATCTAGAGTTTGTCGCCCTGCTTTAAGCCAATAGCGAATTTGCTTAAATAATCATTAGGCGCACTACCGTCATAAACGATGTCATCAATGAAGTGCTGCTGTGGTTTTTTAAATCCCGTTTCCGTTGCAAAATCTGGGAAGTGCTTAGCTTCGATTGTCTTATCATCAATCAGAGACTGTGCAGCTTTAGCGTAGATATCAGGACGATAAACTTTTGCAGCAACATCTTTGTACCAAGCATCAGGCTTGTCATCTGAGATTTGTCCCCAACGGCGCATTTGAGTCAAATACCAAATCGCATCAGAGTAATATGGATAAGTTGCGTTGTAGCGGAAGAACACATTGAAATCAGGTACTGAACGCTTATCACCTTTTTCGTATTCAAAGGTACCTGTCATGCTATTGGCAATCACATCGTAATCGGCACCAACATAGTTTGACTGTGACAAAATCTTAACTGCAGCAGGACGGTTAGCATTGTTGTTATCATCTAACCATTTCGCCGCTTTGATCAGAGCACGGGTTAATCGAATTGTTGTGTTAGGGTATTTTTCTGCAAATTCAGCTGTTATACCAAAGACTTTCTCAGGGTTATTTTTCCAGATCTCGTAATCGGTAACCACTGGCACCCCAATACCTTTAAACACGGCTTGTTGGTTCCATGGCTCACCCACGCAGTAACCATAAATCGTGCCCGCTTCAAGGGTTGAAGGCATCTGTGGTGGTGGCGTCACTGATAAAAATGCTTGGGCATCTAACTGACCTGAAGTATCACCTCTATGAGGCGCGTAGTAACCAGGGTGGATACCACCTGCTGCTAACCAATAACGTAATTCGTAGTTATGAGTTGAGACAGGAAATACCATACCCATTTTAAATGGCTTACCCGCTTCAGTGTATTCCTCTACCACTGGTTTTAACGCATCAGCTTTAATAGGGTGAACGGGGTTCCCTTCACTATCTTTGGCAATATTGGGTTTCATCTTGCTCCAAATATCATTTGAAACCGTAATCGCATTACCATTTAAGTCCATCGAAAAAGGCGTGATGATGTGAGCTTTAGTGCCATAACCAATCGTGGCAGCTATCGGTTGCCCTGCCAACATATGTGCACCATCTAAACGTCCATCGATAACACCATCTAATAGCACCTTCCAGTTAGCTTGTGCTTCGATGGTCACATATAAACCTTCTTCTTCGAAGTAACCATTTTCATAAGCAATCGCAATCGGCGCCATATCGGTTAATTTGATAAAACCGAACGTTAACTCTTCTTTTTCAGGAAAGCCTACCTCTGCCATAGCAGGAGCGACTGCCGTAAACGACACAGCCAATAGAGTATGTTTAAGTGCTTTTTTCCAATTCATCTTTCTATCCTTGTTAAATTTAAAAAAGTTAAGTCAAAAACTAAGTTTGAAATAGGGAAAACAAAAAAGGCGCCAACTACTCCCTAAGGAATAATTAAGCGCCTTTGCTTAAATTAATTTATCTCTTTCAAGGCTCACAACACAGACAATCGATTAAATAACCAACGATAAATGCGACTTATGAGCACTACTGAAAATTCGAATTGTTGATAAATACTATTCAGCAACCGTGCCAACCTTTTAAGTCTCTGTTTTTAAACAGGTATACAAATTAAGCACTGGTAGTACTCATAAAGGGTGATACCAATTCAGTGCAACATAAGTTCAATCGCACCTAAATGGGTACTTGAACGGCAAAGTATCCCCCTAAAGAGGTGCAACATTTTATTGAAACGAAAAAATCACTTTTGAATAAATGAGATGAGGTTGAATGAGACTTAGTTTGCTGAGATTAGATTTAATGAGACTAGGTTTAATGATACTTAGTTTGTTGAGACTTAGTTTGTTGAGACTTAGTTTAATGAGACTTAGTTTGTTGAGACTTAGTTTGTTGAGACTTAGTTTAATGAGACTAGGTTTAATGAGACTAGGTTTAATGAGACTTAGCTTGTTGAGAGTAGGTTTAATGAGACTTAGTTTGTTGGGAGTAGGTTTAATGAGACTTAGCTTGTTGAGATTAGATTTAATGAGACTTAGTTTGTTGAGACTTAGTTTAATGAGACTTAGTTTGTTGAGACTTAGTTTAATGAGACTTAGTTTGTTGAGACTAGGCTTAATGAGACTTAGTTTGTTGAAACGAGGTGGAATAGATTTGAGCAGGATAGGATGGTCTAACACCTTAAATGGCATGCATCAGTGCAATAACAATTTTAAGCCAATAAAAAAGCCACTGTTAGTCAGTGGCTTCATTCGATGACTCGCGTTTACTTGTCGCTACATTTGATAACGATTAGCCTAATACTGCAAGTAATACACCCGCAGCTACAGCGCTACCTAGAACACCAGCAACGTTAGGCCCCATAGCGTGCATCAGTAAGAAGTTTTGCTGATTAGCCTCAAGACCTACCTTGTTTACAACACGCGCTGCCATAGGAACTGCAGATACGCCCGCTGCACCAATTAATGGGTTTATCTTGCCGCCAGATAACTTAGACATCAATTTAGCCATCATCACACCTGCTGCAGTACCAATACTGAAAGCAACAGCGCCTAAGACTAAAATGCCTAAAGTTTCGATGCGCAGGAATTCTTCAGCTTGCAGCTTTGAGCCCACTGCTAAACCAAGGAAAATCGTCACAACGTTAATTAACTCATTCTGCGCAGTGCTTGAAAGTCTATCAACCACGCCACATTCACGCATTAAGTTACCTAAACAAAACATACCTACTAGCGGTGTTGCTGCTGGTAAGAACAGAATTGTCATACCGACCACCATCAGTGGGAAGATGATTTTTTCTTTCTTACTGACTTCACGAAGCTGTTCCATCTTAATGGTACGCTCTGATTCGCTGGTTAATAGACGCATAATCGGTGGCTGAATTAATGGTACTAAAGCCATATATGAGTATGCAGCAACCGCAATCGCACCTAATAAATCAGGAGCAAGCTTCGAGGCTAAGAAAATAGCTGTCGGACCATCTGCACCGCCAATGATGGCAATAGCAGCCGCATCTTGCATGGAAAATTCAAACCCTGGCACTAGGTTCAGTGCAATCGCACCTAGCAAGGTAGCAAAAATGCCAAACTGCGCAGCTGCACCCAATAACAAGGTCTTCGGGTTAGCAATCAATGCACCAAAATCTGTCAGTGCACCTACGCCCATGAAAATCAATAGCGGGAAAATCCCCGTTTCAATTCCCACATGGTAGGCATACCAAAGCAAACCACCTTCGTCGGTAAAACCTGCATTTGGAATATTCGCTAAAATGGCACCAAAACCAATCGGTACTAATAATAGCGGCTCAAAACCTTTAGAAATGGCAAGGAAAAGTAATAAGCCTCCAATTGCCATCATAAATAATTGATCAGGTGCGAAGTTAGCAATACCCGTCTCAGACCAAAAGGCCATTAATCCTTCCATGCTATCTCCTACGCTAATGCTAACAGTGGTGAACCAACTGTAACTGCATCACCTTGCTTAACTGATATATTACGAATGATACCCGCAGTTTCTGCACGCACTTCTGTTTCCATTTTCATTGCTTCAAGGATGATGATGACATCACCTTCGTTGACTTGATCGCCATCATTAACCAAGACTTTGAAAATATTGCCAGATAATGGCGCATTCATCGTGGTTTTGATTGTATTGCTGACAGGAGCATGTGGCGCTAATGGTGCAGGCGCTTGTGAGCCCGCTTCAGTGGTTGCAGGAACAATTTGGCTTATATCGCCACCCTCACTCACTTCAACGACAAAGTTTTGCCCCTGAACATTAACAGTGTACGTTTCAGGGCCTTTCTCTGTTTTCGCAGCAGGTACAGCCATATCATCAGCACTTGGGACTGGCTCAAATGCATCTGGATTACCACGGTTAGATAAAAACTGCAGGCCGATTTGGTTGAATAATGCATACGTCATCACATCGTCATCAGTTTCAGTCGCTAAACTAAAACCATCTTTCTTAGCGATGTCGCTTAACTCGGTACGTAGTTTTTCAAGTTCAGGCTCGATAAGATCGGCAGGACGACATGTAATCGCTTCTGCGCCATTTAGTACTCTAGCTTGTAGTTCAGCGTTAACAGGGGCTGGTGTTGCGCCGTACTCACCTTTTAATACGCCTTCTGTTTCTTTTGCGAGTGTTTTATAACGTTCACCCATCAGGACATTAATAACTGACTGTGTGCCGACAATTTGTGAGGTTGGTGTAACTAGAGGTAAGAAGCCAAGATCTTCACGTACTCGTGGGATTTCTTCTAATACTTCATCCATCTTGTCAGCAGCGCCCTGCTCTTTAAGCTGGTTTTCCATGTTAGTTAACATGCCACCTGGCACTTGTGCACGTAAGATACGAGAATCAATGCCTTTAAGCGCACCTTCAAAACGTGCATATTTTTTACGTACATCTCTGAAATATGCAGCAATCTCTTCAAGGGTCGCCATGTCATAACCCGTTGAGCGGCCATTATCTTCTGCCATTGCCACCAGTGTTTCAGTTGCTGAATGACCATAAGTTTGGCTCATAGAAGAAATCGCAGTATCAAGAACATCAATACCAGCTTCGATGGCTTTTTGGTACGTTGCAGTACTTAAACCCGTTGTAGCATGACAATGCATTGATACCGTTAAATCAGTTTGTGATTTCAAACGGCTAATAAGGTCATAAGCTTCCATTGGTTTAAGTAAACCAGCCATGTCCTTAATACATAACGAGTCACACCCTAAATCTTCGAGGTTTTTCGCCATTGAAACCCAAGTATCAACAGTGTGAACTGGGCTAGTGGTAAATGAAATCGTACCTTGGGCATGACCGCCGACCTGTTTAACCGCTTTTACTGCAGTCTCTAGATTACGTACATCGTTCATCGCATCAAAAACACGGAAAACGTCAACGCCATTTGTATGTGCGCGCTCAACAAAGCGCGTCACTACGTCATCAGCATAGTGACGGTAACCTAATAAATTTTGGCCACGCAGTAGCATCTGCTGTGGTGTATTTGGCATCACTTTTTTCAATTCGCGAATTCGATCCCAAGGATCTTCGCCTAAATAACGGATACAAGAATCAAATGTTGCACCACCCCAAGATTCTAAAGACCAAAAACCAACTTTATCCAGTAAAGGAGCGATAGGTAACATATCGTCTAAACGCAGGCGTGTTGCAAGAATAGACTGATGGGCGTCTCGTAATACTACATCTGTTAACGCTAAAGGCTTGCTCATAAATACTCCTAAACTGTTAATCTTTTGCACGATACTGATGAATAGCAGAGGTAATGGCTGCTACTAACTTAGGATCAAGTGTTGTTGCTGAAGCTGCGACAGGTGCTGGCGCATAGGCAACGGTAGGTTGAATCTCTGACTTGCATAATCTGGCGACGATTTTAATACCGACAATTAGCATACTCAAAAATATGAATACTAAGCCCATCCCCATTATCATCACGCCTAGGGCGTCAAATAACTGCTCAGATATTGAAGTCATACATCCTCTCTTGTCTTAATGTTCAATCAGTGATTGCACATAGGATCCATTTCGATTGCGTAAAGCCGATGAAATTATATAGCCTATCAGTGTTGCACCATTTTCATGCAGTACACATCATTTAAGTACCACATAGAATAATTATTCAATCAATATTAACCAATTTCAGATTATAAAAAAGAGCTCAAACTGTCTAATTTAGTTATATCAGATTCTTCATCGACGAAAAATATAACTAATTTATAACAATTAATCCAACACACTGTAAATTGGTCAGACCAAAAATAATAAAATTAAACCTCACTATGTGATAATTCTATAAAATATTCACAGTAATATTGAACATTATTCAATTCCGAGGGTTTTATCGCAAAAATGACAAGATTATGACCACTTCTATATAAAAAGAGATATCAAGAATAAGAACAACCAATCGCCCCAATGCTGTGCATGAATGCTCAAAAGCATAAATATGCCAATTTTAGCCCTAGAAGGTGACTATTTATGAACTTTATAACCAGATTGGCTTTATTAGCAGCGAACTATTCTAGTGAATCAAACAAATCCTTCAGAGAGTGGCTTTAAAAAATTGATTATGTAGTTCAGTTAACTAGAACAGATTGAAATTATAAGAGGAGTTTTGGGACTTTAGAATCTTGAAAGTGAAAGGTGGAACGTGAAAGTTTTGATCTTATGATTATCTGTTAATAACAGCTTATGTGGCAATGTAACGAGTGATAACAGATAGTACTGATAAATCTGTGTCAACCAAGTCATAAAGCATAAATTAAACGTAAAAAAAATGCCCTGTAGTAATCTACAGGGCATTCTCTTTATCATGGTGCGGATGGGAGGATTCGAACCTCCGACCGCCTGGTTCGTAGCCAGGTACTCTATCCAGCTGAGCTACATCCGCTAATTTTTTACGTTTACTGCATGCTCAATGCTATTTGAGCTTAGTTGCATATTCAATATATGCAAATAATGGCGGAGAGGGAGGGATTCGAACCCTCGATGGGAGTTAAAGCCCATACTCCCTTAGCAGGGGAGCGCCTTCGGCCACTCGGCCACCTCTCCGAATTATGGTGCGGATGGGAGGAGTCGAACCTCCGACCGCCTGGTTCGTAGCCAGGTACTCTATCCAGCTGAGCTACATCCGCATAATTTGGTATGAATTTTATATGGTGCGGATGGGAGGATTCGAACCTCCGACCGCCTGGTTCGTAGCCAGGTACTCTATCCAGCTGAGCTACATCCGCATATATAAAATGGTAAAGCTTTTGAATAATCTAATGGTGCGGATGGGAGGAGTCGAACCTCCGACCGCCTGGTTCGTAGCCAGGTACTCTATCCAGCTGAGCTACATCCGCTCATTAAATAATTCAAACACAAAATAGCAATGGTGCGGATGGGAGGATTCGAACCTCCGACCGCCTGGTTCGTAGCCAGGTACTCTATCCAGCTGAGCTACATCCG